>JBJMWI010000001.1:0-12404 GCA_045810225.1 Burkholderiales bacterium
TGTGGTGGTCGCACGGTGCTTTCCGGGGGGCTGGGGGGGTGGGGGGGGGGGTGGGGGGCAAGAGCCCCGCCTAGGCGCGTCACAACTGGCTTCTGCAACTCGGGATCCTTACCAGCAACCTTTCTCCTCCACCAGCATCTGGAACATGCCGGTGGGCAGCGACGCAGCCTATGTTCCGGCCAACATTCCGGCCATCCCATATACCGCGGATGAATGGGCGCCGATGCCGCATATAGACAAAGACATCGTTGTACTGACGCCTGGCGCGCCGCTTACCGACGTCAATTACAGCAGCGCGGCATGGACTGGCGCGGACCGGTGTGGCGCTAACGGGGGCGTACTCTTTCAGGTGCCAATACCGAGCGACTATATTGTTCCGAACAACAATGGCAATGCCAGCGCAGTGTTCCTCCAGAGCGACGGACGAACCCTGGTCCATACACAGCCCTTCACGCGTTGTACCGCCGGTGCAGCGGGGACGTCGCTTACGGGAACGTCAGTTTTCCCATCGGTCGATCTTTACGGCGATGGCATCAGTGGGTCCCACGGCGGATCCGGACTATCGGCGATTGGTGGCACGCTTCGCGTGGGTGAACTTCGCCCCGGCGGCCAAGGACCGGCGCATGCGCTCAAGGTGGCCGTCTACTCGGCGCTCGTACTCTCCCGTTGTCCGGTGATGAGCGAGTGTTATCGCTGGCCCGCCGACAGAGCGGATAGCGACGCCGTATCTTCATACGGCAGGGAGCGTGAGAATAGCGGCGCCATGAAGATGGGAGCGCTGCTTGCCATCCCTTCTTTTACCGATATTTCCAGCATGGGGCTTGAAACGGAACCCGCTAAACAACTCGCCTGGACGCTGCAGAACTACGGCGCCTATATCGACGATACCCAACCTGAGCCGTCATTCATTATCAATGCCGAGGTCGGACCGAACGGATCTTTCCTGGCACAATTTGAAGACGATTGGGGTTTTCCCATCGAGCAGCGCGTGCGAGACAATTCGCCATGGTCACGCGACATGCAGCGTCTGATGACCGCGTTGCATGTGGTTGACAATAACAGCCCGACGACTATCGGCGGAGGTGGCGCCCCACGGCAACCGCTGGCGGCGCCGATATAACGGGGCTCGCTAAACCAGACAGTACCTAAAAAAGGTTTTGCTAGTGGGCGGGAAAGCCATATTCCCGCCCGCTCCGTATTAATTAGATAGAAAGCAATGCGGTTACTTAAAATGCACCAGGTAGGTACATAGGCATCGCGCTACTGGAAGTGAGAAAGCGGATTCGACCCGCTTCAAACGCGGGAACTCCCCGGAACCGCGACCCAAGATCGTCGGAGACATCCATTCGGCCCACGCCGATTGCACGAGTCGACAGAATGAGGGCGCACACGCCGCTTCTATGCTAGGCGCTGCACTGTGGAACGGCATCAACTTATCCCAGTCTGAGAGAGATCATTTCCGGAAAACAATTTTCTGGCGCTGCGACGTTGACCACAAAAGACCTGCAAGCGACACCTCAGTCCGCGGGCGCTTCCGCCGAAGCTTCCGAACCGAAGTCGCGCCTCGATACCGGCGACTGGAGAGCCGACGTTCTACTGGTCGACGACGACCCCAAGAACCTTATGGCCTTGCAGGCGCTGCTGGAGCCTTTGGGACAAAACCTCATTACGGCACGATCCGGACTTGAAGCGCTGCGGCTGGTACTAAAGCATAACTTTGCTGTCATTGTGCTCGACGTACGCATGCCGGAGATGGACGGCTTCGAAACTGCCCGGTTGATTCGTGACCGGGAACGCTCCAGACATATTCCGGTTATTTTTCTGACCGGCGTGTCGCGGGAAATCGAATCCGCCGTCCGCGGCTATGAAGTCGGGGCGGTGGATTATTTGATGAAGCCCGTCGTTCCCGAAGTGCTACGCTCAAAAGTGTCCGTGCTGGTCGAACTTCACCGGAAGAACGCGGCGCTTAGCAGCGAAATCACCGAAAGAAAAATCGCCGAGGAGCGATTGCGTGAATCCGAAATAAAACTGCGGGCCCTTGCAGCCCGGCTCATTTCGATTCGGGAAGAGGAGCGTGCCCGCATTGCGCGCGAAATCCATGATGAACTGGGGCAGGTGTTGACCAGCCTTAAAATGGACCTCACGTGGCTGGTCAAGCAAGTGGACCAAAACGAGAAAGCCCTGCTGACGCGCGCCGATACGATGTGCCGGCTCATCGACTCCACCGTACAGGTCGTCCGGCGCATGTCAACCGGCATGCGGCCTGAAATCCTCGATGACATGGGCCTAGTTGCGGCCGTTGGATGGCAGACCAAAGAATTTCAAAAGCGACTGGGCATCCGCTGCCGCGCAGAATTGCCAACTCAACCTACTCACCTTGGCAACGAGCTGTCGACCGCCGTATTCCGTATATTTCAGGAGATCCTGACCAATATCGCGCGCCATGCCAAGGCGACCAGCGTATTTGTCCAGCTTCGTATTTCCAATACGACCTTGTCCCTCAAAGTCACGGACGATGGAGTGGGCATGGCCGAGAGTGCAGTGCATGCCCGCGAATCGCTCGGGCTGCTTGGCATGCAAGAGCGCGCCCAACTGTTCGGCGGGCACGTCACCTTCCAGACCTCACCGGGCAGAGGCACCACCGTGTCCGTTTCCATTCCGTTGGCGCACCGTTCGGACTATTGACGGATTTTTTCGAGCCCGTATGGGCTCTAAGTTGTTCCACCGACAGACGTGCGTGAACTAGTGTGTGGTAATTGCGCATATCACGCAGTGTTCTGTGCGTGATCGAACAGATGCAATTGGACAGGCAGCGCAAGCTGCGCGCGTGTTCTCGGGGTATGAGAACACAGCGCGGTTAGCGTCGAGCACATTGGCGCAAAACCGAACAGCGTTTGTGGCCCGCTCCGGCGGAATCGTTTAATGAATAGGTGAGACACATGGAAGGCTCCGTCCTAGTTATCGAAGATGAAGAACCTGCCCGGCAACTTCTTGCGGTGAACCTGCAGAATGCCGGTTACAAGGTTCATTGCGCGGGTGATATACCTCAAGCGGAGGTGATGATGCGCCAGATCAGGCCCGACCTTGTTGTGCTGAGCTGGATTCTGCCCGGCATACCCGGACTCCCGTTCGCGCGCCGTCTGCGCAGCGACCGACGCACCAAGGACATTTCCATTGTCCTGATCAGTTCGCGTGCTGAGGAGCAGGACAAAGTCGCCGCACTCGAAGGCGGGGCAGACGACTATGTCACCAAGCCTTATTCAGGCCGGGAGTTGCTGGCGCGAATCAAGGCCGTCATGCGACGGCGTACTCCACAACTCGCGGACCAGGTTATCGAAGTTCCGGGTCTGCAACTGGATCCGGCGGCCCGGCGTGTCAGTTGCGGGGAGAGTGAGATCGAGTTGTGGACCACGGAATTCCGATTGCTGCATTTTTTCATGACCCATCCCGGCCGGATATTCAGCCGTACGACGCTGCTGGATGAGATCTGGGGGCATGATGCCTATGTCGAGGAGCGGACCGTCGATGTACACATCCGCCGGCTGCGCCAGGGCTTGGCGCCGCATGGTCATGATGCCCTGATCGAAACGGTGCGCGGGCTGGGTTACCGGTTTCGCCTCGATCACGAGTAAGGCAGCCGCGTTTGTGAGGAGAGCCGAGGGTATTGGCTCTCCAGCGCTGTGCTTGGTGCGGGACTCAACAGTCAGTAAACATCTTCTCTTTTCAGGACCACCAGCACGGTCAGGAAAATAATCTTCAGATCAAGCAGAAGTGACCAGTTGCGAAGATAAGCCAGGTCATGTTCGATGCGGGCGCTCATCTTTTCGAGCTTGTCGGTTTCTCCACGCAGGCCATTGACCTGTGCGAGCCCGGTGATGCCGGGCCGTACCTTATGCCGAATCATGTAGCTGGGGATCAGCTTGCGATACAGTTCGTTGTGCGCAACCGCATGCGGTCGCGGGCCGACGATACTCATGCGGCCCTGCAAAACGTTGATGAACTGCGGCAGCTCGTCCAGCGACGACTTGCGCAGAAAAGCACCCAGCGGTGTCACGCGATGATCATTGCGTGTGGCCTGCGTGACCTGGTTACCGTCCTCGAGTACCTTCATGGAGCGAAACTTGTAGACCAGAATCTCTTTGCCGTCGAGGCCGTAACGTCGTTGCCGGAACAGCACCGGTCCGCGCGAAGTCAGCTTTATCGCCAGGGCGATCGCCAGCATGAAGGGCGATATCAGAATCAGAATCAGAGACGCGAGAATGATGTCGCTGGCACGCTTGATAAGCCCGTCTGCGCCGTAGAATGGCGATTCACATACGGCAAGCACCGGAATGCCGCCGATGGTTTCCACGCGCGCCTGGATAAGGTCATAAAGAAAAATATCCGGCACAAAATACACCGACGCAGTTGTGTCATGAAGGTCACGCAGCAATCGCAGAATGCGGGGCTGCGAAGTCATCGGCAGCGTGATGTAAATCAAATCGATGTGGTGCCGCTTGACATACTCGGCAAGCTCGCTCAGATCGCCGAGATTGTCATCAACCTCAAGGTTCAGGTCACGGTACCCGCTGCGATCGTCGAAATAGCCTTCAAAACGAATGCCAAGCAGCGTACGGGCGCGCAAGTGCATGCCGAGGTCACGCCCAGATCCGTTTGCGCCCGCGATTACGGCCGTCCTTTGCAAACCTTCTGCGGCAAGGACCCGAGGCAATATCAGTGGAATTACCCGGTGTGCGGCAAACAAGGCGAGCGGCGTGATCAGCGTCCACGCAAAGACAGTGTTGGAATTGAAATTTTCCATTGTCTGGGAAGCCCACCCCAGCAACAGCAAAAGCGCCACTATCGCAAACCAGCCGGTGATGATGCTGCGGATCAACGCGCCATTGCCAGCGGTATCGCGTGTGAGGTTGCCCGGAAAGGTCATCGAAAATACAAGCAAAGCCAAAATTAAATAGGGACCGCCAAAGCGTCCCTCGAACCAGAGTGCAGAAATAATCAGGCAGCCAACGGCAACTACCGGATCGACGGCGGCGCGAAGCAGGGTGACAGGGCCGGGCTGGCTCGGAAGCAGACGCGGTTGAGTATTTTGTAGCTGAAGCAAGATTGCTCTAGTGACCGGATTGAAGGAGAACGCTGGCTGGGTGCCAACGGAGTTACGTTAACGAGCAGACGTTTAGCCGTGATGTGTATGCGGTAGCCCCATCGGACTAGCGGGGAACGCTGCTGCAAAACGAGTTGGGTTGCGAGACTGCACCGCATGTGTTCAGTTCAAGCAATGAATCAATTCAGATTTTGTGCGATGGCGCACATACGCCGAGTGCGCTTCAGTCTATTCTCACCTCAAGTCGACACCACATTATTTAATGTGGGGTTCCTCAGTTACTCATGAATCACGATTCGCGGAATAGTCATGCTCTCTACATCGCTCCCGATTGAAAAGGCAACCATCCAGTTCACCCCTACTGTGCTTCCTCACGGGACCGAACGCCGACCTGAACCCGATTATGCCGCCGCGGGAAACGCGTCCCTGGAAGATCCGAGGGGCGACGAAACAGGCATTCACGGTATCGTGGACATCGATGTTGAGACGCTGGTACTCAATCTCGATGCGTCGCTTAGAGTATATGAACGCGCACACTTCTTTAGTTGGACTCAGGGTCTGCTGCAGAGCTTGATCCGGCATGAGGTATTGATATGCGGGTTGCGCAATGGCGATCCGCAATCCATGCGTGTCGACAGCTTTTCCATGGTGGCACCGGACCAGGGCGTCTTCGGAGAAATGTTTCTGCGCGACACATCGGTCGCACCCAGTCTGATCAAGGTCTGGGAAGAACGCGGATTTCGCCCGCTGCTTTGCGATACGGCGGACACCCCCTTTGCGAAAGGCCTGTTCGCGCAGGAGCTGGAACGCGTCCGCGCGACGCAGATCCTCGCTCACGGTACTCACGACGCAGAAGGCAGGGTAACGGGATTCTTTGCGTTTGCCAGCAACCCGGGATCGCTGGGGCCAAGACATGCCTACCTTGCGCGGCTGGTCATACCATTCTTACATTCGGCCTGGGTACGCACTGAAGTAAACGGGCGGACGAAATGCAATGATGCCCTGGTATCCGACACGGCGAGAAAAATAACGGCACGCGAACAGGAAATCCTGAAGTGGGTGTATTTCGGCAAGAGCAACTTCGAGATCGGGGCCATTCTCGATATCAGTCCGCTGACCGTCAAAAACCACGTGCAAAAAATCCTGCGCAAGCTCGACGTCGTAAATCGTGCTCAAGCAGTGGGCAAAGCGCTGGATCTGCGCATCTTGAAGACTTGACTACGGGGCGTGCGGTGGCTGCTTTGGAGCGCCTGACTGATCGATAGTCAAGGCGGGCTATTGCCGGGTGGACTCCGCTTAATGTACTAAAGATATATTCACTGGGAGTCACCGTGGCAAAGGAGTGGTGCCGTGTACAAATTCGTGGTTTCATTTTTTGTGGCATTGATTTGCGGGTCGATGGCCGCGACCGCCTTCGGATCTGAAAGCCATGACGGGCGCAACAGCAATTTGTGTGAGGTGGGCCGCCCCGTCGAGCACCATGCCTTGCTTGGCCGGGAAAAACATCGCTTCGCACGCACCGGTGATGTACGCAAAATTGAAGAGTTGCACAGCGTACTGAGGGGCAGTAACAGCCAATTTGCCATTGACCGCCCGGGTCCGGCGGGCGCTCCCCGCGATATGGAGCAGCCCGGCAAACTGGCTCTGTTGGAAAATGTTCAGCTGCCATTGAATGACAGCGCAAGAGCCGCAGCCTTGCGACGGGATCAGACATGGGTGCGGGTATCGGACACCCCAAATACTCCAGAACCGGGCACCTGGGCCGTCTTGCTGGCCGGCTTCCTCGGCATATGCGCCGTGGCAAGGCCGCGCATCTTTTCGTCCTGAACGCGTTGTCTAGAACTCAAACCCAATAACCGGGCCGTACCTCGCCCGCCGTTGCACCACGGTGCACGGTGCTTCAAGCAAGACGAGCACGTTAGTCCGATCGGACCAAGAAGGGACATGGCCCCTAAATGTCTCTGGCCTATCCTGAATGCAGAGTGATACGCCGCCAACAGTTGAATAACATCCGGCGGCAGTCGCAGTTGAAACGATGCGCGAGGAAAAGTTCAGCGCGCACCAATCACGGCTGGACGCGTTAGACGCGCCTGTGGGCGCGATCCTTGAGATGAGGTTTTGATGGGACACAGGCAAAAGAATCTTCTTGCATCCGCTCACCGCGTGCGCACGCTAACGCGGGTTGCGGTGACCCTGGTGGTGATGGCGACTTGGGTTTGCGCGCAGGCACGCGATACAGCACCGCCGCCACGCGATGCTGCGCAAGCCCGGCCGGCGAACCCAGGCCAACCAGCGAACGGGGCGCCAACGCGGGACGCTGCGCAGGCCCGCATTACGCCCCAGGCCGCACCGACTTCCCCATCCGCCGCTGCTGCCGAGCGCGGGAGCGCTGCTTTCACGCGCGATACGCTGGGAGCCGGTGACAGCATACGCATTACCGTATTTCAGAATCCCGATCTCACCACTGAAGCGCGACTGTCCCAGGGGGGCGCAATCGTGTTCCCGCTCATTGGCGAAGTGGCATTAGGCGGGTTGACGGCGGCAGAGGCGGGCAGCCGGATCGCGGAACAACTCAAGCGCGGCAACTTCATCGTCAACCCGCAGGTCGCGGTTTCGATCGTGCAAGTACGCAGCCGGCAGGTCCATGTGCTCGGTCAACTTTCGCGGCCGGGCAACTATATTCTTGAAGACTCCGCTTCACGTTTGACCGATGTACTTACGCTCGCAGGTGGAATCAGCGCCACCGGTGCCGATACGGTAACAGTCTTGACCAATCGCGCCGGCAAGGTTGAGAGGCACGAGATTGATGTGCCGGCCATTTTCCACGGCGGCGATCCTTCTACGAACATCCAGATCGAGAACGGCGACACCATTTATGTGGAGCGGGCCCCGGTCTTCTATATCTATGGCGAAGTTCAGCGTGCCGGTGCTTACCGTCTTGAGCCGAACATGATCGTCATGCAGGCCTTGTCTCTGGGAAGCGGACTCACACCGCGCGCGAACGAGCGTGGGATTGGCATACATCGACGCATGCCCAACGGAAAGTTCGTTAAATTGGACGCCAAGCTGACTGATCCAATTCTGGCAGACGATATCGTTTTCGTACGCGAAAGCCTGTTCTAAGTTCGACCGCTTGACATGATCAACAACTTATCGCGATCCCGACTGTGAACCTACAACAATTTCTACTCGCATTGCGCGCGCGTTTTGGCGTATTCGTCCTGGTTTTAATCGCCACAGTCGCGGCAGCCGCGTTGGCCAGTCTGGCCATGCCTAAATCCTACAAGGCGACCGCATCGCTGCTGGTCGTTGCCAAGGACGAACAGTCATTGAGCAATGCCATGCGGCCGCTGATTCTGCCGCAGGAAAGGTTGAGCTACCTGCAGACGCAGAAGGACATCATTGGCAGTAAGAAAGTGGCGAGAAAGGTCGTGCAGGAGCTGAAGCTCGCGGACAAGCCTTCCGCGCTTGCGACGCTGTCGGACGGCGAAGGCGGTCGCTCAACGTATGAAGACCGTCTGGTCGAAGGATTGCTGAAGAGGCTCAAGGTTGAGACTTCGCAGAGCAATGTCATTGAAGTCATCTTCTCGTCTTCCGATCCGCGTTTCTCGATGCAGGTCGCCAATGCGTTCGCCAAGGGCTATATCGATACCATGCTCGAATTCCGCGTGGAGCCTGCGCGTGAAGCGGCCGCCTGGTTTGACGAGCAACTGAAAGCCTTGCGTGCCAATCTCGAGGATGCTCAAGTAAAGCTGACCGACAATCATCAACGCCAGAAAATCGTTTCGGCCGATGAGCGCTTGGACGTGGAAAACAACCGTCTGGTGGCGTTGTCGGATGAAGTCGTCCGGGCGCAGGAACAGACGATGCAGTGGAACGGCCGCGAGCAGCAAGCGCGCAAATTCATGGAAGAGGGCGCTCCGCCCGAGAAGCTGCCGGAGGTACTGGAAAATCCATTCATACAGCGGCTGAAGTCCGATCTGATGCACGGTGAGACCAGGCTTGAGGAAATGTCTACGCACTACGGAAAGAACCATCCGCAATATCAACGCCAGGTTTCCGAGAACCTGAGCCTGCGTGAAAAACTGGACACCGAGATGCGAAAGGTCGTGAACGGCATCGAAAGCTCGGCACGTCAAAGCCGGCAGCGAGAGGCTGCACTGGCCCAATCCCTGGCGGCGCAGCGTGCGCGCATGCTAAGCCTGAAGGAAAGCAGGAACGAGTTCACGGTCCTGAGACGCAACGTCGAATCGGCTGAGCGCGCTTACGACACGGCAATGCAGCGTTCCGTCGTCAGCCAGGTGGAAAGCCGCGCAAATCAGACTAACGTCACGTTGCTCAATGCCGCCGACGAGCCCAGAAAACCGGCCAGCCCGCGAGTAACGCTCAATATCGCGATCTCTCTGGTAGTGGGCTTGATGCTTGGCGTGGGTCTGGTGCTATTGCTGGAACTTGCAGATCGCCGCGTGCGTTCTCTCAATGATCTCGATAACGCATGGGATGTGCCTCTGCTGGGCGAACTGAAGCCCTGGAAACCGTCCAATGGGCTGCTCGGTCCGTCCAGAAGACGCCATAGTGCATTGCCAAACCCGGGTTAAGGACTACCAATGATCACTCAGGAGAATGTACTGCCGATAGAAGGCTCCGGACGCGTCATCCTTCATCAGGATGGCAGGCTTGGCAACATCCTGGTCGAGCTCGGCAAAATAGATCCGGGCGATATCGCGCCAATTTTGGAAGTGCAGCGCCTGCGAGGCCTGAGATTTGGCGAGGCCGCACTGTCGCTTCGACTCATTAACCGCGAGGACCTGCGCAGCGCCGTCGCCAAGCAATATGGATTGCCGCACTTGCTTCCCGGTAGCGAAGACATCAGCAGTGAACTGGTTGGGGCTTATGAACCGTTCCACCCTCGCGCCGAGGAAATGCGCGCATTGCGTACACAGTTGTTGATTCGCTGGTCCAATGCGCAGACGAGGCACCGGATGCTGGCTGTGGTAAGTCCGGGATCCGGCGAAGGGCGCAGTTACGTCGCAGCGAATCTTGCCGTGGCGTTTTCCCAACTCGGCGAACGTACCGTCTTGATTGACGCTGATCTGCGTGCGCCCCGGCAACATCGCATTTTTAATGTACCCGACCGCATCGGATTGTCCGCGGTGCTTTCCGGCCGCGCTGACCGAAGCGCCGTAGTGCCTCTTCCGCAATTCGGCACGCTGTCCCTGTTGCCCGCGGGCGCGTGCCCACCTAATCCGCAGGAGTTACTGTTGCGGCCCGCCTTGGCAGCGCTGCTGGGCGAATTGCGCAATGAATTCGATGTCATTCTGTTTGACACACCGCCCGCCAGCCTGTATGCCGATGCGCAGAGCGTCGCATTCCGGGCGGGCAGCGCAATCGTACTGGTGCGCAAGGATCACACTGGTATTGCGGACACCGCTAGCACGATCCGGGCACTGAACGATACCGGTACGCGTATTGTCGGCACTGTGTTCAATGCCATTTGATTGACCGCGGAGAATGGCACTGGATCTGCAAGGCCAATTCGTTCCGCATTGGATAGCCAAGTGGCGCTCGCACGATCCATCGTCCGCCGCGGATAGCGTACCGCAAACCAGCCGCACCAAACCTTCCCTGTTGCGCAAGGCCGGCGTGCTGGCGGCCATTGCGCTGGTTGGCGCGGTCTGGGGCGGTGTGGTCGCCGTTGCCGGAGTGAACGCGTTGTTCTTGTGCGTCTCGCTGATTGGATGCGCATTCATCCTGCGCGATTTCCGCATCGGCGTGGCGCTGCTCATCGTGTTGATGCCGATCTCGCGAAGCTGGATGTTTCCCCATGCGATGCTTGGTGTTACCGGGTTGAATCCGTTTAACTTGCTGCTGGTAGCCACGGTAGGCTCACTTCTGTTGCACGGGCTGTCCGAAAAAAATCGCGGGCCCCTAGTACCGCGCCCGCTGCTATGGCTGTACATCGTGCCGATCATTGCGGCAGGCGTGCTCGGGTCCGGCCATGTCAATGAAATCCCATCCTTCCTGCTCGACGGGAATGTCATCGAGTTCGAAAACGCCAGCGGCTACTTTCGCGACATGGTCATGAAGCCGCTGATCATGGTGGTATTCGCGCTGGTAGTGGGTGCGGCCATGGCAAGGTCCGACAAGCCGGAACGCTTTTTGTACCCGGCAGTTGCTGCGATATGGGTAATGAGCGCGATGGTTATCGTGTTTGTTCTATTGTCCGGTACATCATTGAAGGATATGGCGGGCAGCGAGTCGCGTGAAGTGCTCTCCGCGCTCGGCATGCATGCGAACGCGCTTGGGCGGCTATACGTTTCTGCGTATGCGCTATTGCTGTTCACGTGGGCGGAGTCGAAAAATTCCGCATTCAGGCTCGCACTGCTGGTTTCCATGGTGGTCGTGGTGGTTGCGCTGGTTCTTACGTTTTCACGGGGCGCATTCCTGAGTTTCATTGTCGTAAACGTTTTATATCTGGTATGGCGCCGTAATGCCAGGACGTGGATGCTTTTCGGATTGCTGGCGGCGTGCGTGTTGGTCGCGTTGCCCGGTGCAGTTTACGAGCGCGTGCTGATGGGCGTTGGCAGCGGATCTGTGGATACCATTTCGGCCGGGCGCATTGATTACCTGTGGTTGCCGCTCCTGCCGGAATTGGCGCGCAGTCCGATTTACGGCCATGGCCTTGGCTCGATAATGTGGTCCGAGCCCATGCGCACGGGTGGCGGTATTACCTTTCTTCCCGTCGAACACCCGCACAACGCTTATCTTCAGGCGGTGCTGGACATGGGAATCATCGGGCTGATTTTGCTGTGCGCGTATTTCTGGCATGTCTGGAAAAATTTTCGCGCGCTGAGCCGCGATGCCGGATTAAACCCAACACTGCGCGGCTTCTATGCAGGATCGGCAGCGGGGCTGGCAAGTCTGCTGCTGTCCTATGCAACGGACAGTAGCCTGACGCCCGGCGTGGAACAATCATTTCTGTGGTTTTCGGTGGGCATGATGTATGGGCATGCATCAATCGCCTTTCGCAGCGCGCACGCCGCTCCAAAAACCCGCGCCGCTATGCGCACTGATCCTGCGGGACCAGGGCACGTTGCGCAACGCTGAGCCAGGGCCTTGTCCTGCCCCGGATTCTTGCGGCTGCGATTAGTCCAAATGGCGCAAGACGAGCGCGGCACGAAGGCATGTTACAGCGCTAGCATGACATTGCACGGCGTTTTGGCGCGGCACGGCATTTGCGCCGCGTATTTGGCAAGTGAGTCACGGGCGGATGCAAATCATTCGGCTTGCTTGCAAATCGTCT
>JBJMWI010000002.1:0-6420 GCA_045810225.1 Burkholderiales bacterium
CAATCTGTTTAATCATTTTGCTAGTCATTTTAGAGGGACGGAGTGATGTGTTCCATACATCTTTGCTGTTGCTTAGGGAAACTGATGTGCTGGACTTACTTGAAGATTTTGATTAAGCCGCGTGGCTCTTATCGCACCTTAACGACGACCTTGCCTTTCGCACGCCCGGTTTCGACGTAAGCCAAAGCCTCCTTGGTCGATTCGAACGGAAAGATGCGATCCACGACGGGCCGTATGATCCCAGAATCGATCAGAGCTGCAATCTCGCGCAATTGGTCTCCGCTTGGTCTCATGAACAGAAATGAGTAGCTGATGCCGTGGCGCTTTGCGGCTTTGCGGATGCCATAGCTCAAAAGGCCGGTCACCAGCCGCACGATCAAGTTTGCGTTGATGCCTTTGGCGAAGTCGGGATCGGGTGGGCCGGCAATGCCGATAAGCTTTCCACCCAGCTTGAGCACGCGTACCGATTTTTCGAGCGTCTCGCCGCCCAGCGTATCGAAAGCCACATCGTAATCGTGCAGGATGGTTTCGAAATTGTCCTTCCTGTAATCGATGACAATGTCGGCGCCGAGGCGCCTCACCAATTCGACATTCGCCGTGCTGGTTGTCGTCGCGACAGTCGCACCGAGATGCTTTGCCAGCTGAATCGCAAAGGTGCCGACCCCACCAGAGCCCGCGTGGATCAGTATTTTCTGGCCTTTCCTCAGATTCGCCCTTTCAATGAGTGCCTGCCAGGCAGTCAAACCAACCAGCGGGATGGAAGCCGCTTCTTCCATGGACAGCGCTCTAGGCTTGTTCGCGGCGGAGTTTTCGTTTATCGAAATGAATTCCGCGAAAGCACCAGGTCGGCCGCTATCGGTGCGCGCATAGATCTCATCGCCGCTCTTGAATTGCTGCACACGAGATCCGACCCGAACCACGATCCCGGCCAGATCGTGGCCCAGGATAAACGGCAAGCGGTAAGGCACAACCAGTTTGAATGTGCCTTCCCTGATTTTTACATCCAGCGGGTTGACACTCGCGGCGTGGACCTGCACCAGGACGTCATCTTCCCGCAACACCGGCTCCGGCATTTCGCCGGCCCGAACCACATCGGCTTTTCCATAACGATCGACAATGAATGCCTTCATGATGTTTGGCTCTCTGCAGCTACCCGCTCGGTACAGAATACATCGGGCCACAGGCTCGATCTATTATTGCTAGCATGCGCTCATCCCTGAGCGTTGGCTAACTCACAACTACGGCAAGCACGCGGTGCGACCCGCTTCCAAACTGATCCCGGCATGATGACTTGATGCTTGATTCACTGCTTTCGACGCGGGTGTTTGTCTGGCACACAGGCGAAACTTGTACCTCGAGCCGGTCCCGCTCAAGTAAGGTGCCGGCGGAAATATTGTGCGACATCATTCAGCGCTGGCCGCTCCGATGTCCGAACTGAGCCGCCGGGAACTCAGCCGGCGTGGCCTGCTTGGTGCGGACGAAGGCTGGTCGCTCGCGCCAGTGGCCGCGTGGCTGGCAATCGAAGGGCGGCTGATCATCGACCTCGTAGCGCTGCTCAACGCGCTGGCCGCCCGGCTCGATGCCGCCGGTGCGCGCATCGACCGCCTCGGAATTACACTGGGAACCATCCATCCTCAGATCCTCGCGTGGGGCGGATTCTGGACGCGCGGCAAAGGTGCTGCCGAATTCGCCGGCTGGCACGGAGTCGAGCACAGCGACGCCTACATCGGTAGCCCTGTGCAGTTCGTGCGTCAGCAGAGGCGCATTTTCAGGCGGCGACTGGAAACGCTTGACGAATCGAGCGATCACGCGGTGCTGCATGAGTTGCGCGCTGGCGGCCTGACCGACTACCTGGCGCTGCCACTTGTATTCGGTTCAGGCGTTGTGAATTTTCTGAACTTTTCTACCGCGCAGACGCAAGGCTTTAGCGACAACGATCTGGATCGCCTGGAGGCGCTATCCAATCTTATCGCTCCGGTTGTGGAAATCCTGCACGCGCGCCGCCTGACGCTCGGCCTGCTGGATGCCTTCGTCGGCCCGCGCATCAGCGCCCGCATTCTCGAAGGTCAGGTGAAGCGCGGCGATGGTGATCGCATCGAAGCAGCGTTCTGGTACTCGGACTTACGCGGGTTCACCGCGCTCAGTGAATCGTTACCCGCGCCGCAGCTGTTGCAGCTGCTGAACGAGTATTTCGAAAATTGCGCCGCCGCCGCGGCAGCCCGGGGTGGCGAAATCCTGCAATTTATCGGCGATGCGATCCTGATCGTGTTCGAGATCAAGCAGCCCGCGGACGAAGCGATCGTCTGCGACGCGGCGCTTGACGCTGCGATCGATGCCTTTTCATCCATCGCCGTGGTCAACCACCGGCGGCGCCATGCCGGTCTCCCCGTAATCGAGTTCGGCCTCGGCCTGCATGTCGGCACTGTCACGCACGCGAATGTCGGCGCGCCAAACCGGCTTGCCTTTAATGTCATCGGCCCGGCCGTAAACAAAACAGCGCGGCTGCAGTCGATGACCAAGGAAGCGGGCGTGCCGCTGCTGTTCTCCAAGGAATTTGCCGCCCATATCGGGCGCCCGATCCGTTCGATCGGGCACTTCGACCTACGCGGAGTCAGTGGGCCGCAAGAGATGTTTACCCTCGATAAGCAGCGTTGATCAGTACATCGCCTTAGGTGCGCGCTGCGGCACCATGATCGTTCAGGACTATGACCAGAACATCGTTAAATACGGGCGGTCTTCCTTGAACGACGGCTTGTAATAAGAACTCATAAACGCTTTCGCCGTATCGGATGTCAGCGCCGCAGGACATTCACTCGCCACGCGACATCCAGCAACACTGCAGGCTTCGCCTGCATTGACATGGGCTCAAACAAAGTTTCTGCCTGCAACAGAGATGCAACCGTCGGGGGCTGACTGAACTCCAGAGTCAGTCCCTTTAAAGGCCGGGTCAGCACCCCATGCGCAACGGTCTTTTCGCTGCCTCGGTCTTCGTTACTGCTGATTTAACGCCGACAAAAACTATGACCGTTAGAAGAGTTCTGGATTTTGGTCGAAGGAAGTGCCGAGGACTCAAGCATCGCTACAACGCTTGGCAAGAGAAGCGCTTCGATCGACAGTTTGGAATTACCACTGCCGGGATTGAATACGACCTGGCCGCTCTTGGAGCGACCGGCCAGCACTTGGCACAGGCCGAAGCCTATGAACCGATTCAGCTGCCGGTTTTCAAGACGATCATGGACTCAGTCACTATCGACCCGCGTAATTATGCGTTCATAGATTTCGGAGCGGGCAAGGGCCGGGCACTCGTGCTCGCGGCAGAGCAAGGCTTCAGACACGTGATCGGCATCGAGTTCGCATCGTCGCTGTACCAAATGGCCGCGCGCAATATCGCCGCCTACCGCAGCCGCAAGGGGCGGGCCCCGCCCATGGATTTGTTTTGCGCGGACGCGGTGCATTTCCGCATTCCAGACGAAGACGCAATGTTATTTTTTTACAATCCCTTCAACGACGAAGTGTTGTCCGAAGTGTGCCGGAATATGGAGATCGCTTACCGCTCCAGACCGCGATCGCTTGTCATTGCCTATCGTAACCCGCGTCATTCCGCCGTGTTCGATTCGCTAGATTTCCTCACGCGAGACGTATTGAATGAGACGTTCGCCATCTACCACACGGGCGCACGTTGACGGCGCAAGGGGAACTTGAATTCAGCGCCGATGCTGCGTGGACCTTTCCCTGGTGAGGTGACTCTGCGGAGTCGTCGCAGCCGCGCACAGAAATATACCACTCGCTGTTATCCAGTCGCCGGGGTCCGGCCTGCTCGCTCTACAATACGGTATCCCGAGCTTTTACCGAACAGGAGTGTCCATGCCCAATACCACCGCACTGGATGCGAAATCCATCGAAGAGTTTGTCTCGCTGAAGTGGGACGAGGATGTTGTGCCGCGCCTGTGCGAATACATCCGTATCCCGTCCAAGTCGCCGCACTTCGATGCCGGGTGGGCAACACACGGCTACCTGGATGCCGCCGTCGCGCTGGCAGAGAAGTGGGCGCGCGCGCAGCCCATCCCGGGACTTAAGGTCGAGGTCATGCGGCTGGAAGGCCGCACGCCGCTGATTGTGTTCGAATTGGCGGGCGAAGTGCCCGGCACCATCCTGATGTACGGTCACCTCGACAAGCAGCCCGAGATGACCGGCTGGAAAGAAGGCTACGGGCCGTGGATCCCGGTATTGCATGAAGGCAGGCTTTACGGCCGCGGCGGCGCCGATGATGGCTATGCAATATTCGCATCCCTGGTCGCTTTGTCTGCGCTCAAGGAACAAGGGGTCCCGCATGCGCGCATCGTCGGCTTGATAGAATGCTGTGAAGAAAGCGGCAGCTACGATTTGCCCGCCTATCTTGATGCGCTGAAGTCGCGCGTCGGCACGGTGGACCTGGTCATTGGCCTGGATTCCGGTTGCGGCAATTATGATCAGTTGTGGATGACCACCAGCCTGCGCGGCATCGCCGCCGGCACATTGAACGTCGAGGTGCTAAGCGAAGGCGTGCACTCGGGGGATGCCAGCGGTGTAGTGCCATCGAGCTTTCGCATCGCCCGGCTATTGCTCGATCGGCTGGAAGACTCGAACACTGGCCGCATCCTGCCGAAAGAATTCTATTGCGACATTCCTGCCGAACGCATCGAACAGGCAGCGCTGGCTGGCAAGACGCTCGGTGATGCGATGCTGACGCGCTTTCCGTTCGCAGGCAAAACGCAGCCAATGACCCGCGACCATGCCGAAGCGGTGTTGAACCGCACCTGGCGGCCCTTCCTGTCCGTGATCGGCGCCGATTTCATTCCGGCGATCAAGGATGCTGGCAATGTGCTGCGCCCGAAGACTGCGCTGAAATTGAGCTTGCGCATCCCGCCTCTTGTCGATGGCCGGCGCGCGACCGCAGACCTGAAGCGCATCCTGGAAGCGGATCCGCCGCACGGCGCGCGAGTCAGCTTCGAATCCGATCAGGCCGCAACCGGCTGGCACGCGCCGGCCACGGCGCCCTGGTTAAAGTCCGCCGTCGACGGCGTTTCAAAACAGTTCTACGGGAAACCGGCGATGATGATGGGCGAGGGCGGCACCATTCCGTTCATGGCCATGCTCGGCAAGTCTTTCCCGAAGGCCCAATTTCTGATTACCGGCGTGCTCGGCCCGAAGTCGAACGCGCACGGGCCGAACGAGTTCCTGCATGTGCCTTTTGCCAAGAAACTGACGGCTTGCGTGGCAGGGGTAATCGCGCGCTACGGAAAATAATTACGTTGCCGTAACGGTTAGCTCGATTCTCGGTGGAGAATAAATCTCCGCGCACATATCAAAGATTATTGTTTAGTAACGGCCATCAAAATGAACTTCGTGATCATCGGGGCCGGCGCCCTAGGTTCCATCTACGCGGCCTATCTCACGCGCGCGGGGCATCAAGTCGCGCTGGTTGCACGCGGCGAGCGTGCCGCTTTGCTTGCCCGCCACGGCATCTCGATCGAGGGCAAGGCTGCGTTTTCCACCCCATGCAATGTCGTGACGCACGCGGACACGTTGCGGCAAACCGACGTGGTCATTGTGGCGATCAAAACCTACGACACCGAGCAGGCACTGGCGCCGCTGCACGGGCTCACTACGAAGAGCGCGTTTTCCGTGCAAAACGGAGTTCTCAAAAACCAGCAGCTCAGCGAAGTATTCGGACAGCAGGCCACACTCGGTGCTGTTGGCATGCTCGGCGGCGAAGTCCTGCCTGCGAAAAACGGCCTTCCGGGCGCGGTGCGCTATAACGTCGTTGGCCCGACCATCCTCGGTGAGCCTGCTGGCGGGCATTCTTCCCGGGTCAACGAACTGGTTGACGTGTTGGTGAAAGCCGGGCTCGAAGCGCGCGCCTCGGACAGCATTACCTCGGCCGAGTGGTCAAAGTTCGTTGGCTGGTCCGGCTTCAGCACCCTCGCCGTCATGACCCGCTTGCCGACCTGGCGTTTCCTGAGCGACGCCGATACCGCGTTGATTGCCGCTCGCATCATGCGCGAGACCGCTGCTGTAGCGAGCAAGCACGGCGTAACGCTGCAGGACAGCGGATTTTCGAGCACAAAATTCCTGAATGCCAGCGAGGAAGACGCAATCAAGGCGGTACAGGCGCACGGTGAAAAGATGCGCGTGACGGCGCCGGATTTTCGCCAATCAATTTTGCAGGACGCTGATCGCAACAGGCGCCTGGAAGTCCACGAAACCCTGGATTACACGCTGATGCTGGCGACAAGGCTTGGCGTCGCGACACCCACCCTGGATCTGTGTTGCCGAGTCTTGAGGGCGGTGTCACGCGCTGCGGGGTAAGCGGCTCCGTAGCCTTGGCATCACAGGATTGCCCGGACCGTTCTTGCGGCATTCGCCTGACATACTGGCCAA
>JBJMWI010000003.1:0-6297 GCA_045810225.1 Burkholderiales bacterium
GTCTGGTACGCGGGGACTTCACCTCCAGGCCTGTTTCGCTCTGCTGACGGTGGCGTGACCTGGGCCGAAGTGCGCGGTTTCAACGATGTGCTTTACCCAAAAATCAAGCATGCTATTGTTCCAGGTCCGGATGGTGCGCAAGTGCATTCCGTATGCGTGGACTCCAGCGACGCGCGTCACCTCTATCTCGGCATTTCCATCGGTGGGGTGTTCGAAAGCAGGGATGCTGGAAATTCGTGGCACCCACTAAACCAGGGCGTTGCCGCGGATTTCTTGCCGGACGCGAACGCGGAGTACGGGCACGATCCGCATACCGTGGCTTTGCACCCGCGCCATCCCGATCGCCTTTATCAGCAAAATCATTGCGGTATTTATCGGCTGGACCGCCCGCAGCAGAAGTGGCAAAGAATCGGCATGAACATGCCCAAAGACGTGGGTGACATCGGCTTTCCGATCGTCCTGCATCCGCGCGATCCGGATTGCATCTGGGTGTTTCCGATGGACGGCACTGAAGTCTGGCCGCGCACCAGTCCGGGCGGCAAACCCGCCGTGTTCCGCGCACGCGACGGCGGCGCTTCATGGCAACGGCTCGATGCAGGCATGCCCGCGCAACATGCATGGTGGACCGTGAAACGCCAGGCGATGTGCGCCGACACGCGCGATCCGGCGGGGCTGTATTTCGGTACCACCAGCGGTGAATTGTGGGCCAGCCGGGACGAGGGCGAACGCTGGTCGCGCATCGCAGAACATCTCCCACACATTTATTCCGTCACTGTTGCGTGATCCGCGTTTTCATCCCGAGTCCGCTTTTCTCCTATACCGGCGGCCAAAAGCAAATAGAAGCCGCGGCTGAATCGCTCGCGGTGTTGCTGCAGACGCTGGACCAGCGCTATCCCGGCATGCGCCATCGAATCGTGGACGAGCAGGATCGCGTGCGCAAGCACATCCGCTTTTTTGTCAATGGCGAAAGCGCCACGCAACTGGACCAGGCGTTACGGCCGGGCGATGAAGTCATGATCGTGGCCGCGCTCAGCGGCGGCTGAACAAAATATTGTCGCGCGGGAATCAGTAGTGCAACGCCGCTGTCGCGAAACTGTCTTGGAACTTCGCTAAAGTCACCCTGTCACATCGCCGGATCAGGGAGACAGTCAATGGACAGACGAGCGTTACTGGAGCAATCCATCATGGCGCTTGCGCAGCGTGCAGGCGTGGAGCGGCCGGTATTTCACGTCATCAGCGTATCGCAGGATTCCGCGGGTATTTATTTGATGCAGACCTGTTGGCCGGACGGTCAATCAATATGCGAAGCCATCGCACGCTCGGTCGACGCTTTCCCCAAGGATCACTACGCCACCTGCGTGGCGCTGCTGCCCGATGTGGTGGATCAGATCATTCGTGCAGCGCGCGAAAGACAGCCCGCCGTGCAAGCATCCGTTGCGACTGAGGAACGGGTGTGATCTCTAGCGTTGGAAATGCGCTTGCGGGCCGAACAAGGCTTCCCGGAAGCGATTCTTCAGCTGGGTGCCGTCCCGCGGAGGCAACACCAGGGGCAGCTTGTCCGCAGCAATCTTGATTTGCGCAAACAGCGGTCCGGTTGAATGGTGTATGTCCTCGCGTAGCTGACTTACCTCCTGCATGTTCGTCACCATGTGCGACGCCGCGAATCTGCTCGCCTTCGCACATGCTGCCAGATCAACCCCGAATTTCGTATGCGAAGGCTGCATCCCGGTTTCACCGTAGTGCTCATTGTCGAGTACCACCAATGACAAGTTGCGTGGGCCCTGCACGCCGATGGTGGCCAACGATCCCATACCCATCAGTAGTTCGCCGTCACCGGTTAGCACCAATACCCGCCGCTCTGGCTGTGCCAATGCAAGCCCGAGCCCCATTGCGGCTGCGCCTCCCATGCCGCCCCAAAGCGGGAAGTTAAGTGGATGGTCGCCGGCATCCGTCGCGTCCCACGCCGGTGCGCCAAGCCCGGCGATCACCAGCAGCGTGCCGCGCTCGGCAAGCAAGGACTTCACGACCATTCGGCGTTCTAGTTTTGGAGCGGGCTGCATAGTATCGATACCGGTTTAGTGGGGAAGATTCAATCGAACGTTTTTGCACCGAGCAGGCGCTGGCTGATGAGCACTGCAGTCGGACGCAATGTGTTGTAAGCGATACGTAACGCGCCTTCCGTGAGCGGTACGATCTCGTCCACCGTTTCGGCGCGATTCACCAGCACCCCCATTTCTTCGAGCACGGCTTTTGATGCACGGCCCATCGGTACTTGCCATGGGTTGAATTCCGCCCAGTCGCCGCGCATGGTGACCAACATCGTCAACGGGATCTGGCAAACCGACAGCATCGAAAGCATGTTGATGCAATTGCCAACCCCGCTCGATTGCATGAGCAACACGCTCTTGTGTCCTCCCAGCCATGCACCGACCGCGAGCGCAACGCCTTCTTGTTCGCTCGTGAGCCGTACCGCTTGCATCGCGCCGTCCGCTTCACACAACTTGATGAGCGAGGTATGGCCTGCATCCGGGACAAAGCTAACCTGGCGCACGTCCTGCTGCCGCAGGAGCTGGTGCAGTGGCTGACTCCAATGAGTTGTCATGAGAATCCCGCGAATGATTGAACTTGTTGAAGCGCTTGGGCCATAGTCGATCCGGCGAAGTTTGGGCCGGGACGGCAGCGTTCAGGAATTTTAACGCAGCCTAGAGCATGTCCAGCGGCACCGCCTTTTTTGGTGGCGGAAACGCTTTGTCCAGCTCGCTCAATTGTGCTGTGGATAGCACCACCTCGAGCGCACTGGCGTTCTCCTTTACATGAGTGCGATTGCCGGCTTTCGGAATTGCGATGACGTCCGGTTTAGCCAGCAACCAGCCCAGCGCAACCTGTGCCGGCGTCATGGCGTTGTGCCGCGCGAATTCGACAAGTTTCGGATTGTTAAGCAGCCGGGCTTGTTCGATCGGCGAATAAGCCATCACCGGGATGTGACGCTCGCGCATCCAGGGCAGCAAATCCCATTCGATACCGCGCCTGGTCAAGTTATAGAGCAGCTGGTTCGTGGCGACATGCTTGCCCGAAGGCAATGAAGTGAGTTCGCGCATGTCATCGAGATCGAGATTGCTGACACCGAAGTAGCGGATCTTGCCGCTCTCAAGCAGCGCGGCAAACGCTTCCAGCGTTTCGCTGAGGGCGATGTTGCCGCGCCAGTGCAAAAGGTACAGGTCGATGCGATCGGTACGCAGCCTTTTCAGGCTGCGTTCGCATGCCGCGATGGTGCCTTTGCGGGATGCATTGTGAGGGTACACCTTGCTGACTATAAAGACCCTCTCGCGGCGGCCCGTGATCGCCTCGCCAACCAGTTGCTCGGACTTGCCTTCTCCGTACATCTCTGCCGTGTCGATCAGCGTGAGGCCGAGGTCGAGGCCCAGCTGCAAGGTGGCGATTTCTTCAGCGCGCGTGGAGCGCTTGTCGCCCATGTTCCAGGTGCCTTGTCCCAGCGCCGGAACCTTTTCCCCGGAAGGCAATATGACGGTTTTCACGCTGTTTCCGATATACCAAAGTTATTTGCGGCAGAGTGTAGATGCGCCCGACTCTCCGCCGCAAGCGATGAGGCACTGTTCGTGCATTCCGGTCGCAGGAACAGCGTGCGGTGAATTTCTATTGTTCCTGCCCGGGCGGCGTGATAATTTTTTGGACTTCCGCAATCCGGTAATGTTCATGCGCGCTCATTGGCAGCAGTGGAAATCGTCCCGATGGGTACTCCTGGCATTCGCGCTATTGTGCCTTGGTGCCGGGACCTATTACGCCGATCTTCTGAAAGCGGCCTTTGCGCGCAACCCGATCCCGCGCACGGCCGAGTCGATCACACGGGGACGTCTCCTGTTCCAGCAGCAATGCGCCATTTGCCATGGCGAGCGCGGGCTTGGTGATGGACCGGTCGCGGCATCCTTGAAAGAAAAGCCCGACGATCTCAGCAAAATCGCGCGCCCCCCAATCTTTCCGGATGGTATCGTGGTCTACCGGATCGCGAATGGCAAAAATCTGATGCCGGCTTTCAAGGCAACATTGAGCGAACCGCAACTCTGGGACCTGCTGAATTTCATTCGCTCATTACGAACGAGCTAGCTCTGCGGTGGCACGGCATTATGCGTTGCACCATCGTTGTTTACGCCGTTACGTTCGTCACGTCCGTTATGGTCGAATGACCGGTATCCTGCGACGCAGGGCACGACCGTCACGGTCTTTAAGGAGAGACAAGTTATGGCTGACATTCCGATGTATCACGAAGGTTCTCGCCGCATGCAGGATCGTTATGCCACGCGAAAGCTTGCCGACCGGCTGGTCGAAGTGCTGGCACGCAACCAATTTACCGACGAAGACCGCGCCTATATCGAAAGTCGCCCTTTGTTTTTCCTGGCGACGGCGGATGCGCACGGACGGCCGGATTGTTCGTACAAAGGCGGCGCTCCTGGTTTCGTGCGCGTCGTGGCGCCCGATACGCTGGTCTTTCCGGACTACGATGGCAATGGCATGTACAAGAGTCTTGGCAATGTGCTGGTAAACCCGGCGGTGGGACTATTGTTCATCGATTTCGAAAGCCCGCGTCGTTTGCGTGTCAACGGCCGGGCGAGCGTGAGTGCCGACGATCCGTTGCTCCCGGAATTTGTCGGCGCCAAGTTGATGGTGCGCGTGCAGGCAGAAGCGATTTTTCCAAATTGTCCGCGCTATATCCATAAGGCGACCATCGTCGAGACGTCCATCTATACGCCATGCGAAGGTCAGCAACCACCGGTCCCGGGCTGGAAGAAGCAACCCGCATTCCGCGAAGTACTGCCGCCCGAACCCGCTTCTTAGGGAATGAACTGGTGTCTGCTGGCAAGCGCCGATGCATTTATTACCAGCGCACTGCAATTCTTGCCGACTTCCAGTAAAGCCTCTGCCCGTTTCTTCCATAAAACAGAGAGGTGCGTGTTTGTAATCGATGGCATGGGTGTTGCGACGATAGCTGCGTTGCTACGGTAAGGAATGCGGGCTCAAAAAAGCCGGCAATCCCTCTGTCAACTTCATTCAACCCCATCGAGGAGAGATCATGAGCAAATTGCTAACCGCATTGCTGGCTGGCGCGACTGCACTCGCACTGAGCGGCACGGTATTGTCCGCTGAGCAGTCCAAGGACACCCAGAGCCGCGACAACCAGACGCAGACCCAGCCGAATGCAACCAAGGGCAAACCCGAACAGCGCGATGCCCAGAAACAGCAAAGCGACACCGGCAGTTCACAGTCCAGTCAACAGTCGAGTCAGTCCGGTCAATCTGGTCAATCCGGGCAGTCCGGATCCCAGACCAGTCAGTCGGACCAGTCAGGAAGCCAATCCAGTCAGTCCAGCCAAAGCAGTCAGTCAGGCCAGTCGGCAGACCAAACCAGCCAATCAGACCAGTCTTCGAATCCCGCTGTTGAGCCCGCCAAGTCAGGAACGCAGTCCGGCGCGGCCGAGACGCAGACCAGTGAACAGTCAGGTACCACGAGCAGCCAGCCCAGCCAGAGCGGCGCATCGGAAACCAATCGCAGTGGCCAGCAAAGCCAAAGCGATTCCAGCCCATCGGGCACGAGCAGCAGCGGCTCCAGCCAAGCCGGGGCAGGTGGCGGTGGGAGCGATCAGGAACTCAGCGCCGCCTTGAAGAAGTGCGAATCGATGAGCGGTACCCAGCAACAGAAGTGCATCAATTCGGCCAAGAAAAAAGCCGGCCAGATGTAAAACGCAGTATTTGCTGAAGTAAACGGGCGCCGGTGGCGCCCGTTCTCACTTCAAAGACATCCTATCCAGCTAACCGGAACGGCACGCCGGGGCGAACCCCACGCTTCAGGCTTCGTACTTGAACGACAGCAGCACCCGAGTTCGGTACGCGACGACCTTGCCGTCATCGACCTTCATATCCATTTTGACTACTTCCGCGATGCGCAGGTCGCGCAGGGTCTTTGCTGCAGCTGCGACCGCATTCATGGCCGCTTCTTCCCACGATTTGGTACTGGTGCCGATAACTTCTACGATCTTGTAGATTGGCTCCCCGACATCTTTGTTCTTTGCCATGTTTCACTCCTCCATGAGGTTTGTTTCAAGCCACGCAATGCACGCCCGATCGTACTCCTGATCTTGTTGGAAGTTCTTTTCCGACATCTCTCAGGTACTGCACGGCACTAAAGTCGGGTTATCATGTCAAAACAGCAACGGAGCGCCAGCTGTTCCTTTTAGGCGCTTCATCGACCCAGACTTTGGCCATGAACGGATATCCGACTCAAACC
>JBJMWI010000004.1:0-8876 GCA_045810225.1 Burkholderiales bacterium
CTGATAAGTTTCCAGCAATTGTAGTTCGCGCACAATTGCTATTGGCTGATTACGAGTACACTCCTTAGGGAACCACACAGCAAACCTTCAAAAATGGGATGGCACAGCATTAAACTTCACCTACCCCGAAAGACAGGTGGCGCCGGGTTCCAAAATGTACTTTTCAAAGAGCTTTCGGAACTCCGGGGGGGGGAACACCGAGGGTGCCATGTTTTTCGGAAAAGCTTACCGGATGGCGGTGATGGTTATTGGTTTTCGCCCCGGGCGTCGGAACTGCTGCAGGGGTTTATCATCGCCTGGGGCGGTATTCCAGTCGAGGAGCCGTCTGATCTAGCTCACAAAGAAAAAATATTCTAGATCGGGCCCACGATCATCCGGATCGTTCCACGTTAACGTAAAAGACCCAGCGTACCGCCCGCGAATGCCTCGTCTTGCTGTACTCCCTCGGCCCCAATTGACAAGGCCTTCCCACTTCCCTGTAGCCTTGTGACCGAAGCTCTGCTTCTTCCTGCTGCATTTTGGATACCTGACCGGCAAGGATTTGAATCATGATTGCGCTCGCCTATACGGCGGTAAAGGAACCGCCTCTCGGAGACATGCAGTTATTTTGGGAACGTCCGGCGCCGAGTCAAGATGACAAATGAAAGGAGATAAACCATCAATCGATGCGGGTTTTGTTGCGCGTCACTGACTGACGCTAACCGGTACAGTGCCGCCACCTTCGTTAGTGGCCGGGTTACCTTTTTTACTCCAATCTTTTTTGGCAACCAGGGCAGGAGCGTCGGCCGCAGCTTCTTTCAGAATAGGAGCTGGAGCCGGCATCGGGCAGCCCTTCGTCCGCATCTGTTCGTGAACGGCCTCGTGCTCGCCTTTGACCTGTGCCACAGCATCCTTGTTGTTGTTGGTTGCAGCCAGGCCAATTAGCGCGGGCCAAAAGATGATGAGCCCGACAGCCATCAGGCCCGCATCTATATTCGCGTTCTTCTTCTGTTCCTTTATCGTCGCTTCAGAAGAGGCGGTGAGCCGGTCATATTCGTCAGTCAACTGCTCGCAGGACCAGCTTTGATAACCAACCGGACTGACGTACTTCGCCGGAATATTTTTTGGATCCGTGGCGCACCCGGTGGTAACGAGTAGGCAGATGATCAAACAGTGGGCAATGATCCGTTTCATGACGTCCTCCCTGAGTGATGGATGGCCCAGAACGTCCGATCAGCCAAATTCTGCTGTTCATCTCTTCTCCCGAATCGGACACACGACCTCATGACCAATCTGGAGCATGGCTGTGTCGCACAAATATTCACGCCATAGTCATAAAGGACCATGCTAATTGCATCCCAAAGGCGACAGTCTTCGCACGCTCAAATGTTGAGCGTTTTTATCCTTCCAAAAAACCGATAGCCACCTAGAGGCCCGGTCAGTACGACTACTGTTGGCCTTTGGGGTTACACCCGGGCAAGCAGATCGGGGACCCGGGCGCTAGCGCGCTAATCTTGGCGTATTTTCGTCGCCACCACTGTTTTGCCATAAGAGAAAACGTCTCAGCAACACGTCAATCCGTAAGGTCCAAGTATGGACCCGCGTGCATTAATGCTGCTTCAGCAAATAAAAAGGGGAAAGAAATGAAAAGATCCATGCTTACCGTTTTGATTGTCCTCGTTATCACGGTCGTGATGCCAGTCGCACACGCCAAAAAAGAAGCGTTAATTGGCACATACAACATAGTCGCTAGCAATTCGTGTCATTCCAATCCGAGCGGCTTCGGGCCTGAACCTTTGTTGTTCGAAATTGCGCCGAGCGCCTTAGTACTGGCCACTTGGGAAGGCACGATGAAGATCTCCGCGAATGGGAAAGTAGTAGAAGACTCTACCGGGCAATACTCACTTCCAGGTTTCGTACAACCCGTTGGAAACTATCAATCGCACTGTGAGTACACATCGACGCCAAATCCGTCGGATGAGAGCTTCACCTTGGATGGGTATTGTGACAGTCAAGATCTGAGCGGAGTTGCTACAGGAGTAACAGATCACATTAGCCCAATAATATGGCGGATGATTTCAACGCCGAGCACAATTCTGTTGTCTAGCATCGGAACACGATTCAACGTCCTGACCACCACTCGGAATCAAACGTTCTATCGAATTTGCCAAGGGCACGGCGTCGGCACGAAATCATTGATCCTGCCATAACGTTTTACCAAGGGGCTTATGGCTCACGATTTGGTGATCGTTGGTGGTGGACTTGCGGGTGCCTCCCTCGGAACCTGCATGGCGCAGTCCGGAGCCAGCGTCTTGATCTTGGAACGTACCGAACAGTTTCGCGACCGGGTACGCGGGGAAGGCATCCATCCGTGGGGCGTACCAGAAATCCGCGCATTGGGTATTTATCGAAAGTTGATCGACACCTGTGCTTTGGAAATTCCGTACCGCACAGATTATTTCGGATCTGTTTTGGCACGAAACAGGGATCTAGTTGCGACAACGTTGCATCATTCACCGGCTGTTGATTTCTGCCACTCGGAAATGCAGGAGGTTCTTCTCAATGCAGCCAGAGAGGCTGGGGTCGATGTACGGCGTGGTGTAACGGTCACGAAGGCAACGGGCGGAACCGCGCCTGAGGTGACAGCTTCAATTAATGGATCCCAGCAGCGTTTTCCAGCACGGCTGGTTGTAGGTGCAGATGGGCGCCAATCGGTTGTGCGACATGACGCAGCGTTCGAGGTTAGTCGTGATCCTAAGTGGCTCAGGATCTCCGGTGCTTTGCTAGAGGGGATGCGGGCGCCGGACAATGCGGTTAGTATTTTCGCCGCCCCAAATTTCGGTCACGTCTCATTTGTAGTCCCCATCGGCAAAAGCCGGACCCGCGCGTATTTCACTACGGGCCGCCGGGACGGCCACAGATCGCTCAGCGGCCCGAACGACCTGCCCAATTTTAGGGATTACTGTGCCCAGACTGGCGTTCCGCTGGAGTGGTTCGATGAAGCCAGTCTGGTAGGACCGTTAGCAACCTTCGAGGGGGCAGACGTTTGGGTCGATCACCCGTACAAAGATGGGGTCGCACTTATTGGCGACGCTGCCGCAGCGAACGATCCCTGTTGGGGATGCGGATTATCACTAACGCTCAGAGACGTTCGTGTGCTACGGGACGAACTACTAGCAAGTGATGACTGGAACGCTGCTTGTGATAGATATGCGATGGAGCATGATAGGTATTATGGCGCCCTGCGCAGGATCACGTCTTGGCTGCGGGTTTTCCGCTACACGGTAGGGCCAGAGGGCGATGAGCTGCGCAAGTATGCAATGCCAGGCAATGCTCCGGATTTATGGGGACTGGGACCGGACAATCCATCAGATGAAGAAGCTCGGATTCGTTTTCTTGGGCAATAGTCCGGGCTGCTATGGGCAAGCCATCTCTAAGCAATCAGAAGAGAAGGCCTAACAGAGTGTTGTTGACCGATACTTGCAGCTTGCTACGCCGCGTCTGAGATGCGGCAAAACAAAACGCTAGGTCTCGCAAGTTGAACGCGACATTCAATCTCGCCGGATACATTTTGGCGGTGGCACTCCTGCAAGCTTGCGAGCGGACGCCAGAGTTCGTTTTTGTCCTCAATGCGCCACAGACTGTTGGGCTTACCGCATCCGCATCAACGCTTAGCGCACGGGTCGGTGAACCTGTTGTTCTTTACGCCGAGCGAAAAACGCAGGGAAGTTGGACGCGCATCCCATCCAAAGAGCTGAAGCCACATCAATGCTGGGTGGCTGCGCTTCCTCCCGAACGAGAGGCCGCAGTCGCCGATAACATTCACTGGATAGTTGAGCCGGAAGGCGGAGCGGTCTTCAACATTGACGTCAGACCCGATCACACACGGACAGTTGTGCTGTCAAAGCCTGGCGTCTTCACGCTCACACCGGGCACATCGGTTTGGTGCGAGCCCGGCCGGTCCGTGCCGGCATCTCCGCTTCGTATCGAAGCCACCGCGAGGTAGATATTGTTCAGGATCTAGTAGCGCTCGCCCGGCCTGAGAAGGCCTTCAATTCCGTGCTTCTGCGTCACCGGGACGAGTGAGTCGACGACACGGCAGACGAGATGCTCGCGCACCTGCGGCGGCAGCGTGTCATAAAAATGGCGCGTCACCATGAGATCGTGCAGCGCCGCATGGCCGGCGCCGGGCGCATCGACCCCCAGTACTAGCACCGGGCGCGCGATCGGCGAAGGATGCTCGGTGCCTCGATGCAGCGTTAGCGCCGAGCGGCAGCTTATATCGCCAGCCTGCGGATACTTGCGCACCGCGCGCTCGGCATAGCGTGGCCAGAGGTCTTGCTGTGGAAACATCTCGTGCTTCCATGCTCGGCCGTCATCCCATTGCGTACCGACCGCGATCTCGAGCGGCCCCATGTCCTGCGTCACATCGACTCCAGTGATGTTAAAAGCCAGCGAGGTGATGCGATGCTCCTCACAGCTCTCGCGTGGCGAGGGGAAGTCGCGGTGCCACGGCTGATGTTTAGCGCCCTGGACGGGCACGTCGAAGCCGATTTCCACGATTTCATAGGCTGACCCGAGCACCGCTTCGCACATGGCGCGCACCCATGGATGCGCGATGACGTCGG
Source organism: Burkholderiales bacterium (assembly GCA_045810225.1). Lineage (GTDB taxonomy): Bacteria > Pseudomonadota > Gammaproteobacteria > Burkholderiales > JACQAP01 > JACQAP01. The sequence continues at coordinate 4,608 of JBJMWI010000004.1, forward strand.
CGAAGCCAGTGAACGCCTGCGGATGCGTTTCCACATACCAGCGGCGGGGCCCGCGACTGACCGCACCGCCCGGGCGCTGGATGGCCTCCCAGAATGAAGTCATCATTTCCTCGCGCAGTCGCTCCACCCACTCGCGCGAAAAAGCGGCCTTCAGGCCGGTGATGCCATCCTGATGAAGCGCATCAATGCAAGGCGCCAGCTCGAATTCTTTTCTTGCTGTCATGTGCGAGAGTTTGCGGGGCCGGCCAGAAGAATATCTTCTCCGTCGAGTCTGATGCTTAACGCAGTAGCCGCGCAATCAGTTAAAGGGTGTAACGCTGTCCGGCACAATCCTGAAGGTTTCGCGACAGCACTATGGGCCGCGCAGCGGAGCCTTGCGCCAGTCTTCAACATCCGGCGGCGCACAGCTCAATCCGTGAGTGCGCAAAAGACACAGAGTCCCCACACAACCGACCGGAAATAAACGCGAAGTCGCACAGTTTCCTTGAGGTTCTACGATTAGTCGCTCCGCGGTTTGCTGTTGTCCTACTAGATGCTACAAATTGGCAGTACCAATGCAAGGGCATGACGTCGAGTAATGGCATGAAGTTGAGTGTGAGCAACCGGGGACTGATAGTCGTGCACATTAGTCCGATCGGAATACGGTTCTTCTGAGATGCGGGGAACGCGGCGATTATCCCCTTCATCCAATCCCACGATATGCAATCTCCTGCAAAGCTATTGGGCTTGCGGACGAACAACTGTGGCAAAGGAGACGGTCATGAAGCTCAGCGGAAAACCAATGAACAGCTTGTTACGCAAAGCATGGATGCCGGTGACTGTGTCTGTCGCGCTCAGCCTGGGCCTTGCCGGTTGCGGTGGTTCCGACGACAACGTTAAACCGGCGCCGACCAGCCAAGTGCCGCAAGTGCCGCTGGATGCGCAGCTGGTGGCCGCGGGTAAACAAACCTTTCGCTTCGACACGTTTGGCGACGAGACATTCTGGACCGACACGTTGAAGATGAACACGGTGATCGAATCCGCGGTGGATCCGCTTACCGCAGCATCGGTCGGCTTGAAAATTGACGCCGCAGCGCTACCGGCCCAGGTTGTCCAAGGCATCACAGACGGAAGCATTCCGCTCGACGATCCGCAAACGACCCTTGCGCTGCTGGATCTGAATGCCGTTGTCGGCATGAAAGGGAAAGTCAGCAAGTCGGCCGACGGCAAACTGCACCTGGATCGCGTCGGCATCACGTGCGCGTTGTGTCATTCCACAGTCTCCAGGGACCTGCAGATTACGGCACCCGGTCCGGCAGGCGCCCAAATCAATCTTGCGGGAATTGTGGGTGAGCGTCTGGACGCTTGGCCCAATCGCGATTTGCAACCCGGAACCATTATTTCGCTGTCGCCGGCACTCACGCCAGGACAGAAAGCAGAATATGCTTCATGGGTGACATTGTTTGGGCCCGGTTTTTACGATCCGCGCTTGAATGTGAACACCGATCCGGGCAGCAACCCTGCGGTTGCACCCGATATTGATGCCAACATCGCGGCGTACAAGGCGGCCGGCGGAATTCCGGTGGTCATACCTCCGGCATTCGGCTTGGTGGGCTTGAGCAAGGCCATCTTCACGGGCGATGGCGACACCGCTCACGAACCGGTGGGCCCCGTGGCTTACTGGAACCGCTACGTCGGTGTCACGCAAATGCACGGTCACGGCACGTTTGTTGACGAACGACTCATCATCAACGGCAAGCCGCTTAACGTAGATCACCGCGTGGGCGACGATCTCATCACGCCCATCTTGCCGCAACTGGAGGCCTACCAATGGTCCATTGCGGCACCAACGCTTGGCACGGAGGGAGCAAAATGGAACGTTGCGTCCGACCTTGATACCCAGGCAGTCACTCGTGGCAAGGCCGTGTTCGAAGGTCAAGCAAAATGCTCGACCTGTCACAGTGGGGCGTCGTTCACCGATGTGGATACTTTTGGCCTGCACCCGCCTGGCGCCAGCGTCGCGCTCGACAAGAACTACACCAAGTTCTCGGCTACGAAGCAATGGCGCACCACACCGCTCAGGGGCATCTGGCAGCATCCCCCTTATTTCCATGACGGCTCCGGTGCATTCAATCGCACTACCGGCACGTGCATGGATGGATCCGACATCGGCAGCTTGGCTGGCGCGTCAGATCAGGCGAGACAGGATCTCGCGTGCGTGGTGAACCGCTACAACGACCCGAGCGAGCTCAACCTTGGGTTGACTGATTCACAGCGCGTGGATCTTGTGGAATATCTGAAATCGCTCTGACGGCCTCGCAGCTCCCGGCACCTCCGGGTCCGTCAATCTCGCGATGGGTATATCGGTTTGATCCCCAATCGACTGCACTTTGGCGGATCGCAATGAGCATCAATGACAGAAACGCCACCCCGAAGGTGGCGTTAGTTTTTGGAATTGGCGCGCCCGGCAGGATTTGAACCCACGACCCCTTGGTTCGTAGCCAAGTACTCTATCCAACTGAGCTACGGGCGCATTTCAAGCGGCCAAATTATAGCAAAGAGCACGGATCGAGACGAGCGCTTGGCTGACAGAAGACCGGAGGAGGTGTATTCTTCGCCCCTTGGCATTTCGGTCGACTTGCGAACATGAGTACCTACCGAAAGCCCATGCGCCCCTGGCGCAGAAAGAAATGAAATCGGCTGGTGCCTGCGCCACCTGCGGCCCCGGGTGATGTCGGTTGCCAGCTGATGCTGCAAGACCGGCGCGAAAGATCAATGCGGAGAGGTGACCGAGTGGCCGAAGGTGGCGCCCTGCTAAGGCGTTATATGGGCTTAAACCCGTATCGAGGGTTCGAATCCCTCCCTCTCCGCCAAGCGTAGTAGCTATGTTCACGCTTTGAAGCCCACTGAATGTATGCGCGCTCCTAGATTGGGGCCGTTTGATATCCCGAATCGTCTGGCCAGAGCCCGAAAAACTGACTCGTTAGATTTTTACCGCATCTTTCGGGAAAGGTTGATGTCTTCCAAAGTACGCTAGCGCAGAATCGCACACTCAAAGACCACGCTTAACAATGTGACTGGCCATCTGTGCGCCACCGCACATTCAGTTTTATGCATTAGGCTTAAAGTCGTTCAACGTGTCCCGTTAAAAAAGGCGTCCCTACAGACCTTTACGTGGACCCTGGCAAGGCTGAACCGCCTTGGAGGCGAAGTTACGTCCCGAGGACGATACAGGGGGTATTCCAGATGCATGAACTGAGTAAGGCCGGGCCCGCGCCCGACGCCGAGGAGCGCATGCGCTCGGTGGTGAACCACGTCATTGACGGCATTATCACCATCGATGAAGTCGGCACCGTAACCACTTTCAACCCGGCCGCCGAACGCATATTCCTGTACCAGTCTAACCAGGTCATCGGGCAGAACGTCAAGATGCTGATGCCCGAGCCTTACCACGGAGAGCACGACGGCTACATCAGCAATTACAAGAATACCGGCAAGGCCAAAATAATTGGTACCGGCCGTGAAGTAACCGGGCAACGCAGCGACAAGTCCACGTTTCCGATGGAACTCGCAATTAGCGAATTCCGCCTCGGCAACAAACGTTACTTCACGGGGATCGTGCGCGATATCACCGGACGCAAGCAGGCCGAATCAGAATTGCGGCAGGCGGAAGAACGCATGCGCTCGGTGGTGAACCACGTCGTCGATGGCATCATCAGCATCGACGAACGCGGGCAGGTCACCACATTCAACCCTGCTGCGGAAAAGATCTTCGGCTACCGTGCCGAAGAGGTCATTGGAAAAAATGTGAAGATGCTCATGCCCGAACCTTATCGGCAGGGGCATGACGGTTACATCCATAACTATACGACCACCGGCCAGGCAAAAATCATCGGCATTGGGCGCGAAGTGGCCGGGCGCCGGAAGGACGGCCGCCAATTCCCGATGGAACTCGCAATCAGCGAGTTTCCCTTGGGCGCAAATCGTTATTTCACCGGAATTGTGCGCGACATCACTGAGAGAAAGGAGGCCGAAGCGGAGCTGCGGCAGGCCGAAGAGCGTATGCGCTCGGTGGTAGACCACGATGTGGACGGAATCATAACGATCGATGATCGCGGACATGTCCAGTCCTTCAATCCCGCCGCGGAGAAGCTGTTTGGCTTCGCCAAAGAAGAAGTAGTTGGCCAGAACGTGCGGATGCTCATGCCCGAGCCTTACCACAAGGAGCATGATGGCTACATCAGCAACTATAAGAATACCGCTCAGGCCAAGATCATCGGCATTGGCCGG
>JBJMWI010000005.1:0-25888 GCA_045810225.1 Burkholderiales bacterium
TTCTCCAATCCGGCCGGCTGAAGCACGGCGCTCACCGAGGTCGCGCTGTACGGGATGAAATAGAGCGGTTTCCAGCCGATATCGTGTGCCTTGCGTATTGCCTGCGCCGAGAATTTCGGTGAGGTGAAACTAAAGAATGTATCTGCGCCCGCGCCTTTCAACGTCGCGATCTGCGAGTCGACCGACGGATCGGTCGACTCGTACGATGCTTCCGCGATAATCATGCGCTCGGCCTTGTCGCGCAGGTGGTCGCGCAACGCCTTGACGTAGTCCTTGCCGAAATCGTCATTCTGGTAGAGCACGCCGATTTTTGCGTCCGGCCGGACCTTCAGCAGATAGCGAACATAGCCTGCTGTTCCGGATTTTTGGCTCGGCAGAAATGCCATGGTCCATGGAAAATTCTGCGGATCGCTCCATTTCATGCCGGTCGCAGCAATGAACAACTGCGGGACTTGCTTCGCATTGAGGTATTTCATCGCCGCTGTGTTTGGAGGCGTCCCGAACGAACTGAACAGCAGCAGCACCTCGTCCGACTCGACCAGCTTGCGCGTCTGTTCGATGGTCTTCGGCGGGCTGTAGCCGTCGTCGAGCGAAATCAATTTGATCTTGCGCCCGTTCACGCCCCCTTGGGCATTCACCATATCGAAGTAGGCCGCTTCGGCGCGGCCGAGAGTACCAAACGCAGATAACGGGCCACTGTAGGGCATGGTCTGCCCGATTTTTATTTCGCTGTCGGTTACGCCAGGCCCGTATTTTTTCTGCGCCTGCACCGATGGCGCGAGCAACGATCCAAGCACCAGTGCCAAGCACAGCCAAACTGGAATAGCGCGCATCGTTAGTGACTGATGCCAGGCCGGCTCATTGGTGGCCCAACACTTCTCCGAATAGCACCCAGCGCTTGCCGTCAAATCGCGCCAGCTGCAACTGCTCCACCAGAAAATAATCGTTCGGGCCGGTGTTATATTTGATTCCGGGAAGGGTCACGTCCAGCGTGACATCTTGCAGATTGGTCGCCTGCTTCATCAGGTTCTCGCGCGTCAGGTCATCGCCGCAGGCTTTGAGTACCATGGTCAAGAGTTGGGCGGCGCCATATCCGTAAACGTAGTTGAAATCCGCCTGGTCCGCTGCCGGCATGTATTTCTTCATGAACTCGCGCCACTTTCGCATCCCGGCATCTTTTTCCCATTGCGGATCGGTCGGATCCTTCATATAGAGCGCCGTAGTCAACCCCACTGACTTGTCCAGACCTGCGGGTGAAAGCACCGCTCCTACCGAAGAAGCGACATTATTGACAAAGTGCAACGGCTTCCAGCCCATGTCATAGACCTTGCGAATCGACTGGGCCGCGAATTTTGGCGTCGCGATGGTAAACATCACATCCGCGCCCGATGATTTCAGCGTCACGATCTGGGAATCCACCGTGGGGTCGCTGACCTCATAGCTTGCCTCGGCCACGATCATTCCGGTCTTGTCCCCCAATCCATCTTTCAACCCCTTCAGGTAGTCCTTGCCGTAATCGTCGTTCTGATACAGGACCGCAATTTTGGCGTCAGGCTTGTTCTTCAGAATGTAGGTAGCGTAGATCTTCGCTTCGATCTGATAACTGGGCTGGAAGCCGATTGTCCACGGAAAATTTTTCGGATCGCCCCACTTCGTTGCGCCCGTTGCAATGAACAGATGTGGCACTTTTTTGGCATTGACGTATTTATGGATGGCAGAATTGGAAGGGGTTCCCAAGGTCTGGAACAGCGCGAGCACTCCGTCTTCCTCGACCAACTTGCGTACCTGCTCGACTGCTCGCGGCGGCGAATAGCCGTCATCCAGGCTAAGCAGGTTCACCTTGCGGCCATTGATGCCGCCCTGCTCATTGATCATCTGGAAATAAGCCAATTCCGCCTTGCCGATCGCGCCGTAAGCCGACGCCGGGCCGCTGTAAGGCATGGTTTGCCCGAGTTTGATTTCAGCATCCGTCACACCCGGGCCATATTTTTTTTGCGCATGGCTGGGCTGCGGCAACACGAGCACAACCAGGGCCGCAAACAGCACTCGATGGATCAGGTTCATTGGTGTTCCTTATCTAGAGATTAAATTCAACGACAAGCGAGCTCGGCTCGCTTGTGGCTGCACTACCTGGACCAACCATAGTAAATCTTTTGTGCATGACGTCCTCGAATCCTTGCAAAAGGCCTGACGCAATTATTTTCCGCTGGCGCGCCTTATCCGGTTCCATGCGAGCCGCACAAACCCGGCGACTCCGGTTGGCATCACATACACAAAAGCCAGCAGGAACACACCGTAAATCGCCCACGGCGCGGCCTTGGAAATTTGGTCGGCGAAATTCGGTACGAATTGGATGAACAACGCGCCATAGAATGCACCGGAGATCGATGCAACGCCGCCGATCACGATGCCGATCAGAAAATTGATCGACAGGCCTGCGGCAAAACTGTCGGGCGCGACGAACTGGACCACGATAGCCCCGAGCGCGCCTGCGACGCCCGTAAACAATGCACTCACGCCAAAGGCGAGCGTCTTGTAGAGCGCGCTGTGAACACCCATCGCCTCGGCCGCCACCGGATGATCGCGTATGGCCACCAGCGCGCGGCCCACGCGCCCCCGCAGCAAGTTCCAACCCGCCGCGAAAGCCAGCAGCAAGACCGCAAGCGTGAATAGGTAAAGCCACTGATCGGGCGTTATCTTGAGCCCGAAAGGGGCGGCCGGCTTCATGATGACGATGCCCTGCACGCCGCCAGTCCATTGCTCGATGTGTTTGTATTTGAGGATTTGCGGCATTGCCACTGCCAGCGCAAAAGTAGCGAGCGCAAGATAGTGTCCGCGCAGGCGCAGCGCCGGCAAGCCAAACAGAAACCCGAAACAAAAGCACACCAGCCCCGCTATGGGCAGCGTGGCCCAGTACGGCCAGTTGAAATGATCCATGAGAATGGCCGCTGAATATGCGCCGATGGCGTAGAACGCCCCGTGTCCCAGCGAAATTTGGCCGTTGTAGCCGGTCAGAATATTCAGTCCCAGCAGAACGATGGCGTAGATGAGTACCAGATTGAACTGGAAGACCCGGTAATTGCTGACTAGGAAAGGCAACGCCACCGCACCGGCAAGCAGCATCGTGAAGCCAATGACTTTCCAGGCGCGCAGCGGCATACCCGCAAAGCGCGAGGCGACAAGATCGGCCGTGGTTGCTTTCGTGGTCAAGGCCGTCATAAGCGGGGACTCTGCAACCCGGAGAGCAGGTCGTCGGCTGACGGCAGGGATTGTTCTTTACACACGAGAAACAAACACCTTGCCGAACATGCCGCTGGGCTTGAACAGCAGAACGCCCACAATCAACACGAGCGCGACCGTGAGTTTCAACTCGGTTCCGATGACATACGCGCCGATCAAGTTTTCCAGTACCCCGACCATGAAACCGCCCACCACCGCGCCGAACGGGTTGTCGATGCCGCCCACGAGCGCGGCCGCAAATGCGTAGAGCAGAACGCCGGACATCATGTTGGGTTCCAGATAGACGATGGGCGCCACCAGCATGCCGGCGACCGCACCAACCGCTGCGGCGAGCCCCCATCCCAGGGCCAGCATCCATCCCACGCGGATACCAACCAGCCGGCTGGAGAGCGGATTTTGCGCCACTGCGCGCATCGCGAGTCCCAGCGGCGTGAAACGAAAAAACAGGAACAGCGCTACGAGAACTAGCAGCGTAATTCCAATCGATCCCAGTTCATGCGACGAAATGTAGCGGTTGCCGAATAGCGGTTGCTGCGGAAACGGACTTGGGAAGGTTTTGATGGTGTAGGTGAATACCCAGCCCGCCACACTGTTGAAGATGACTAGGAGCGCAACGAACACCGTGATGATCGAGAGTACCGGCGCGTGCTCCACTGGCCGGATGATGATGCGCTCGATGATGATGCCGGTTACGAACGATACGATCACAGTCAGCAAAAAAGCCCACCAATAGGGCATCCCGCTGTTGATCATGCTCCACGCGAGGTAAGTCGAGAACATCGCCATTTCGCCCTGCGCAAAATTGATGTGATTGGTGGACTGGTAGATCATCACCAATGCCAGGGCGAGGCTTGCATAAATTCCGCCGCTCGCCAGACCGGAAAACAACTGATGCAAAAATGCTTCCATTCGTCCTCGTGATTTATGCCTAGTAACCCAGGTAGGCGCGCCGCACGGCTTCGTCGGAACGCACCGCCTCGGTCGTGCCGGACATGACTACCCGTCCGGTCTCCAGCACATAAGCGTTATCGGCCAAATCGAGCGCCAGGCCTGCGTTCTGCTCCACCAGCAGAACGCTGACGCCTTCCTCCGTATTGATGGCGCGCATGATGCTGAAAATGTCCTGTACCACCAGCGGCGCCAAACCGAATGACGGCTCGTCCAGCAACAGCAGGCGCGGACGCAACATCAAGGCGCGCGACACCGCGAGCATTTGCTGTTCGCCTCCGGACAGCGTGCCGGCCTGCTGGTAGCGGCGCTCTTTCAAGCGCGGGAAATACGTGAACACGCGCTCCAGGTCGTGGGCAACTGCACCGCGGTCCTTGCGGGTATACGCGCCGATGCGCAGATTTTCTTCCGTGGTCAAATCGAGGAACGTCCCGCGCCCATCAGGCACATGTGCCACGCCGAGACGGGCAATGTCTTCGGTGGCCATGCTGTCGATAGCGCGGCCGTCGAAGCGGATGGAGCCGCGCCGTCTCAACATGCCGCTGACCGCACGCAGCAACGTCGTCTTACCGGCTCCATTTGCGCCGAGAACAGCGGTAATGCCACCTTGCTCGACGGTGAAGCTTACGCCGCGCAGCACATCCGCTATGGTGTAGCCGGCGGATAGATCGGTGACCTCGAGCAGTGGCATCAGCTAGCCTTCCCAAGGTAGGCGCGAATAACGTCGGCGTTGCGCTGCACGTCGGCAGGCAGACCTTCGGCTATTTTTTTTCCAAAATTGAGCGCAACCACTTTATCCGAGAGCTGCATGACCAGACCCATGTGGTGCTCGACCAGCAGTACCGTAACGCCGAGCTGATCGCGGATACGTCGAATCAGCGCAGATAGCGACGCCACTTCCTCATGATTCAGTCCGCCAGCCGGCTCATCGAGCAGCAGCAACTTCGGCCGGCTTGCCAGCGCACGGCCAAGTTCCACGCGCTTTTGCGTGCCGAACGGCAAATCCGCGACGCGGCTGTGCGCTACGGTTTCCAGTTCCAGTAATCTCAGCAACTCGCCCGCTTGTTCCGCGACCTTAGCCTCTTCGCGTGCGACGATCGGTAGCCGCAGCGCATTCGCCAGGAAACCGCCGCGGCTCCAGCTGTGTGCGCCGACCATGATATTTTGCAGAACATTCATGGTCCGGAACAGCGCGAGATTCTGGAATGTCCGGCCAATGCCGAATTGAGCGATGCGGTGTCGCGGGACTTCGAGCAGCGAACGATTTTGAAACAAAATACCGCCAGCTTGAAACGGATACAGACGCGACAGGCAGTTGAACAGCGTCGTTTTGCCAGCGCCGTTCGGACCGATCACGCCGGCAATCTGTCCCGGCATGACATCGAAGGACACATCTTCAAGTGCCACGATGCCGCCAAAGCGCACCGTGATATTGCTAATACGCAGTAACGCCTCTGCACTGGCCGGAACTTCCCGGCGTGCAGAATCCATATGCTCTTGTGCGCCCAGACTGCGTGCCAACTTTCCTCCCGGATCAAGATTCGCGCGGATTTCAATCCCCGGCGATACTGGCATAAGTCATAGGGGCCGGTAAAGTCGGCAGACGAGTACGCTGCAGCGCAATGCGAATTGTTCGAACAGGTCGACCACGGGCCGCAGATTTCATCTGGGCGGGCAGCATGCATTGACCTGAGCGACGAGCATGCGCAACATAGCCGGCTAGCGCTTCGCATTTACAAGATACGACTGGCTATTGCGCCGGACGCAAGTCACCAGGAGAGAGACCCGTGCAGCCCGATCATTACCAATTCTGGCCCGCTCACTTGCCGAAGGAAATGCCGCTGCCGGAAACCAGTCTCTATCGAAATCTCGAGGCCACTGTTAAGCGTTTTCCAGACAAGCCCGTGGTGCAGTACTACGGGACGCCGCTGACGTACCGGCAATTCAAGGAAGACGCCGATGCGCTGGCCGGTTTCCTGCAAGGGCGCGCAGGGGTCAGGCGTGGCGAGCGCATCCTGCTGTTCATGCAAAACAGTCCGCAGTTCATGATCGCGTTCTACGCCATCCTGCGCGCCGATGCGATGGTGGTTCCAATCAATCCCATGAACCTGACCGAAGAACTGCGCCACTACGTGGCCGACAGTGACGCGCGCGTGGCGATCATCGGGCAGGAATTGCTCGCGCAGGTACGTCCTTTGATCGGTGCGGGTCTACAGCATGTCATCGTGGCCGCGTATTCCGATTACCGTACGCAGTCCACGGATCTAAACATCCCGGAGGTCGTTGGGACACCACGCCAGCCGTTGCGCGAACCCGCTGTAACTGCCTGGCACGATGCGCTCGGCGAAAAGCGGGTGCCGGCGGCGCATGCGGCAGGCCCGGATGATTTATGCGTCATGCCTTATACCTCCGGCACGACCGGAAAACCCAAGGGCTGCATTCACACACATCGCACAGTCATGAGCACGACGGTCGCGGGTGGTGCCTGGGTCGACATGCAACCCGAGTCAGTCATTCTCGGTTCCATGCCGCTGTTTCATGTGACGGGCATGCAATGCAGCATGAACCAGCCCATCTATTTCGGCGCGACCATCGTGCTAATGACCCGCTGGGATCGCGATACGGCCGCAGAACTGATCCAGCGTCACCAGATCGAAGGCTGGACCAACATCGCGACCATGGCGATCGACTTTTTTTCCAACCCGAACCTGGGACGCTATGACATTTCAAGCATGAAGCATATTGGCGGCGGGGGCGCTGCCATGCCGGAGGCGGTAGCGCAGCGGCTGCTTGAGCTCACCGGGCTGCACTACATCGAAGGTTACGGCCTGTCGGAAACCATCGCTCCAACGCACATCAATCCGCCGCAGCGCGCGAAGAAGCAATGCCTCGGCATCCCCATCTGCGCGACCGAATCACTGGTCATCAATCCGGATACGTTGGCCGTGTTGGCTCCGCGCGAGACTGGCGAAATCATTTCACGCGGGCCGCAAATTTTTCGTGGCTACTGGAAGCAGCCTGAAGCCACCGCGGCGGCATTTGTCGACATCGGGGGCAAGGCATTTTTCCGTACCGGAGATCTCGGCTTTCGCGACGAAGACGGTTATTTTTTCATCGTTGACCGGCTGAAGCGCATGATTAATGCATCCGGCTACAAGGTTTGGCCGGCCGAAGTGGAAGCCATGCTCTATCATCACGCCGATGTGCGGGAAGCCTGTGTAATAGGAACCCAGGATGCTCGGCGCGGTGAGACAGTCAAGGCCGTGGTCGTACTCAAGGAAACAAGCCGCGGCAAAGTGGCGCCCGAAGACATTGTTGCGTGGGCACGCGAGAATATGGCTGCCTACAAGGTGCCGCGCGTGGTCGAGTTTGTCGACTCACTGCCGAAGTCTGCCACCGGCAAGGTGCAATGGCGCTTGCTGCAGGAAAAAGAGAACAAAAACATTCCAGGTTGAAACCATATCGATGGAACCGAAGCATTTCGCGCACTGGCCCAAACACCTGCCACGGCACCTGACGGTGCCCGCCACCTCGCTGGCTTTCAACCTGGAAGTTTCCAGCCGCCGTTATCCGGACAAGCCGGCCATCATTTTCTACGACACCAAAGTCTCGTATCGCGAACTGCAGCGCCAGGTTGATCTGATGGCAGGCTTCCTGCAGAACCGCTGCGGCGTGCGCAAAGGCGATCGCGTCGTGCTGCAGATGCAGAATTCACCGCAGTTCATCATCGCTTACTACGCCATCCTGCGCGCAGATGCCGCAGTATTGCCTGTCAGCCCGATGCATGTCACCGATGAACTGTTGCACTATTTTGAAGATTCCGAAGCCGCTACGGTATTGGTCGCCCAGGAACTGTATTCGCAGATCCGGCCCCTGCTCGGCAAGCAGGCCAAGCACGTGATCGTCGCAACCTATTCGGATTATCTGACCGAAGAAACGACCGTTGACGTCCCGGAACTGCTGCGCGCGCCTCGCCACGTCATGGCAGACCCGGGAGCAGTGTCGTGGTCGGACGCTATCGCGGCGAACTATGAACCGCTCGAACCTGCCGCACAGCCGGACGATCTTGCAGCGATCCTCTATACCTCCGGGACAACTGGCAAATCCAAGGGATGCATGCATTCCCATCGCACCATCATGCATACGTTGGTCGGAGCCGCCCTCTGGGAGGGCATCCATGCCGATTCTGTTGTGTTGTGCACGGCCCCCCTGTTTCACGTCACCGGCATGCAGCACAGCATGAACGCGCCGATTTATGCGGGCGCCACCATTGCGATGCTGCCGCGCTGGAATGCGGAGGCTGCTGGCTACATGATCGAGCATTATGGTTGCACGCACTGGGCTAACGTGCCGACCATGGTCGTCGATCTGCTGGCTCATCCCAGCACCGCCGGGCGTAATCTTTCGTCACTGTCGAACATTTTTGGCGGCGGCGCATCCATGCCGGAGGCCGTTGCACAGAAGCTGTTTGAACTGTGCGGCGTGGAATACATGGAAGCATACGGAATGACCGAAACCATTTCGCAGACTCACATGAATCCGCCTCACAACGCGCGTAAGCAATGCCTGGGGTTCCCGACCTTCGATACCGAATCACGCATTATCAATCCGGAAACGCTTGCCGTGCTTGGACCTAACGAACAAGGCGAAATCGTCGTGCATGGTCCCCAGGTCATGGCTGGGTACTGGAAACGGCCCGACGCCGACCAAGCAGTCTTCATCGAACTCGACGGCAAGCGATTCATGCGCACCGGGGATCTCGGCCGTTGCGACGAAGACGGCTATTACTACATTGCCGACCGCCTCAAGCGCATGATCAATGCTTCCGGATTCAAGGTTTGGCCGGCAGAAGTCGAGGCCACGCTTTACAAGCATCCGGATATCCGGGAAGTCGCGGTTATTTCAGCGCCGGATGCGCGTCGCGGTGAAACAGTCAAAGCGGTTGTCGTGATCCGCGACGAACGCCAAGGGCAAGTCAGTGCCGACGACATCATCGAATGGTCACGGTTGCACATGGCGGCTTACAAGGTGCCGCGGGTTGTCGAGTTCACCGACGCCCTTCCCCGCTCCGGCACGGGCAAGATCCAGTGGAGAAGTCTGCAGGAAAAGGAATGGGAAGGCGCATTGAAACCATGAGATCCGTGATGCTCCAATCACTGCAATGCAGGCGCCGAGCAACATCGCTTTAACATTGTGATGCAGAAAGTGGTCGGGCAGGATCAGCTCGCCTCAAGTGATCCGGTTCGCCGTTAATCCCGTAATACCAGCCCGAACACATGATCTCCGCGCACCACTGAAAGCACGATGCGGCCCGGCCGTTTGAGCAGCGCCGCGAATTCGGCGGTCGTGCGTACCTTGCTGCGGTTCACCGCAACGATCACATCGCCCGCGCGCAATCCGCGTTGATAGGCAGCACTGCCCTGCACCGCGTCCAACACTGCGACCGCTTCAGCATCGCTGCCGCTTTCCAGCGTGCCAACTGTGGCGCCCTGCATTTCGGGCGCCATTTCGAGCCCACGCGTAGTTGCGGATTTAGAAGGCTCGACCTTGGCCCGGAATACCAGCTCCTTACCTTCGCGAAGGACTCTGAATTCCTGCGGATCGCCGACTGCGGCAAGCCCGATCTGGTTGCGCAGGTCGGCTGAGCTGCGTACCGCGCGCCCGTTGAGGGACAGCACGATGTCACCGCGCTTGAGACCGGCCTTGGCAGCGGGCGAGTCCGGCGCCACTTCGAGTACCATCGCACCGTGGCCTGGCTTTAAGCCCGCTGCCTTGGAGATCTCCGGGGTCACATCCTGCGTGGTGAGGCCAATGCGCCCGCGGCGAACTTCACCATACTTGGCCAGTTGCGCCATGACGGCGCGAGCCATATTGCTGGGCACCGCAAAGCCGATGCCTACATTCGCCCCGGCGGGGCCGATGATTGCGGTATTCAGTCCGACCAGTTCACCTTTGAGATTGATTAGCGCTCCACCTGAATTTCCAGGATTGATCGACGCATCAGTCTGAATGAAATCCTCGTAGCCCTCGACATTGAGTCCGGTGCGTCCTAACGCGCTGACGATACCCGATGTTACGGTCTGTCCGAGCCCGAAAGGATTTCCGATGGCCAGCACATAGTCGCCGACACGCAACTGATCGGAGTCGGCAAAGCGGACGGCATTCAGATTGTCGGGCTCTACTTCCAGTAATGCGATATCCGTTGCGATATCAGCGCCTAGAAGCTTTGCCTCCAATTGCCGCCCGTTCTTGAGCGTGACGACAATCTGAGTGGCGTCTTTGACGACGTGCTGATTGGTCAATACATGCCCAAGCCTGGCATTTACGATCACACCCGATCCCGCGGAAATCTGTGGCTGGGAACCCTCCGGCAAGCCGAAGAACCGCCGGTAGAACGGGTCCTGCAGCATGGGGTTGTCCTGCTCCGGCGAGCGTGACAGCACTGCAATGTTCACCACAGCGGGCGTTACGCGTTCAACCAGCGGTGCCAGCGTGGGCACACCGGCTTGCGGCGGCGGAGCAGCGGCGGTTGTCGCACCGGGTTCGAAAAGAAACGACAACAGAACAGAAGCAATGGCAAGGCTGGCGCGCATATGATTATTCAATTTTCTTTTCCCGCCTTTATGGGCCAAAAAAAAAGACGGCATACCGCCGAACGACAAGAAGTCAAGCATAAGTGTGGCATTAGAGCGCCGCAACTCGCGCGGGGCTAGAGACGGCTTCTGCTATCCTTGCATGAATAGAGCCAGGGAGTCCGAATCTCCATGAATCTCCAGAGCAGAAAAGAACTCGCACTGGATGCCGACATTATGGCCGCCGTAGACGCGGCCCGAGATGAACTGACAGAACTGTTGTCATCGCTCGTGCGTTTTCCGTCGTTGAACGGCGATGAGGCCGGCGCGCAAGATTTCATGGAACAGCTGTTCCGTGAAATGGGTCTTGCGACTGAACGCTTCGCCGTGCGCGATGCGGACCTCAAGCATCTTTCCGGCTATTCACCTTCGGTTGGCCAGTGGGAGCGGCACGATAACGTCGTCGGCGTGCACCGCCCTGTGCGTAGCGATGGCCGTTCACTGATTTTGAATGGCCATATCGACGTGGTACCGATCGGCGCTGAAGAGTTATGGTCGCGGCCGCCCTTTGATCCAGTCGTGCGTGACGGTCGCCTCTACGGCCGCGGCAGCGGTGACATGAAAGCCGGCATTGCGGCGTATGTCACCGCGTTTCGTGCGCTGCAGTCGCTCGGGCTAAGACCGGCGGCACCTGTCATCATGCAATCCGTGGTCGAGGAGGAATGCACGGGTAACGGGGCGCTTGCCTGCCTGCATCGCGGTTACAAAGCAGATGCAGCGATCATCCCGGAGCCTTTTGCACACAGCATTGTGGAGGCGCAAGTCGGAGTCATGTGGCTGGCGGTCGAGGTCTTTGGCAAGCCCGCCCACGTGCTGAACGCCTCGCAAGGCATCAATGCCATCGAAGCTGCGTTTGCGCTATGGCGTGGCTTGCAGGCGCTTGAAGCACAATGGAACCAACCCGACAGCCGTCACCCTGCGTTTGCGCACCTCGAACACCCGGTCAGATTCAATCTCGGCAAAATCAACGGCGGCGAATGGGCCTCGTCCGTTCCGACACGCTGCGTCATGGAGATACGCTGCGGCTTCTATCCTGGCATGTCAGCCGCGCAAGCCCGTGCCGCGATCGAAGCTCATCTGGCGGCGACGATGAAGCGCGATCCGGAACTGGCGGACGTAAAGCATCGGGTGCGCTACGCGGGACTCCAGGCCGAAGGCTTCGTGCTGGAGCATACGGCGCCGCTATTGATGACGCTTGCTGACGTGCATGCACGCGTAATGGACACTGAGGCGCAACGCTTCGCCTGTTCGGCAACGACCGATGCGCGTTTTTTTAATCTGTACGGCGGCATTCCGGCAACCTGCTATGGCCCGGAGGCCGAAAATATCCACGGCATAGATGAATCGGTATCGATCGAAAGCACTGTGCGGGTAGCGCAGGTACTCGCATTATTCATGGCTCAGTGGTGCGGCGTGGAGCGAAGCAAATGATGCGGAGCCAAATCGCGTGTCTGTTTACCACCGTCGCATTGTTCCAGGGTTGCGCCAGTTCGACGGAGATTCCGGAGCGCGCAAGCGTACGGGCGGACAACGAGGTTGCATCCAACGCCACTGTTTACGCGAAAGAGATGCTCGGCAAGCCGTATCGATACGCGGGGGACACTCCGGCCGGCTTTGATTGCAGCGGCTTGGTGAAATACAGTTATGGCCGCGCAGGAATCGCAATGCCAAGGGATACCCAGTCCCAGCGGCAGATATCGGTGCTGATTCCAGTGCGCAAGCTGCGCGAGGGCGATCTGTTGTTCTTCGACCAGGAAGGCAAGAAGACCTCGCATGTCGGCATATACATAGGCGATGGACGCTTCATTCATGCACCGTCGAGCGGCGGTAAAGTCCGCACCGATAGTTTGAGCGCGGAGTTCTGGAAAAAACACTTCGTCGAAGCACGCCGGATCTGATTCGGTGTATTGGATCGCGTTCGCGAATCTCACAGGTTTGCAGAAGGAAGGGGATTTTCGATGAGCCGCAAATGTTGTGCAGTCGTTGCCGTTCTGATGGCGATTGTGTTTTCGCAAGCCCGGGCGGCTGGGCCGGATCACGTGGATATCACATGGATGTCAATCGCCAATATCCATTATCAGATGGGATCCGTGGGAATACTGACGGACGGCTATATCTCCCGCATACCGGAAAAAGAATTCCACGGAGGTGGCGGCGGATATGCTTACACGCGTCACCCCTGGAAGCCGGATGTCCCGGCGGTTGCACGCGTGCTGGAGGCGATCGGCGGCCCCGACAAAATTAAGCTGCTGCTTACTGGCCACAGCCACTGGGATCATTCTTTCGATACCGCGACGTGGTCCAGGCTGACCGGCGCGCCGATCATCGGCTCGCAGACCACTTGTTTTGAAGTCATGGCAGAGAACCTGCCCGCTGAACGCTGCCGGCCGGTATACGGGCTGGAGAAGATCGACATCGCCGAAGGTGTGACCATGCGCGTTGTGCGGTGGAACCACAGCGGCGATCCCGCAAAGAATTGGGAGCAGCATGATCCGGTCGAGTTGGAGGCCATTCCGCGCCAGGATCCAGCAACCGGAGGGCTAAGAGCGGGAGTGGCCGAGGACTTTCCCAATGGCGGCGGCAATCGCGGCTTTTTGTTCACCGTGGATGGTCCGCAGCATCGCTACAGCTGGTTCTACCATAATTCGGCAAGTGCAGTGGATATCGATGTGCCGATTGTCATCAAAGGCGTTAATTACGGGGCACCAATTGAAAATTTGAAACGGGCCATGCGCGATGCCGGGCTGGATTCCGTGGATCTCTGGATTGGCACCGGCGGTCTGCCTGTGGCCCAGCTGGTGGTGCCGGTGCTCAAACCAAAAGCCCACATTCCGATCCATTGGGACGGACTCTGGGAATCCTTCGAAGCCGGCATGCCATGGCCCTTCTCCGATCCGGCAGATGAGGACTTCCTCGCAAAAGCCGGCGTGATACTCATCAAGCCCGGGCAGTACATGGACAAGTGGCGCCTGGACGCAACCGGAATCCGACCGGTCGCAAACAGTGACACCAAACGCGCACTTGGCTTAGCAGACGTGCAACAGTTCCACGCAAAATGAAATCGCGATGCGCGCAAGCCCTCCCGCGTCTTTAGTGGCGCCGGATTATTTTCGCAAACTGTCGCGTATCTGTCGTAGCAGCAAAACATCTTCAGGCGTGGTTTCTGGCGTGGCCGGAGCTTGTCTCTTGAGTTTGTTCATCTGCTTGACGATCACAAAAATGATGAATGCAAGAATAATGAAGTACAGCAGGACTGTAATGAAATTGCCGTAGGCGAATACTGCGCCGGCCTTTTTTGCATCCGCCAATGGCAAGCCCGGGGGCTGGCCATTCAATCCTACATAGTAGTTGCTGAAGTCGAGTCCACCGGTCACTTTGCCGATGAGTGGCATGATCAAATCATTGACCGCGGAATCAACTATTTTGCCGAACGCCGCGCCGATAATTATTCCTACGGCAAGATCCATGACGTTGCCTTTCAAGGCAAATTCCTTGAACTCGCTTGCTATGCTCATTGCTGCTCCTCGCTGAAGTAGAAGGGTCACTCGCCGCGGCGCGATGCCTGGCGCGCAAATGCTACTTGAATAGTTGAGATCCTCCCAATGTCTTGTGTATCGGCGCTGAGTTGGCGTAAGCAGCACGAAAGCGGCCGATCCTCGGCCGCTGCCTGCCAACCCTTTGTTTCTGGCGGCAGCTTTAGCAACGTCAAGACGGCTTTGCATCTCCGATAGCACGCGGTGAACTAGGCGCTGCTGGAATGGTCTCAAGGTCGGTAAGCAATCCTTCCATCGCGGGCCACTGCCCGCTTTGCATTTCAGGAGACCTCCTCAATGTTTTCCAAACTCAAAGCAAGAAAATGGCTGATTGCCGCCTTGGTTCCAGCGGTTTTCGGCGTCTACTATGAATTTGCGCTGCCGGACCATACGACCGTGCATGCGGCGCAGCCCGGCAGCTCACGAGCGACCACGACTTCGCCCGCTCAGCAGCGCTTGCCTGACTTCACCAAAATAGTAGAAGACAACGGTCCTTCAGTGGTCAATGTCAGTGTATCGCGCAGTCAGCCGTCTCTCGCCCAGGGACAAAAACCTGGCGTCCCAGGGCTTTCTCCGGACGATCCTTTGCAAGAATTCTTTCGCCGCTTCGGGCAACCCGGACAACCGGGACAAGGCCCGCAGGGAGCGGAACCGGAAATCCAGCGCGGGCTGGGTTCCGGCTTCATTATCAGTTCCGATGGCCTGATCCTGACCAATGCTCACGTCGTCGCCGATGCCACGGAAATCAGCGTCAAGTTGACCGACCGGCGGGAATTCGAAGCCAAGGTACTCGGCGTGGATAAGCGCACGGACATTGCGGTCCTGAAGATCGAGGCCAAGAATTTGCCTGCTGTGAAGCTCGGCAAAGTCAGCGATCTGAAGGTAGGCGAGTGGGTCGCGGCAATCGGATCGCCGTTCGGCTTTGACAACACCATTACTTCAGGCATCGTGAGCGCGAAAGCACGTTCGCTTCCGGACGAAAATTACGTTCCCTTCATCCAGACGGACGTAGCAGTCAATCCGGGAAACTCCGGAGGTCCGCTGTTCAATATGGACGGCGAGGTCGTCGGCGTCAATTCGCAAATCTTCAGCCGCACCGGAGGATTCATGGGCTTGTCGTTCGCGATACCGATCGACGTTGCACTGCAGGTCAAGGATGACCTGGTGCAAAACGGCAAGGTCACGCGCGGGCGCATCGGCGTGCAGATACAGGACGTGAATCAAGCGCTCGCCAATTCTTTCGGCCTGCCAAAGCCACAAGGTGCGTTGATCAGCGGCGTTGAACCGGGCAGCCCGGCTGAAAAGGCCGGACTGAAATCGGGCGATGTAGTTTTGGGTGTCAACGGTAAGCAAGTAAACCAGCTCTCCGAACTGTCGGGCGCCATTGCGGCAACCAAGCCAGGCAGCAATGCTCGTCTGCAGATCTGGCGTGAAGGCAAAAGCCGCGACGTCGATGTCAAAGTTGCCGAACTCCTGGAGCAGAAAACGGCTGCAGCCAATAGCGGGAAGAATCCCCCCGGTGAAACCTCGGCAAAACTCGGCTTGACGCTGCGTGAACTGGCGCCGGAAGAGCGGGCGCAACTGAAGACCGAGGGCGGCCTGGTGGTACAAAGCGCTTCGGGAGCTGCTGCACGCGCCGGCATACAACCCGGCGACGTTATCCTGGCGCTGAACGACACCCCGGTTAAATCCGTTGAGCAACTGAAGAGCCTGGTCCAGAAATCAGACAAGACGGTTGCCCTGTTGATCCAGCGTGAGACCAGCCGGATGTACGTACCTTTGCAAATCGGCTAAGCGCCAAAGAAAACTTGCGTACGGGCGTGCCTCAAGCACGCCCGTTTTTATTGTTTGACGGGCAGTCCGCCGGACTGGAACCCAGCAGGCCGATCGTGGTTCAAAGGAAAGTGCTCAAAAAGTAGGCGGGAAAACTATCCCGGACCGGCGCACCTTGAACCCCAAGACTGGCGCGGTGCCTTGCGACAGCCTATGATTCGTGGCTCAATTCCTGCCTATAAGACCTATAAGTTTCACTGTTGCAGTGTCTATCAATGACCGCAGCCGGCTTTCAAGGGGGGCCGACGTGCCAGACAATACAAGGGAGCAGGCCAGAGACTATTCCGACCTCAGTCCGGAACTCATTGAGTTCGTCCGTGCTTTGCAGGTCGCGTTGGTCGACAAGCGGGTACGCCAGCAGCTCCAATCGATAGACAACGAGCGGCCGTCGAAACTCGAGGCTGCTTATTCCGTGCAGCAGGCCAGACGTGGCATCCGCTCCGAACTGGCAAGCCATCCGCAGCTACTGGCCGCCGTAGTGGATTCCACCGACGTCGGTATCGTCAGCGAAACGACCAAGGGTGTACTCCTTTCGTGGAATAAAGGCGCGGAACAGATGCTCGGCTACAGCGCTGCTGAAATGGTCGGGAATAGCCGCGCCTGCCTGATTCCCGAATTTCTCAAAGCCGAGGACGCCAAGGTCACACGCCAAGTGATTGATGGCACGGCACTGAATCGCGAAACAGTGTGGCAGCATAAAGACGGCAAGTTCGTGGACGTCTCCGTCAGCTTTGCGCCCGTGATCGAAAACGAAACGGTGACGCGCCTGTCCATGGTGGTCAGCGATATCACCGAGCGCAAGCGCATGGAGCGCGCGCTCATGGAAAGCGAGCGCAAGCAACGTAGCCGCGCAGCAGAACTGAAAATTGTGCTGGATGCGGTACCGGCGGCCGTGTGTATCGCGAATGATGCTGAATGCAAGTCGATCACCGGCAATCGCATGGCCTACGATCTCCTGCGCCTGCCTCAAGGCAGCAATCTGGCCAGCGAGTTCACCGACAGCGATAAGACCCCGCCGTTCCGCATATTTCGCAATGGCCGCGCGCTGGAAGCACACGAACTTCCGATACAGATGGCGACCTTCCGCGGTATTGAAGTGCGGGACTTCGAGCAGGACGTCGTTTTCGATGATGGCACGATCCGGCATTTGATCGGTAATGCCGCTCCGCTCCGGGATGCCGGCGGGAAAGTCTATGGAGCTGTAGGCGCTTTCATCGACATTACGACGCGACGTAACATGGAAGAGCAGATACGCCGCATGGCGCATTTCGATTCCCTTACCAATCTGCCGAATCGCATTCTGTTGATGGACCGGCTGGAGCAAGCGCTGGCGATTTCGCAGCGCAACCATTCAAAGACTTCAGTGATTTTCATGGATCTTGACCACTTCAAGAAAATCAATGACAACCTTGGCCACCACGTTGGCGACATGCTGCTGCAGCAAGTGGCCGAGCGCATTCGTGGCGCCTTGCGCGAGGTGGACACGGTGTCCCGGTTGGGAGGCGACGAATTTGTGATGGTCCTACCGGAGTTGCGCCATACCGAAGATGCCACCACGATCGCGGACAAGTTATTGCGTGCCCTGGATGAGGATTTTTTCATTACCGGCGAAAAAATACGCATTTCGCCCAGCCTGGGCATCAGCATCTATCCCGATAATGCAAATGAGGCCGGCACGCTGATTCGCCTTGCGGACAAGGCGATGTATCACGCCAAGCAGGCCGGAAGGAACACGTATCGCTTCTATGACGAAGCGATGAAGTCCTGAGCGGGGAAATATCCCCTTCGCTCGCTAAGCTTGTAGAAAATCAAAATCGCAACCGGCATCCGCTTGCAGAATGTGCTGTTGATACAGCCGGGCATAACCTCTTGCGGGCAAAGGCGAGGACGTCAACGTCTTGCGGCGAATCGCCATCTCGGCATCGCTTACCAATAGATCAAGCGTCCTGCGCTTCACGGACAGGCGCACGCGATCGCCGCTTTTCACCAGCGCCAACGGCCCGCCTGAGGCGGCGTCCGGCGTAATATGCAGAATCACCGTGCCGAATGCGGTGCCACTCATACGGGCATCGGATAGCCTGACCATATCCTTCAATCCTTTTTGCGCAAGCTTCTTCGGAATAGGTAAATAGCCTGCTTCCGGCATTCCGGACGCGCTGCGCGGACCGGCATTCTTCAATACCAGAAAGTCGTCCTTGGTGACATCGAGCTCTGGCGTGTCAATGCGGGCGGACAGATCTTCCAGGGACTCAAACACCACTGCCCTTCCCTCTTTTTCAAACAAGCCCTCATCGGCTGCCGCGCGCTTGAGGATGGCGCCACCGGGTGCAAGGCTCCCAAACAGGGCCACCAATCCTCCCACCGGACTGATGGGTTTTGATCGCGCGCGGATGACGTTGCGATCCACGAAGGCAACCGGACGCGATAGCCTGTCGCCGACGGTTTCGCCGGTTACGGTCAGGCAATTGAGATTCAGCAGTTCTTTAAGTTCGGCAAGCAACGCACTCATCCCGCCAGCGGCGTGGAAATCCTGCATGTAGTGACTGCCTGTTGGCTTGAGATCGATCAGTACCGGCGTTTCGTCGGACAGGCGGTTGAGCCGCTCCAGCGACACCTTCACGCCGCGGCGCCCGGCGATTGCCGTCAAATGGATAATCGCATTGGTCGATCCACCGATGGCGAGCAGCACACGCAGTGCGTTCTCTACCGATTGCTCCGTCACGATTTCGGAAGGACGCGGACCCCTGGTTTCGATCATGCGCATAGCGCAAACGCCGGTGGCTTCCGCAGCGCGGATCCGGTCGGCATGCACGGCCGGGATCGCGGCGGTATCCGGCAGGCTCATTCCAAGCGCCTCGGTCACACACGCCATGGTGCTGGCCGTTCCCATGACTGCACAGGTGCCTGCCGTGGTGGCGAGATTACCTTCGATTTCATCAATGCTCGCGTCACTGACTTCGCCGGCTCGATATTTTCCCCAGAAGCGCCGGCAATCCGTGCATGCGCCAAGCCGCTCACCGCGAAAAGGCATCGCCATCATGGGACCCGTGACCAGCTGAACTGCGGGCACATCGGCCGAAATTGCACCCATCAACTGCGCCGGCACGGTTTTGTCGCAACCTCCAATCAACACGCAGGCGTCCATCGGTTGCGCGCGAACCATTTCCTCGACGTCCATCGCCATGAGATTGCGGAACATCAGGCTGGTCGGACTTAAGAAAACTTCCCCGAGCGAAATCGTGGGAAAGTCGATTGGCAGTCCACCGGATTTCAGCACGCCGCGCTTCACTGCCTCTACCAACTCTGGCACATAGCGATGGCAGTTGTTGAAGCCGCTGGCGGACTGCGCGATGCCGACGATCGGACGGCTCAGCATGTCCTTCGAATACCCCATGGACCGGGCAAAAGAGCGCCGGAGATAGGCGGCAAAATCCGGATCGCCATAATTGGTGAGATTGCGGCGAATGCCGCGCTTTGCATTGTCGTCAGCCATGATGTTGTGTCCGGAAATGAGCGGCTATCATATGTTTTACCTAAGTCTCACGCCAACCGGAGAGTTTATGAGAATTTTGTTTGCCATTATTTTGCTGGGTCTATTTGGCTCGGCTCACGCGGAGTCGCTTGCGCAGGATTTCATCGGTTCACGCGTCCGTCTTGATGCGCGCGCGACGGAACAGGTTGCCAACGATGTCATGCGTGCCATGCTGTTTGTCGAAATGGAGGATGCAGATTCCGGAAAACTGGCACAGAAGGTCAATAACACGACCGATGATGCGCTGAAGTTAGCAAGGACCTTCGTTGCACTGCATGCCAGGACGTCCGGCTATTCGACTTACCCGGTCACCGAGAACGCCAGAATCGTGCGTTGGCGTGCGCGCTCCGAAATGACCATCGAGGGCGAAGATTTCCGAGCCCTGACCGACGCAATAAGTCAACTGCAACGGCTGATGCAATTAGGCGCAGTGACTTTTTCCGTTTCCCCCGCAACGCGCGCCAGCGCCGAGCAAACGCTTATGCAAACGGCCATTGCTAATTTTTTGCGCAAGGCAGACACGGCCACCAAGGCATTCGGAGGGCTGCAATTCAAGGTCACCGACGCGACGGTTGCAACCGAAGGCGCGAACATGCCGTCGCCAAGACCGATGGCCTCGATGAGATCCGCGGCCGCGGACAACGGCCCTGCTTTTGAAGCCGGCATTAGCCACATAACGGTGATCGTCGACGGCTCTATCTCCATTACGCGCTGAAGGCGCACGCCAGGCTTAGCGCCGCCAATGAACCTCGGCTGCCGTCTTTTCTCCCACCAGTGCGAAATCCAGTGCTTGCGGAATCTCGGACCGCGTTTGCGAGATTGGGATACGCCCGCCCATGATTTCGGCGAATTCCTGCGGGTACAGTGGAGATTGCCCGGGGGAAGCATATCCGTCAGGGTAAACCGGTTGCGTCGTCGCGGGATCGTACTTGTCCGTTGCGCCGAACGTATGCAGGATCTCGTGGGCAATGATTACGTTGTTTTCTTCGGTCATGTGCGATGCGGCGAACACGCGTGCGATGCCGATCAGGCCCTCCTTCAGACCGACCGAGTGCTCCAGCCTTGGCGTAGCTGCGGGATCGAAGTACACGGCGAACACGCGCACATCGGGCTTCGGACCCGCGAAGCTGTCGTTACGCCACGCCCAGAAGCGCAGTCGCAGGCTCCACAGCATGATCTCCAGCATGGCCTCATTGCGCGGCGTTGCGGGCGGTATTGAATTGACGAGCGGTCCGAGTTTTACGCTCAAAGGATTTGCAAGTCCGACGGCGTAGCGCTCCGCCTCGCGGCGAGTGAATTCGACGATCGGGGAAAACGCAGCGGCGTTAAGCCTGCCGATGTAGGCAGAGGTGGTCTCGTGTCCATCGCCGTTAATGGGATAGACCACCACGTCGACTGTCCGAGTCCACTGCGTGGTCAGCGTCCGCTTTTGCCAGGCGCTTAGCGCCACCGTCGCCAGCACGAACAGCAACACCGCGACACGCAGCGCCTTCATCGCGATGTAATCAGATGCGCTCTATGACGGTAGCCGTCGCCTGGCCATGGCCGATGCACATGACCTGAAGGCCCAGCGTGCCGCCGGTAGCCTCAAGCCCCGCCAGAAGCTTGGCCAACAATCCCGCACCTGTTGCACCGAGTGGGTGACCGTGCGCTATCGCGCCGCCCCACGGATTGACTTTCGCCATATCAGGCTTCAATTCTTCTGCCCAGGAAAGTACCACTGTCGCAAATGCCTCATTGATTTCGATCCAGTCCAGGTCTTGAATCGTCAGCCCGGCCTTGGCCAACGCAAGACGCGTGGCGGGAATGACGCCGGTAAGTTGCAGCGTGGGATCCGAGCCGACCGCAACGCGCGCGCGAAAACGCGCTTTGGGTTTCAGGCCGTCCGTCCGAGCCGCGCGCGCGCTCGCCAGCAGAACTGCGGACGCGCCGTCTGAAATCTGACTGGAATTTGCGGCCGTCACCACGCCTTTTCCCTCAGGACGGAAAGCAGGCTTAAGCGAATTCATCTTCGCTTCATCAATCTGCGCGCGCACGCCTTCGTCACGCTCAACCGTAATTGACTTGCCTTCCGGCGATACGCCATTAACCGGAATCAGCTCGCGGTTCAATCCGGATTTTTGCGCGAGCGCAGCGCGGCGATGGCTTTCCTTGGCAAAGTCATCGACCGCCTGCCGCGACAATTTCCATTTGTCAGCGACGCGTTCGGCGCTTTCTCCCTGATGGATCAAATTGTGGCGCTTAAACAACTCAGGATTGAGCGCTTCGAAACCAGTGACCTGAGCACCCAGTCCGATGTCCAGAAACATCGGCACGCGGCTCATGCTTTCCACGCCACAGCCAATCACGTAATCCATGTCTCCGGCAGCGACCGCTTGTGCGGCAAAATGCACTGCCTGCTGGCTGGAGCCGCACATGCGGTTCAAGGACACGCCAGGCACGTCGATAGGCAACTTGGAAAGCAATACGGCCAAGCGTGCCGGGTTGGCGCCCTGTTCCCCGGCCAACGTTACGGTACCGTCCACCACGTCTTCGATTTTGCGTGGATCGACGCGGGCGCGTTCGAGCAGACTGTCCAAAGTATGTGCCAGCAACGTATCCGGTCTGTATTCCCGCAAAGCGCCGCCACGCTTTCCAAATGGAGTGCGCACGGCTTCGATAATGACTGCTTCGCTCATCATAAACTCCATTGCATAGTGAAGAACTAACCAACCGTCGTTGAGCGACTAACTATATATCGATCCAGTGGCCGCGTTGCAAGACCCCTGCAGATCTGAACTTCCTCGCGCTCTAGCCCGCGAAATGTCGAAATGATCGCAGAAAAATCGTCACAAGCTGACTGAGATTGGACCTTCCATGCCGCTTTTGCCGGCTCGACAACAATATCACCGTGCGCCCTGTGTCAGCTCAGCAGCGCATGACACTTTATAAGTCTTTGATGGCGGCCGGATAAGCAGCAGGATCGGCTTTTCGACGTTGCTGCACGAGGCGGCAACGATATGCCATGCAACTACCTGGCACGCGAGTTGCGCTTTTGAACATGGAATGCATCCCGCAATTGGATTGCGGCACCCACAATTCACAAACCAACAAGGAAAGAGAAGAATGAAAGCAGCTTTGAAGCAGTCTCGTGTCAGCATGCTCATCTGCGCCGCTGTTTCGGCGGGCTTGCTGGTGTCCAACGGAGTCCAGGCTGGCGGCACGACGCCTCTTACGGTGAATGCGAAGATCTCCGGGACGTGCAAGGTAACTACCGCCCCCGGAACGCTTGACTTCGGCACCATCGACCCGTCCAGCGGGGTCAACGCTACCGCATCGACCACCTTGGTGATGAAGTGCAGCAACGGCACAACTTCGACGGCTGCAACCGACAACAACGGTGCATTTTTCTCCGTGACAAAACGCATGCAACACTCGGTCACTACAACATCGTTCTTGCCCTATGCAATTGTTTATGTGAACGACGCGGGGTTTGCGGGTGCCGGCTTTGCGGCCGCAGCCCCTTCGCAAACCATCACCATTAACGGCACCATAACTCCGGCGCAATTCGCACCGGCGCTTATCACTACGGGCGCGCAGCTTTATGCCGATACCGTAACGATCACCGTAAACCCGTAATTCCTTGTGGCAAAATGCGCGGCATGAAAGCATGCTTTCTTGCCGCGTTTTTCATTCTGGGGCTCCACGCGGGGATGTCGGTTCATGCGGCCGGCTCAAATACCGTGAGTATGTCGGCGACGGTTATTGGCACTTGCAAGGTCACCACACCGCCCGGCATCCTGGATTTTGGCAACATTGATCCTTCGGGAACCAGCAACGTGACTGCGTCGATTACCTTCTCGATCAAGTGCACCAAGAATACTGTGTCGACTGCCGCAACCGATGATGGCGGCTCCAATTTCCTCGGCTCCAAGCGCATGAAGCATTCGGGAACTCCGACTGCATTCCTACCATATTCCATTTCTTACAGTGGTGACACTGGCTTCACCGGGCAGGGATTCGGGCCAGCGGCGCCAGCGCATAACGTGACGGTGAACGGCTCCATTTTGCCGGCGCAATACCAGAATGCTCTGGTGACTGCTGCCGGGGAGATTTACTCCGACATCGTGACTATCACGGTCAACCCTTGAGGCTTGTTCCGGCCAGAATGGTTGTCGCACAGATGAGCAAGAAAATTCCTGTGCAACAATTCTTGCAATTCCTGCGGGATCGCAGCGATGGCGAAATATGCCGCTGAGTAATCTGCTGAAACGCGGTATCGCTTGGGCGCTGTTTGCATTTACGGTTGCGCCGGCCGTTGCCGGCTTATTTAGTATTTCGCCCATCCGGCTTGACCTCGATCGCCACAACAAGACCGACAGCATAACGATAAGCAGCGACGAGCCGGAAAAGAAGATACAGATGCAGGCCAAGCTCATGGAATGGACACAGGACGCCAAGGGCAATGATATCTACGTGGAAAGCAACGACTTGATTTTCTTTCCGCGTATTTTTGCAATCGATAAACTGGATCAGCGCGTGGTACGAGTCGGGTTGAAAGTGCCGGCCCCAGCCACCGAAAAAGCATACCGCCTGTTTATCGAGGAACTGCCGCCCCCTGCTGATCCTGGCAAGAAGGGTGCTCAGGTTCTGTTCGTACTGCGCTTTGGCGTCCCCGTGTTTGTCCGCCCGGACAAAGAGCAACTGGCTGGCACGATCGAAGGCATGGAAGCCACACCGACTGCCGCGGTCATCATCGTCAGGAATACCGGCAATCAAAACTTTCAAATCCAGTCGCTTCGTGTCAAATCCGGCCCGGCCTACGAACAAGAAATAGTTGGGGGTTATGTGCTCGCGGGCGCTACCAAGCATGTCATTGCGCAATTTCCTCCCGATACCTGCAGAAAGCTCGGCAAGCTGCAAGTCGTGATGACAACCGATCGAATAGGCACAGTCGCGCGGGACTTCGACTGGGACACCAGTCGATGCGAAATAAAATAATGCAGTCGGCGTGTACCTGAGCCGAGCGCCAGATCGCGCGCAGGCAACCTTCCGATCGGTCTTGATCTGTGCCGCCATCACTGCTTTTTTGCATTCGGCACATGTTTCGGCGCAATTAGATCAGCGCGATGCTGCTGCTAACACCATGCCTCCAAACGATGGTAGCAGTACCTCCGTGGCTGCACCGGAGGACTCCCTAAACCCTAATCAGCTCATCGAGATTGTGCTTAAAGTCAGCCTCAATGGCGTTCCGCAGGGAGACTTTCTAGTCTACATGAGCGACGAGCGCGCTTTCTTCCTGGCTGTCCGAGACCTGGCACAGATGCGAGTTACAAAAGTCACAGGAAGAACGTTTACCATCGCAGGCGAGACATACACATCCCTCAAATCGATCCCGGGAGCAGCGGTTGAATTCAACGAGAAGACACTCACCCTAAACATGCAATTACCACCGGAAATTTTGCCAAGGGAAAGCTTCGATTTCGGTGCCAGGCTGCCCGCGACTCCGATACAGCCGCGCGCCCCGGGCGGATTTCTGAATTACCAGGTTGGCCGCACGTTCACGCAAGAAGGCCTTGATACCTATAACGGTGCGAGTGAACTGGGCGTCAATCTGGGCGAATTGTTGCTGTTGGACAATCATTCGTACACCACCCACAGCGGGCAGACGCACGCCATCCGGTTGCAAACCCAACTCATCTACGATCAACCTGAAGAACTGCGCCGCTGGACGTTTGGCGATTCGGTAGCCTTTTCGGGCGAACTCGGCAGCGCGTTCAATTTCGCAGGCATTGGCGTGTCCAAGCTCTACCAGATCAACCCCTACATTATCAAATCGCCTCAAGCTGGCTTTAGCGGCACCGTCGCGCTGCCTTCAACTGTTGATGTCTACATGAATGGAGCCCGCGTGCAGTCACAATCGATTGCACCGGGGGCATTCAATCTGCAGAACCTGAACTACCAGGGCGCTATCGGCTTGAGCAACCTGGAATTCGTAATCAGAGATCCTTTCGGCCGCGAACAGCGGGTCAGTTTTCCATATTTCTTTTCCGAGCAATTGTTGGCCAAAGGCCTGCACGAGTACAGCTACAATTTGGGCGCCATACGCAACAATTACGGTGTAAAGAGCAACGACTATGGTTCGGCGGCAGTGTCCGCTTTTCATCGCTATGGCGTAAATGATTTTTTTA
>JBJMWI010000006.1:0-8691 GCA_045810225.1 Burkholderiales bacterium
CCCAGCCGCATCTCGGCGTCCATCAGTTTTTCGGCTGCATTTCACGTATTCCTGGTGTACGGTTTTTCGCTTCCTGAAGGATCGCTTTCGATCCAGCACGCTAGGGTGATCCAGGCAAGACTAGAGTCCGTCCCCGTGTCAGCCCCGCTGCGATCCAAGGCGCGCGATTTGGACCTTCGTCCGCGTGCGCTGCAGGATGCCGAGGATGATCATCCAGCCATGCCTGAAGCGGATTTGCCGGTGGAACGCCCAGTGGCTCTCGAAAAAGTCCCTGCTGCTGATCCGGCGCAAAGCATGGATGACAATGCATCCAGCATGCTTCCCGATCCCACCCACTATCCGGCCAACGAGCTGGACGTTTATCCAAAAGCGCAGCACACGATCGCGCCGGCTTACCCGATAGGTGCGCTTGAAACGCAGATTGCTGGTTCTGTAACGCTGCTGGTTTTGATCGATGAAGTCGGCCGTGTCACGGTTTCAACGGTAGTGGACGCAACACCTGATGGCGTATTCGAGCAGGCCGCACAACAGGCTTTGGCACAAGCCGTTTTTTATCCCGCCCAGAAAGAAGGACGCAGCGTTCGAAGTCGGATATTAGTTAAGGTTGAATTTGATCCGAATGCCGCGGCCGGCGTACAGTGACCATGGTTACGGCCGTGAAACTTCCTTGGGCTGCGACCCCCGTGGATAGAGAATCCACATGGTACCGGCTTGCCGCATGCGTCCGGCGGACTGACTCGCATCGTCGCCGAATCCCCAGAAAAAATCCGCGCGCACCGGCCCTTTTATTGCGGTCCCAGCGTCTTGCGCAATGACCAGACGATTGAGCGGGCGCATCGTTAACGGAGCGGTCGTAGCAAGAAACACGGGTGCGCCGAGCGGCGTAGTTTGGGGATCGACCGCGATACTGCGCCCGGGCGTCAGTGGAACCCCCTGTGCGCCGGTTGGCCCTGCTGCCGATCCCGGCATTTCCCGAAAGAACACGTATGCCGGGTTCCGTTGTAACAATGGGCCAAGTTTCGCCGGGTTCCTGGCGGCCCACTGTTTAATGCCCTGCATGGATGCCTTATCGACCGACAGTTCGCCGCGCTCAACCAATATTTTCCCCACGGACACGTACGGATGACCGTTATGTTCGGCAAAACCGACGCGCATGATTTCGCCGTCGGGCAGCTTTATGCGCCCAGAGCCCTGCACATGCAGAAAGAACAGCTCGACGGGATCATCGACCCAGGCGATCTCCAGCCCCCGGACCGCTGCCAACCCGTTTTCAATTTCTGCCCGGCTGTAATACGGGACGATTTTTTTGTCTTGCACGCGACCACGTAAGCGGATGCCCTTCAATTCGGGATTGGTCTGCGCCAGATCGATTGTCAGCAGATCCGAAGGCACTGCGTAAATCGGAAAGCGAAACTCGCGACCAAAATGCCGGCTGCCATACAACAATGGTTCGTAATAGCCAGTTACCAAGCCTTCGGTTGCACCCGTCGCGTTATGTACCAGCCAGGGCGCGAAAGAAGATTCAAAAAATTCCCGCGCAGCAATTGGATCGCCCTTGCCCACTTGACTTGCCGTAGCGCAAGCACGGCTCCATTCTGGAGCGCTCTTCAGGGCGTTGCAGGAAAGCAAGAAGGCGGGAAGAGCTTCCGCAAGGTTGTCGCTGTTCCAATCGGGCAAGGAGCGCCAGTCTTGTAATTCGTAAGTTCTCGTTGGCAGCGAAGATTCCGATTTAACGGCGCTTGGCGGTTCCGGCGGCGGGGACGGCTGCGCCACCGCGGGTGGCGGCGCCGGCGATTCCGCAGAAACCTTCGCTGGTGACGCGGGCTGGGGATTGGTTACACTCGCACACCCACTGACGACCGCGCATAACGCGATCACCAGCCACTTACCTTTCAGCATCTGGAACCGTCATGAACCCTGAGTTCACTGAGTATAGCAAAGGCCCCTATTACGGCTGGCGTGCAAGACGCAAAGGTCATTCATGGTCTGGTTGATTCTGGAGGCTGTACTCTCGCTCGTCCTGTTCCTGCTCATCATCTGGTGGACATTGCCGCGCAAACGCGATCGGGATCCCGATAACAAGCAATGAGCAATTGTACGAGTTGCGAAATTCGCATCGAACGCTAACTCGTGCAACGGTGTTCTTGCTGTTTGGCCCCTGTCATTTGCCGCGAACGCCCGGTGAAGCAGCAAGGCCGAAAACGGTACAATGCCGCGTCCTCACCGGCCAGCCGAATCATGTATCGCATTGCGCCCAGTATTCTTTCCGCCGACTTCGCGCGATTGGGGGAAGAGGTAACGTCTGTTATCGCGGCGGGCGGCGACATGATTCATTTCGACGTCATGGATAACCATTACGTGCCGAACCTCAGCATCGGGCCGATGGTCTGCAAAGCAATCCGGCCGGTGACGAAGGCCATCATCGATGTGCATCTGATGGTTCGGCCGGTGGACCGGATCGTTCCGGACTTCGCCAAAGCGGGCGCCAATATCATCAGCTTCCATCCCGAAGCTTCCGATCATGTTGACCGCACAATCGCGTTGATCAAAGAACACGGGTGCAAGGCGGGCCTTGTGCTGAATCCGGCTACTTCTCTGTCCTGGCTGGATTACACGCTTGATAAACTTGATCTCGTCTTGGTCATGTCGGTCAATCCAGGGTTTGGCGGGCAGAGTTTTATTCCGGCAGCGCTCGGTAAATTGGCAGCAGTAAGGGAACGTATTCTCAAATCGGGCCGTGATATTTGGCTCGAGATAGACGGCGGCGTCAAAATTGACAACATTGCCGACATCGCGCGAGCGGGGGCCGATACATTCGTTGCTGGCTCTGCGATCTTTGAGACTCAAGACTACAAGCTTACGATTGCGGCCATGCGCGCTGAACTAGCGAGGGCTTGAAACAGAAGTCTGCACGCAAGCCGTACCATCCGTCGCTCGATCACTTCTTAGCTATGCTGAGTTTTCCGATTTCCGTCTCCGCGGTGGCGCTTGATCTGGACGGAACCTTGGTGGATACCTTGCCGGACTTGCATGAGGCTTCGATTCGCATGCTGTCGGACATGCAGCGCCCAGCCGTCCCGGAAGCAACGGTCAAAGCATATATTGGTGACGGGGTCGACCGCTTGGTCAAGCGCCTGTTAACTGCGACGTTCGATGGCGAGCCTGATGCGAAGTTGTTCGAACGAGCCATAGCGAAGTTCCGCGACCACTATGCGACCGTTCTCACGCGTGCCTCCCGTCCTTTCCCCGGCGCTATCACCGCTCTGGAAAAGCTGCAATCCCGGGGATTCAAGCTTGCTTGTGTCACAAATAAACCGGCCCGCTTCACGGAGCCTTTGCTCGCTCACCTGGGATTAGATAAGTACCTGGACCTGGTGTTGAGCGGCGATAGTTTGCCACGCAAGAAACCAGACCCGCTTCAGCTGCAGCATGCTGCGCAGTGTTTCTCAATTGTTCCGACAAGATTGTTGATGATTGGCGATTCCCCGGTCGACGTGGAAGCCGCCCGGGCAGCAGGCTGTCCGGTGTTTTGCGTTCCGTACGGCTATCGGGGTGCCTGGGCGATGCAAGCGCTCGATTGCGATGCTATAGTACCCACGCTTGTCGACTCATTGGATCTGATTAGAATTTCTCATTCATGAACTTGTTGAAACTTCAAAACCCGGGTCTGGAAACGAAGGCCGGTTGGCGCTGGTGGCGCCAGTCCGCGTCTTGGCGTCGCGACTGACGCTACATCGTTTTTCCGTTTCCGTTTTCGAAGTTTCAGGAGTTCATCATGACTGAGCAAGAATTTACCCAGCTTGCAGCGCAAGGTTTCAACCGCATTCCGGTCGTCCTGGAAACCTTTGCCGATCTCGACACCCCGCTTTCCGTTTATCTGAAGCTAGCCAATAAGCCCTATTCCTATCTGCTGGAGTCGGTGCAAGGCGGAGAACGTTTCGGCCGCTATTCATTCATCGGCCTTCCGGCAGAAACCCGCTTCGAAGTTCTCGGGACGACGTGCATGGAATACCGCAAAGGGGAACTCATCAGTCGCGCGGACCATGCGGACCCGCTCGAATTCGTGTCCAGCTGCCACAAGCGCATCAAGGCGGCTACTCTGCCGGGCTTACCGCGCTTCCTGGGAGGACTGGTTGGCTGCTTCGGTTATGAAACGGTGCGCTACATCGAAAAGAAACTGGACCGCGCCGGTAAGCCGGACACCCTGCGAACGCCGGATATTTTGTTGTTGCTGTCCGAGCAGCTGGTTGTTCTGGACAACCTTTCCGGCAAGCTTTACCTCGTTGTATATGCCGATCCCGGGATTGCAGACGCCTTCGCACGGGCGCAACAGCGTTTGCAAGAACTCTTGTGGATGCTTCGCCAGCCGGTTGTTGTTCCGCCCGAGGCTCCTGCGGCGCCGAAACGGCACAGTCTTGAATTCAGCCGTGAGGCCTTCATCGCAGCCGTGGAGCGCGCAAAGCGCTACATATTCGATGGCGATATCATGCAGGTCGTTTTGTCTCAACGCATGAGCCTGCCTTTCAGCGCTTCTCCATTGTCGCTTTACCGGGCTTTGCGTGCGCTTAATCCATCTCCCTACATGTTCTATTTCGACTTAGGCAACTTCCATGTGGTCGGAGCGTCGCCAGAAATTCTGGTGAGACTTGAAAGTGGCATGGTAACGGTGCGGCCGATTGCTGGCACGCGACCCCGAGGTGCGACGCGCGAACAAGATATTCTGCTGGAGCAGGAGCTGCTGGCCGATCCGAAGGAACGCGCTGAACACGTGATGCTGATGGACCTCGGACGCAACGATGTCGGCCGCGTCGCCGAAACCGGCAGCGTGCGGGTGACTGAAACCATGGCAATAGAGCGCTATTCTCATGTCATGCACATTGTTTCGAATGTCGAAGCCTCGCTCAAAGGCGGGCTAGACGCCATGGCGGTACTGAAGGCCACTTTCCCGGCCGGCACGGTTAGCGGCGCACCGAAAGTGCGGGCCATGGAGATCATCGATGAACTGGAGCCTAGCAAACGCGGTATCTATGCCGGAGCCGTGGGCTATCTCGGCTTTAACGGCGATATGGACCTTGCCATCGCGATCCGGACAGCGGTGTTGAAAGATGGAAAGCTGTATGTGCAGGCCGGAGCAGGCATTGTCGCCGACTCGATAGCCGAGAACGAATGGATCGAGACGAATAACAAGGCGCGCGCTCTGCTGCGGGCAGCGGAGATGGCACAGGCGGGCCTGAACAGCAGCATTGGCTAAGGGAGTAAAGACATGCTGCTGATGATAGACAACTACGATTCGTTCACCTACAACCTCGTCCAGTACTTGGGAGAATTACGCGAAGATGTGCAAGTGGTGCGCAATGACGAGACTACAGTGGAGCAGATTGCCGCAATGAATCCGGGGCACATCGTCGTATCACCGGGCCCTTGCACGCCGAATGAAGCAGGAATTTCAGTACCGGTGATTCGTTATTTCGCCGGAAAAGTGCCAATGCTGGGTGTTTGTCTCGGTCATCAGAGCATCGGGCAGGCGTTTGGCGGAAATATCGTGCACGCCAAGCAAATCATGCATGGCAAGGTATCTAGCATCAATCACCAGAATGCTGGCGTGTTCCGCGACTTGCCGAATCCTTTTACCGCGACTCGCTACCATTCGCTCGTCATTGAGCGCGATACGTTGCCTCCTTGCCTTGAAGTAACGGCGTGGACAGACGACGGCGAAATCATGGGCGTGCGCCACAAGGAGTTCGCCGTGGAGGGTGTTCAGTTCCATCCCGAATCCATTCTTACCGCCCATGGCCACGATCTGCTTGCCAACTTTTTGCGGAACACGCGCACATGACACCTCAGGATGCGCTGGTCAGGGTTATTGAACATCGCGAAATATTTCACGACGAGATGCTATCGCTCATGCGCCAGATCATGGGCGGGGAAATGTCGCCTGCGCTCATTGCGGCCATCATCATTGGTCTGCGAGTCAAAAAAGAGACCATCGGAGAAATTACCGCCGCGGCGCAGGTCATGCGGGAATTCTCTACTAAGGTAGAAGTCGGCGATCGAGTACATCTGCTGGATACCTGCGGCACAGGTGGGGATAGCGCACATACATTCAACATTTCGACAGCCGCGGTCTTCGTTGCTGCTGCGGCCGGCGCAAAAGTCGCCAAGCATGGCGGGCGATCTGTCTCCAGCAAATCCGGCAGCGCCGATATACTGGAGGCGCTGGGAGTGAATTTGAACCTGGCACCGGATCAAGTGGCCCAGTGCATAAAGGTTACGGGCGTGGGTTTTATGTTTGCGCCAAATCACCACAGCGCGATGAAGCATGCGGCACCGGTACGCCGTGAATTGGGCGTTCGAACTCTGTTCAATATCCTGGGCCCGCTGACTAATCCCGCGGGGGCCCGCAATCAGCTCATTGGCGTATTCCATCCTGATCTGGTCGGCATCCTGGCGCGAGTCCTCCAGCGGCTGGGTAGCAGGCATGTCATGGTGGTGCACGGCACGGAAGGTTTGGATGAGATTTCCGTTTCTGGCGATACGCTCATTGGCGAACTCAAGGATGGCGAAGTACTCGAGTACAAAGTGAATCCGCAGCAATTTGGCATCTCGCCCGGCAATCTGTCGGACATCCAGGTTCGCGATGGCGCGGCATCAAAGGAAATGTTGATGTCCGCGCTTGCCAATGAGTCGAGTCCAGCGCGCGACATCCTGGCGCTGAATGCGGGAGCCGCTATCTATGTGGCTGGACTGGCTGATACGCATAAGGCAGGTGTGCAAAAGGCACTTGATGTACTTGCAAACGGTGCTGCCAAGGCGAAGCTCGATGAGTTCGTCACATTCACGCAAAAATATAAATCCGGCTGACTGCGATGTCCGACATTCTGGACAAAATAGTTGGTGTAAAGCGCGACGAAGTAGCCGCAGCGAAGCGCGCACGCACGCTGACTTCGCTGCGGAGAGAAGCGGAAAATACCGGCGTACCCCGTGATTTTGTGACGGCGTTGCGCGCCAAAATTGCGGCCGACCTGCCGGCGGTCATTGCGGAAATCAAAAAAGCAAGTCCCAGCAAGGGCGTGCTGCGCGCTGATTTCGATCCCGTAGCCATTGCGAAGTCCTACGCTAAATACGATGCCGCGTGCCTTTCAGTGCTCACGGATGTGCAGTTCTTTCAGGGCAAACCGGAATATCTGCGTCAGGCGCGGGACGCTTGTGAGCTCCCCGTACTCCGGAAAGATTTCATCGTCGATCCGTACCAGGTTTATGAATCCCGAGTGCTGGGCGCGGATTGCATCTTATTGATCGTTGCCGCGCTAGACGATGACGCAATGTCGGCGCTTGAACAGCTCGCGCTGGAACTGCGCATGGCCGTATTGGTTGAAGTCCACGATGCTGCAGAGTTGGAACGGGCGTTGCGGCTTCGCACCCCGCTGCTCGGGATCAACAATCGCAACTTGCGCACCTTCGAGACCCGCCTTGAGACGACCTTGGACCTGCTGGCGCGCATCCCGCAGGACAAACTGGTCGTCACGGAAAGCGGCATGCTTTCATCTGGCGACGTCAATCGCATGCGCGCAGCCGGCGTCGGTGCCTTCCTGGTCGGCGAGGCTTTCATGCGCGCAGACGAGCCAGGTGAAGCGCTCTCAAAACTGTTCCGCGTTGGCTGAGCCGAACAGTGCACCGATAGATGCAGAAAACTCCTTAGCTTCCTTCCATAAGTCCCTGTAACTCCTGACCTAGCGCTTTTGCGGTCAAAAACTGCAGTTTGTGCACCGCAGTGTATGAAATGCACAACAAAAACGGCAGAAAACCCCTGGCTCCGGGGGGAATTCCTTGCGGCAGGCTGTTGCGTTTTGGCAGAATCGCGGCAACTTCTTTCTTTCCCGGGAGAGGTTGAATTCGCAGCGCCAAAAACCATGGCGCCGCAAGAGGGCGAGTTAACGCGCCCGAGTAGCTTATGCCCCATTAAAAGGAGATCGCATGAAGAAGAGTCTAATTGCAGTGGCGGTAGCGAGCGCGTTCATCGCACCGGCCGCAATGGCGGATGTCACGCTGAGCGGCGCTATCAATCTCGGTATTGAGTATTCCAAATCCAGTTCCGCCGGTGGTGTCCCGAGTCTCACGAGGACACAGTTGAACTCCAACTATTCCCACGTCGATATGGAATCGGTGGACGATATTGGCGGCGGCAACAAAGTTATTTTCCATTATCAGTTGATTGCTCAACCGCAGTCCGTGGGTGTTGATAACACCAACCGTAATAGCTTCTTGGGTATTGCCGGCGGTTGGGGCGCATTCAAGATGGGCACGAATGAAAACGTGTATGAGCGCATGATGTACACGGCAGATCCATTGGATGGCGCGCTGGGACCCGGTGGTAATTTGATGATCTTGGGCACGCCCGGGGCTAACGAGGCATTCCAGGTTGGCCAAGGAAGTTGCGCACCAAATGCAGGCGGAACAACCGGCGGCTGCGTAGGCTTTTATCGCCGCACGGACCACACCATTTGGTACGAAAGCCCGAACTGGGGCGGCTTCACGTTCGAAGTCGACTACACCCTGAGCGCATACAAGACCCAAACCACCGATCCGAAAGTGTTCTCGGTCGGCGGCAAGTTCCAGCCCGAAGGCGCTCCGTTCTATATTGACTTGGCCTACGAGCAGCACACTGACTTGTTCGGCGCAATTGCTATCGCC
>JBJMWI010000007.1:0-24936 GCA_045810225.1 Burkholderiales bacterium
CTGTTTCACCTCCACGGTTTTTCTTATGCGGATAAATTTTTTGGCGGCTGACTGCTCTTCAATTCCTGCAGACTGCAACAGAAAAACAAAAGGAGACGCTGACCCATCCATTATGGGTATCTCGCCCGAGGTCAAGTCGACATAAAGGTTATCGACGCCAAGTCCCGCCAGCGCTGACATCAAGTGTTCTACAGTTTGAACTCGCGCACTATCGCGCTCTAGGCATGAGGACAAACGGGTATCCCCAACGGCGTACGGATCCGCCTTTATCTCAACAACGGGGTCTAGATCCACGCGCCGAAAGATTATGCCGCTGTTCGC
Source organism: Burkholderiales bacterium (assembly GCA_045810225.1). Lineage (GTDB taxonomy): Bacteria > Pseudomonadota > Gammaproteobacteria > Burkholderiales > JACQAP01 > JACQAP01. The sequence goes on from JBJMWI010000007.1 coordinate 322, forward strand.
CGGTGCCGGCCTTAGCGCCAAATAAACCTTCTCGCCAGTATGTAGACCGACCCCCGTTGCCCGGACGATATTCTTCAGTGTGCGTTGTTTGATCATGCAGTGCGCTCAAGCAATATCAACATTAAGTTTACCATGATGCCAGAGAACTAAGCGGTTGATTAGACTATCGTACGCGCCTGCGCTGCGCCACAACAAAAACCCGCTGCGGCCGCAGCCAAAACACACTGGGTACAAGGTGCTAATCAGCCTGCTTACGTAAGAAAGCCGGAATATCAAGCATGTCCACACCCGACTGCTTCATGGCCGCTACTGCGGCGTCCCGGGAGCGCCGTCGCATAACCGCCGGAGCCTCAAGATCACCGTAGTTTACTTCCATCGGTACGCCGTCTGTACCGGTCTTAACCATGGTCAAAGGTTTCTGCTGAGGCCTGCTGTTTGCCCCCCCTAAACCGGTCGCTACCATGGTGACTCGCAAACGGTCTTCCATCGTTTCATCAATCACTGTACCGACGATCACTGTCGCGTCTTCTGCGGTGAACCCTTTAATCGTATTCATTACCTCGTGAACTTCCTTCATTTTGAGCGACGAACCCGCGGTTATGTTCACAAGTACGCCGCGCGCGCCGGCGAGATTTACATCTTCTAGCAATGGGCTGGCGACTGCTTGCTCGGCAGCTGAATGCGCCCTTTCTATGCCGGCTGCCACCGCAGAACCCATCATCGCCATACCCATCTCAGACATAACCGTGCGGACATCGGCGAAATCCACATTGACTAATCCTGGGCATTTGATGACTTCCGCAATGCCGGCAACTGCGCCGTGCAACACGGTATTAGCGGCCTTGAACGCATCAAGCATGCTGACGTCTTCTCCGAGGACTTGCATGAGTTTGTCGTTTGGAATCACTATAAGAGAATCAACGTGGCGGCAAAGTTGTTCCAATCCCTGCTGCGCGATCTTCTGACGTTTTCCTTCAAACGCGAAAGGTTTAGTCACCACGGCAACCGTCAAAATGCCAAGCTCACGCGCTGCTTCGGCCACGATTGGCGCGGCCCCCGTGCCGGTTCCACCTCCCATGCCCGCAGTGAGGAACAACATATCGGCGCCTTCTATGAGTTCGATAATGCGTTCCCGATCTTCCATTGCCGCTTCCCGGCCGATATCAGGATTTGCCCCTGCGCCTAGTCCTTTTGTTACATTCGGTCCCAGCTGAAGTAAGGTTTTAGCTTTGTTGCGCTTCAAGGCCTGCGAGTCTGTATTAGCGCAAATGAATTCCACGCCATCCACTCCTTCATTGATCATGTGGTCTACCGCGTTACCGCCGCAGCCGCCCACGCCAACGACTTTAATGACTGCTTCCTGAGGTTGCGTATCAACAATTTCAAACATTAAGCTCTCCTGTAGTAATTATGAAAAGTAAAAACTCGAACTTCGTCGATCTGTGCCATTTAAAAATTCGTCTCAAACCATTTTTTCATGCGCCCCACAATTTGCTTGAACGATCCACTTTGCAATTTTTCGATCTGATGGCGTTGATGTTGGCTTATGCCGGCCATCAAAAGTCCTACTCCTGTCGAATAACGAGGATTGCGGATTACTTCGGCTAGTCCGCCTGCATAACTTGGCAATCCGAGCCGCACAGGCATGTGAAAAATCTCTTCTCCAAGTTCAACCATTCCCTGCATCCCGGCACTGCCGCCGGTTATAACGATGCCTGAGGAAAGCAGCTCTTCGAAGCCGCTGCGGCGCAGTTCCGCCTGCACCAGGGAGTACAGTTCCTCAACACGAGGCTCAACAACTTCAGACAGTGTCTGACGAGACATTTTTCTGGAACTACGTTCTCCAACGCCCGGCACTTCAACCATTTCCTGCGGATCTGCCAGTTCGCGTAGCGCGCATCCATAGCGGCGTTTTATCTCTTCAGCCTCCTTTGTCGGAGTCCGTAACGCCATCGCTATATCGTTGGTGATCTGATCTCCGGCAATCGGGATTACTGCAGTGTGTCTTATTGCTCCTTGCGTGAAGACGGCGATGTCAGATGTCCCGCCACCGATGTCGACAAGGCATACACCCAGATCCCTCTCGTCCTCAGAAAGGACTGCCATGGACGACGCCAACGGCTGGAGGATGAGATCATTAACTTCAAGGCCGCATCGCCGAACGCATTTCATAATGTTCTGAGCGGCCGAAACTGCGCCAGTAACGATATGCACTTTTACTTCGAGCCGAACACCGCTCATTCCGAGCGGCTCTCGTACATCTTCCTGGCCGTCAATTACGAATTCCTGATTTAGAACGTGAAGAATCTGCTGATCGGTAGGGATAGGGATTGCTTTGGCTGTCTCGACTACGCGGTCCACATCGCTTTGCGCTACTTCGCGATCTTTGATGGCCACCATGCCGTGGGAATTGAAACTGCGAATATGGCTACCTGCTATGCCTGTCCAAACATCTCGGATTTTGCAATCGGCCATCAACTCTGCTTCTTCAAGGGCTCGTTGAATCGCATTGACAGTCGATTCAATATTAACAACCACGCCCTTTTTCAATCCTCGTGAAGGCGAACTTCCCATGCCAACGACTTCAAACCCGCCTTCAGGCTTCATCTCGGCTACGATGGCTGCGATTTTGGAAGTGCCAATGTCCAATCCAACGATAAGATTCTTGTTTTCTTTTCTTCCACTAAGCGCCATTTTTTGTTATTCCGTCAACTCTTTTTTCGGTTCAACTTGATTCCGTTGGCACGCACTGCGAATCCATTCGCATAGCGAAGATCAACATATGTCGCAGGTATTGGGAGAAGCGCCACAGTATGCGAGTACGCTGAAATGAACCCCGCAAGCCTTGGTTCAATGTTGTCGCGCCCAAGCTCAAGCGCCATGCCATCATCAAGTTGCAGAACCCAGGTACGTCGAGCCGATAGGGTGATTTGCGCGACATGCCGCCCTGACGGTTCCAAAATTTTTTCAAACATCCGAAACCGCGAAACGATTTCCGCGGCTGTTCCATCCGGTCCCTCCAGTACTGGCAATGCGGCATTGACAGCAGCCTCGAATACATCACCTTCTGCGCTAACGAGTGCAGTGGAACCCCACCGCGCGATTGGTTTATGTTCCTTGACTTCAAAAGCCAGTTCGTCGGGCCATTGACGCCGCACGTTTACCGTACGTATCCAGGGTAGTTTTTCAAAAGCCTGCCGCGCACTGGCAAGGTCAACCGTAAAGAAATTGCCGCGCACTCCGCGGGACACAACTGCTTCGACTTGTTCCCGCGTCAAGTGGGTAATATCTCCGGTGACGCGAACATGGCGCAAAGGAAGAATCTCGCGGTGGACCACATAGTGCCCGGTCCCGTAGAGCATAAGTGCTCCAGCAACGGCAAATAGAACATTGGAAATGCACTTCAATGCCGTAGCGTTATCCCACATGTGCCGATTCCAAAATTCGGAGCACCAGATCCGGAAATGCAATGCCCGCCTGCCGTGCTGCCATCGGCACCAAGCTGTGGTTTGTCATGCCGGGTGAAGTATTCATCTCTAAAAAAGAAAAAGTATTGTCGGCTCGCAAGATCAGATCTGCTCGTCCCCATCCCTCACAACCGAGGATCTTGAAGGCCCGCAGCGCTGCTTGCCGAATCGTATTTTCCGAGTCGACACCTATCCCTGCCGGACAGTGGTACTTAGTCTCGTCACTGAAATATTTATTCTGGTAATCGTAATTTCCCTGCGGTGCTTCAATTCGGATCAATGGCAGAGCGGTTTCTCCGAGGATGGAGGCAGTTAATTCTCGACCGTGAACAAACTCTTCTGCGAGGACCATGTGATCGTGCTTCGCTGCCAACTCATACGCGGCGCGCAAATCTTCAGTTTTGAGAACCTTGGTGAGCCCGATAGTCGAACCCTCGTGAACGGGCTTTACGATTAACGGTAACCCCAGCGCCCGAACGATGCCGTCCCAATCTGAGGATTCATGCAGCAGCATATCTCTGGGGCTAGGAATGCCCTCGGCCCGCCAAATAAGCTTGGTGCGCCATTTGTCCATGGCGAGGGCGCTGGCCATTACTCCGCTGCCCGTATATGGGACGCCTAGCAATTCGAGGGCGCCTTGGACGGTGCCGTCTTCTCCGTAGCGCCCATGCAGGGCAATGAAAGCGCGCACAAATTTTTCACGTTTGAGTTCTGTTATTTCCCGCTCTCTCGGATCGAACGCATGAGCATCCACGCCGCTCTCGCGCAATGCATTAAGCACAGCGCGCCCGGAGAGAAGTGATATCTCCCGTTCGGATGATCGGCCACCCATGAGCACTGCTACCTTTCCGCTATTTGTTCCGCTCATGCTCGTTCTTCCGCTTCACCGATTATCTTCACTTCGCGCTCCAGCGTTACGCCGACTTGCCGGTGTACGGTCGTCTGGACCAGTAAAATTAATTCCTCAATGTCGCTCGCAGTTGCCCCACCCTTGTTCACAATGAAATTGGCGTGGATCGGGGACACCTCAGCTCCACCTATGCGCCAGCCCTTGAGCCCACTTGCCTCAATCAGGCGCGCGGCGTAATCCTGCGGAGGATTACGAAAGACCGAGCCTGCATTTGGTTCACCCAGCGGCTGGGTAGCCATTCGCTTGGCCAACAATTCTCTGATCCTCTGACGCGCTTTTTCTCCATCACCGCGAGTGAAGCGAAACCATGCTGCGACAAAAAATTCATCACGGGGAGGAACTGGGAGGACCGTTCGATAAGCGACGTTGTATTCGTAAGGTTCTCTAACATGCAACTTGCCAGCGCGATCTATCGTGCGTACCCGCACAACCACATCCCATGTTTCGGATCCATAGCAGCCGGCGTTCATCGCCAATACGCCGCCCACAGTTCCGGGAATGCCTGCTAGAAATTCCGCACATTCCATATTCTGGTTTGCGGCGAAACGAGCTACTTTCGGTGTGGCAACACCTGCTTCAGCGTAAATCTCCTCCCGGCCGGAGTTGCTTTCCACCAGAAGGCGCGCAAGTGCGCGATGTGTAAACACGATTGTTCCGCGAAAACCTCCATCCCGGATTAGTAAGTTGCTGCCAAGGCCAACAAACAATATTGGTTCATGCTGCGGCAGCCGGCGAAGGAACACGCTGAGATCATCCAGGTCTGCGGGCGTGTAAGCGCTATCAGCCGCTCCGCCAGCTCGCCAACTGACATGCGTATGCATCGGCTCGTTGCGCTTGTATGCGCCGCGCAGTCCCGCCGTTTCAATCTGCATAAGATTTGCCATGTCCATGCTTCTACTTAGTTTCCTCCTGCTATTTTTGCTGGAACGGTTCCAATTGACCCCGCTCCCATTGTTATGACGACGTCGCCGCTTGTTACTTTCGTCAGAATCGCCGCCGGCAGATCTACAATTTGTTCCACAAACACAGGTTCTATTTTTCCGGCTACGCGAACTGCGCGCGCTAGAGCCCGGCCATCAGCGGCGACGATTGGCGCTTCGCCAGCCGGATAGACTTCGGTAAGCACAAGCGCATCTACAGAAGATAGAACCTTGACGAAATCTTCGAAGCAGTCACGCGTCCGCGTGTAGCGGTGAGGTTGAAAGGCAAGGACGAGCCGCCGGTTCGGGAAAGCGCCGCGAGCAGCTGAGATTGTTGCTGCCATCTCCGCCGGATGATGCCCATAGTCGTCAATAAGTGTGAAACTTCCCTTTGGCAGGTTAACTTCGCCGTAGCGCTGGAAACGCCTCCCGACCCCGCGAAATTCTGCGAGCGCCTTGACGATCGCTTCGTCTGATGCGCCAATCTCCATCCCGACTGCGATTGCGGCCAGAGCATTGCGTACGTTATGCAAGCCCGGAAGGTTCAGTACGATATTCAGATCCGCAGCACTCTTCGGGCTGCCGTTTTTGCGTACTACGCGGAAACACATGCGCGCGGCATCGGTATGAACGTCCACCGCCCGAATTTGCGCGCTTTCGTCCATACCATAGGTGATCACCTGCTTGGTGATGATTGGTAACAGGCTTCTCACATTGGCGTCATCCGAGCATAAAACCGCTATGCCGTAAAAAGGCAGGTGTTCGATAAATTCAAGAAATGCGTGCCTCAAGCGGCCAAAGTCATGCCCGTATGTCTCCATGTGATCGGCATCGATATTTGTTACTACCGCAAGGACCGGCTGTAGATACAGGAACGATGCATCTGACTCATCGGCCTCCACCACGATAAATTCGCCGGTCCCAAGCTTCGCGTGCGAACCAGCCGCTTCCAGACGGCCGCCAATAACAAAGGTGGGATCCATTCCTGCCTGGGCCAACACGCTGGCAACAAGGCTGGTGGTAGTTGTTTTGCCATGCGTCCCGGCGATTGCGATGCCTTGCTTCAAGCGCATCAACTCCGCCAACATCATGGCCCTGGGCACGACTGGAATTCTTTTGGCTCGAGCAGCAGCCACTTCTGGATTTTCCTGCCTGACTGCGGTAGACGTCACCACAGCATGCGCTCCAGTTACATTGCTTTGGTCGTGACCAATGTAAATTTTTGCTCCCTGGTTTCTCAGGCGCAGCGTCGCGGCACTTTCTGAAATATCGGAACCGCTAACCTCGAAGCCGAGATTGAGCATCACTTCCGCAATTCCGCTCATTCCAGCGCCACCAATTCCAATGAAATGAACATGTCGTACCTTGTGCTTCATACGGCGATTGCCATGCAACGTTGCGCGACGACCTGCGCCGCATCTGGCTTGCCCAATGCGCGCGCTTTGATTGCCATCTCAAGCAGTTTGGCTCTTGTACACCGCAGTAACAGGTCGGCCAGTTTCCGGGGGGTAAGTTCAGGTTGAGGAAGTAAGAGCGCAGCCGATCGGTCGGAAAGATAGCGGGCGTTAAAAGTCTGGTGATCATCGACGGCAAACGAGAAAGGTATCAGCACGCTCGCGACTCCCGCTGCGGCGATCTCGGAAACCGTCAAAGCCCCCGCTCGGCAGATGACCAAGTCAGCCGATGCATAGGCGCTTGACATATCGCGGATAAAAGCCAAGGCCGTAGCCGTAACTCCCGCAAGTTGATATTCACGCTCCAACATAGCAAGGTGCTGCTCCCCCGCCTGGTGAGTCACGTTTGGCCGGATCGATGGCGGCATCAGCGCCAAGGCACGTGGCACGGTTTCATTCAGCACCCGTGCGCCAAGGCTTCCACCGACAACCAATAGGTTGAGATTGCCACTGCGGCCTTCATAGCGTTGTTCTGGTGCAACCAATTGTGTAATGTCCCGACGCACCGGATTGCCAGTCCATTCCGCTTTGGGCAGGGCATTCGGAAAGGCAACCAAGACGCGGTCGGCAAAACGCGCCAGAACTTTGTTCGCAAGCCCCGCTACAGAGTTTTGCTCGTGCAAGATCAAAGGACGTGCCAGCAAGGCAGCCATAAGCCCGCCGGGAAAGGAGATATAGCCGCCCATACCAAGTACGACATCAGGTCGCACTCGAAAAATAGCGCGAGCGCTTTGTCCCAATGCAACCAACAAGCTAATTGGCAGCAACAGCGCCCGCAAGATGCCTTTGCCGCGCAAACCGGAGAAGCGAACCCACTCCATTTCAAAGCCGTATTGCGGCACCAGCTTGGACTCCATGCCCATCTTCGAACCCAGCCAGACAACTTTCCAATTGTTTTCGCGCAATTGATCGGCGACCGCGAGTGCCGGAAAAATGTGGCCCCCGGTCCCGCCGGCCATAATCAAAATGGTTTTCACGAGGTTGCCCCTAAGGCGTTCTGCTCGGGCTCGATACGAGCCGGTGCGCAGTCTGCGCAGCTTGTCCCCGGGTGACACTGGCGTGCAGTCCCAAAGGCTTGAAATAAAATCGAGCCCTTGACACCAGCGATCAGCTTTTTACTCAAAGCGAATAACCCATCATCATTTTTCTGTTTTCGTAGTCCACTCGAAGTAGAACGGCAAGCGCACAACAGTTTGCAACGATGGCGCTGCCGCCGAATGACAGTAGCGGCAAAGTCAAACCTTTGGTTGGCAGCACGCCCATGTTCACGCCCATATTTATGAAAGTCTGGACTCCAAGCCACAAGGCCAATCCTTGCGCCACCAATGCGGAGAAGCAGCGTTCCATGCGGGCCGACTGATTACCGATTGCGAATGCCTTCCATATCAAAACACCAAACAAAACCATTACCGTCAGGACGCCGACCAAACCCAGTTCTTCGGCTATGACTGCCAGCAGGAAATCGGTGTGCGCCTCCGGCAAGTAAAAAAGCTTTTCTACGCTCGCTCCTAAACCAACCCCGAACCATTCTCCGCGGCCGAAGGCTATGAGTGCGTGGGATAACTGGTAACCCTTGCCGAACGGATCTGACCAGGGATCCATAAATCCAGTCACCCGCTGTAACCGATATGGCGACGTCCAGATCAGCATTACAAAGCCGATCAACAGCAGCACGATTAGCGTTGCAAACAATCGCCAATTCATGCCACCCAAGAAAAGGACGCCCATCGCAATTGCGCTGATCACGGCAAAAGCTCCGAAATCGGGTTCTTGCAACAAGAGTCCGCCGGTTAGCAGCATCACAATTAGCATCGGCAAAAAGCCCTTGCGAAAGCTGTGCATCAGTGCCGCTTTGCGAACCGTGTAGTCAGCGGCGTAAAGCACCGCGAACAATTTCATCAGTTCCGACGGCTGCAGATTAAAAAGGCCGAGCGAAAGCCACCGTTGGCTGCCGTTTACCTCACGACCCAATCCTGGAATAAGAACGAGCATCAACAAGGCAACCCCGGCACAGAACAGGTAGGGAGCCGCCTGTTCCCAAAGATTCAATGGAAACTGGAAGCATATGAAGCCGGCCATAATGCCAAGGAACAGGAATATCCCGTGCCGTACGAGGTAATAGGTAGCCTGATTCCCGGTATAGCGACCGCCTTCAGCGATCGCGATCGACGATGAATAGACCATGATCAATCCCAAGGCAAAGAGAAGGCCGGCGACGCTAATCACCACGTAATCGAATTCGGGCATCGAAGTAGGTTTTGCAACAACGCCAACGCGCAATAACCCGTTCAAATTCCGATCTCCAATGCTTGCACTTCATCAATGAAAACCTTGGCGCGATGTTCATAGTTGCGGAACATGTCGAAGCTTGCGCACGCTGGAGACAACATCACAGCGTCCCCAGCTTGTGCCCTCGAAAATCCGGTGCGCACAGCGTCACGCATGGTTTCAGCTTTTACGATCGCGACCCCGGACCCTTCCAACGCGGCGGCGATCTTGTCGCGGTCGCGCCCGATCAGCACGACACTTCTTGCTTTCTCGGTAACTGCCTTGCGCAACGGCGAGAAATCCTGCCCTTTGCCCTCACCCCCCGCAATCAGTACGACTTTTGCAGCGATCCCCATGAGGGCGGCTACGGTAGCGCCTACATTCGTTCCCTTGGAATCGTCGTAGAAGGATATGCCCTGGATCTCCGCAACTTTATGAACCCGGTGTGGCAGACCTTCGAACTTGAAGAGAGCATCAAGGATCGGCTCGTAAGCAAGGTTAAGCGCGCGGCATAGCGCCAAAGCAGCGAGGGCATTAGCCGCATTGTGCAAGCCCTCTACTTTGAGTTCGGCAACCCTCATCAGATTAGCCCTGCCTTCTGCCAACCAGAGGTCACCATCCAATTGACGCAACCCCCAATTGCCGTCATCCCAAGGCTCATCCAAACCGAAGGTCAATACCGTACGTCCGCCCCCGATCATGTTCCTTGCCCATGCATCTTGTCGGTTTACGACCTGGATGCCCGCACCGATGAATATGCGTGATTTCGCGGTCGCGTAATCGAGCATGCCCGAATAGCGATCGAAATGATCTTCGCTAACGTTCAGGACTGCGGCGACATCTGGATTCAAAGTATGTGTGGATTCGAGCTGGAAGCTAGACAGTTCAAGCACGAATACATCCGGAGCACGGCGGCTGCCGGCTGCGACTTCCAATACGGCGTCCAAGATCGGTAAGCCGATATTTCCAGCGACAAGGGTTCTTTTTTTTGCGGCGCGCACCATCGCGCCCACCATTTCGGTTACCGTACTTTTTCCATTTGACCCTGTAATGGCAATGACCCGACTGCCAGGAAACTCGCTTCTTATCCTTGCGAACAATTCGATGTCACCGACGACTTCGACTCCTCGCTCTACCGCGCGCTGTATGACTGGCTCCGCAAGCGCAACGCCAGGACTGACTGCCATAAGGTCGATGTCATCCAGGCTCTCGAAGCGAAATGCCCCCGTATGCAGCTCGATAGCCGGAAGCTCGCCGCGCAAGCGTGACGCGAATGGAGGTGCATCGCGGCTGTCCGCGACACGAACGATTGCGCCGCGCGTACTGAGCCAGCGCGCCATCGACAATCCGCTTGCACCTAGACCGAGCACCAAAGCGCGTCGATTGGTCAATTCGATTGGCACGCGCTTTTTTCCTGGCGGCTTTCCTTCTTCAGCGGAAGCGCAATGATTCGTCTTGGAAAGCTTCCGTGATGATAGGGACTGAATTCTGCCGGGCGACCGCAAAACTGCTGCACGAACAAATCGAGATGCAAGCGGTTATTCACGATGACCTCGTGCAAGACTGTAGGGGCGTAGTGCTTTGCGGCGCGCGACGGTTCGGTTGTGATTTGCTCGCTCATTAGCGCAGCTTCAGCGTGGACAGACCAACGAGAACGAGCATCATCGTGATAATCCAGAACCGGACTACTACCTGAGTCTCTTTCCAGCCTTTCAGCTCATAATGGTGGTGTAACGGCGCCATGCGGAAAATGCGCTTGCCGGTTAGCTTGAAAGACATCACTTGAAGAACGACCGAGAGCGTTTCCACGACGAAAACGCCGCCCATGACGAACAGCACTATCTCCTGGCGTACCACAACGGCGATCGTTCCTAATGCGCCACCCAGCGCCAATGCTCCGACATCGCCCATGAATACCTCGGCGGGATACGCATTGAACCAAAGGAAGGCAAGGCCTGCCCCCGCAATGGCAGCACACACAACTGTCAGCTCCCCCGCGCCCGGGATAAGTGGAAACCCCAAATATCTGGAATAGATTGCGTTGCCCGCCACGTAAGCAAACACACCAAGCGCGCTGCCGACCATGACGGTGGGCAATATGGCAAGCCCGTCAAGCCCATCGGTCAGGTTGACCGCGTTGCTTGTACCAACGATGACGAAATAGCTCATGACGACGAAGCCCACGATACCGAGCGGATACGTCACTTGCTTGAACAATGGCACGATGAGTTCTGTCTGCGCGGGAAGCGTAGCGGATGTGGCGAGATAGATTGCGGCAGCCAAGCCAATGGCCGACTGCCAGAAAAACTTACTGCGTGCCGAAATCCCTTTTGGATTGCGATGCACTACCTTTCTGTAGTCATCTATCCAACCGATGATTCCGAAACCTAGCGTAACGACCAGTACTACCCAGACGTAGCGGTTACGCAGGTCCGCCCAAAGTAAAGCAGTCACAGCAATCGAAATGAGGATCAGCGCGCCACCCATTGTCGGCGTGCCAGCCTTCGTAAGGTGGCTTTTGGGTCCATCGTCGCGTACTGACTGCCCGATCTTGTATGCCATCAACTTGCGAATCATGACCGGTCCAACGATGAAGGAAATCATCAGCGCAGTCAGGGTTGCAAGTACCGCGCGCAGCGTAATGTAATTGAATACATTAAACGCCCGAATGTGAGCGTCCTCTGCAAGCCACTGCGTGAGCGCCAGTAACATCAGGCGGCACCTTCCATGGCGGAGTTTCCATTTACCGCACCCAATGCTTCGACGACGCGCTCCATTCGCATGAATCGCGATCCTTTTACAAGCACGACGGAGCGCTGGTCCATTCGTTCGGAAAGTGCGCCAACCAGCTCGTCAACATTGGAAAAATGTCTTGCCCCAGTTCCGAATCGGCGCACTGCCGCGGCACTCATTTCCCCCAACGCGTACAGTTCTCGTATGCCGGAACGCTGTGCAAATTCGCCAATCGATGCGTGCATGGCCTCCGCCTCGGTCCCAAGCTCGCCCATATCTCCCATGACAAAGACTGTGTGGCCCGGACAGGCTGCCAATACGGAGATTGCTGCCTGCATTGATTCGCAATTAGCGTTGTACGTATCGTCGATGACCATTGCGCCCGATGCATGACATTTACGCTGCAGTCTGCCTTTTACGCCTGCATACTGCGCAAGCCCGGCAGTCATGGCGGTGGAAGGAATTCGCAGCGCATAGGCACCAGCGACAGCAGCCAGGGCATTTTTGACGTTATGCAGTCCCGGCACTCCAAGGGTTGCAACAAATTCTTCTTCGGGCGTTCGAAACGTCACCAGGCTGGCAAACTGTCCTAGTTCATAGCGCGCAGTAACGGTCGCCTGGTTTGCGAGACCGAACGCTAGCACCCGATAGCCCTGCAGCCGATTGCGCCAATAGCCCGCAAATCTGTCATCCGCGTTTAGTATTGCGATCCCATCTTTTTCTAGTCCGTCAAATATCTCCGCCTTTGCCCGTGCGATCGCGTCCACCGAACCGACCTCACCGATATGAGCAGTGCCTGCGTTATTAATCAAAGCGATGTTGGGTTTCGCCAAAGAAGAGAGGTAAGAAATTTCCCCCAAGTGATTCATACCCATCTCAATAACCGCATACCGATGTTCTTCTCTTATGCACAACAACGTCAGCGGCATGCCAATGTCGTTGTTCAGATTGCCCACTGTCGCGAGAACTCCGGAATCACCAGCTACCTGACGCAATATCAGGGCAAGCATCTCTTTCACGGTGGTCTTGCCGTTGCTGCCGGTGATCGCGATAAGCGGCAATGAAAAGCGGGCTCGCCAAAACGCGGCCAAGATGCCAAGTGCCAGCCGCGTGTCTTTTACTTCGATGACATTCGCATTTGACGAGGAAATGTTTGCGCCATGCTCAACCATAACGCCCGCGGCGCCGGCCGCCAGAGCCTGGTTTGCAAACGTTCGACCGTCAAACTTCTCGCCACGTATTCCAATGAACAGGTCGCCTGGGCGCGCGTTACGGCTGTCGGTAGTCACCCGCCCGAACCGGACATTGCTTCCCTTGAGGCTCGCGCCGACGGACTGCGCCGCAGTGGCTAGATCAAGCATCGGCAGAATTCCGTCCGGTCAACCGGCGCAGCCCTTCTCGCGCCACTTGCACATCACTGAAGGGCAATCGCTGTATACCGATTTCCTGATACGTCTCGTGACCCTTACCGGCGATGAGGACCACATCTTGTTCAGCGGCAGCGCGCAGCGCCTTCAATATTGCGCTCGATCGATCGACTTCAATCTCATAGTTGGTGTGAGCGCCAGCAACGATATCTTCTATGATCGCGTACGGGTCTTCGTTGCGTGGATTATCGCTGGTCACAATAACGTGATCTGCCAACCGCGTCGCAATCTCACCCATCATCGGTCTCTTTCCCGGATCTCGGTCGCCACCGCAACCAAATACGCAATGCAATTTCGCGCCCGGGACAATGAGCATTTTCAACGCACCGAGGGCTTTTTCAAGCGCATCTGGAGAATGTGCATAGTCAACAACCGCCAAAGGCGCATGTGGCACCCTGACCATCTCCATGCGTCCGGCGGGTGGCTCAACGAGCGCCAGCGCGTCGATCGCATCGTGGAGAGAAACATCTGCCATCATCAATACGCCAAGGACGCCAAGTAAATTGGCTGCATTGAAATCGCCGATCAGCCTGCTTTGCAGCTGCGCCGGGCCCCATGGCGTCGTAATTTCAAGCTTAAGTCCTCGTGTAGATAGGTCCAGACGGTGGCCTGCAATTTCACCTTTGCCAAAACCATATCCGAGCACGCTGACGCGCGAGCGGTCTATCGATCGTGCGATTTCCCGGCCAAACTTGTCGTCAATGTTTACTACGGCATGCGTCAGCCACGGCCAATCAAAAAGCTCGGCTTTTGCTTTTGCGTACTGCTCCATGGTCTCGTGATAATCGAGATGATCCCGGGAAAGATTGGTAAAAAGTGCAACGTCGAACTCGGTACCGTTGACGCGACCTTGTTCAATGCCGTGCGAGGAAACTTCCATTGCGCAGCCCGTGGCCCCGTCCGTGCGCAACGAAGCCAAAGTACATTGCAACGACAAAGCGTCAGGTGTGGTGTTGATTGAATCGCGCAACTGGCCAACGAAACCGCTGCCCAGCGTGCCGATTACGGCGGTCTTGCGCCCCAAATGTGTTAGTGATTGCGCAATCCAATGCGAGCACGACGTTTTGCCATTGGTCCCGGTTACACCGGCTAACCACATGTTACGTGACGGATGACCGAAGAAACGGCTCGCGATTTCACCCGCATGCGTGCGGAGATTAGCCACGCCCAAATTGGGCAACCGCCAATCCGTATTCCACTGAAATCCGCTCTGCTCCCACAGCACTGCACTTGCACCGGCAGCTATCGCCTGCACGATGTAGGCTCGTCCATCTGTGTGTGAGCCCGGATACGCCAAAAAAAGATCGTTGGGCCGGATTTTGCGACTGTCTGTTGCAAGACCGCCAAAGCGCACACCGAGAGCGTCAAGTTCACGAATGTTGAATCGAGTGTGCTGATCGATCCTGCTACTCATACGTCCTCTCGAACCAGATATCTGTGGTCGGGCGGGATAACGTTGTTGAGCGGAGCGTCCGGCTGAATACCCAACAGACGCAAAGCTCCTGCCATGACCGCACTGAAAACTGGAGCAGCAACTTCGCCGCCGTAGTAAGACTGTCCACGTGGCTCATCAAGCATGACTGCAATAATTATTTTCGGATGTGAAGCCGGAGCAAATCCGACGAAGGAAGAGATGTAACGATCATGGGCGTACGTGGCTCCCATTACCTTGTGTGCAGTACCCGTCTTGCCTGCAACTCGATATCCCGCCACTTGAGCGCGGATGGCGGTTCCGCCGGGCTGAGTCACCATCTCGAGCATCTTGCGAACTGACATTGCCGTGCGCGCGGAGATAACGGATTTTCCTTCAACGGGCTGATCGCGTCGCACTAGTGTTAACGGTATCAATTCTCCATCAGTGGCAAACACAGAATAAGCGCGCGCAAGCTGTAACAGGCTCACCGAAATGCCGTGTCCGTACGACATAGTTGCCTGCTCGATCGGTTTCCAGGTCTGGTAAGCACGCAGCCGTCCGGTAGCTTCTCCGGGAAAACCTACTTTGGTTTGAGTACCAAAGCCGACCTCGGACAGGATTGCCCACAATTTCTGTGGCGTAAGTGCAAGCGCCACCTTCGCTGAACCGACATTGGAGGATTTCTGAATGACTTGCGCAACCGACAGCAATCCCTCCGGGTGCGCGTCGTGAATGATACGATTGCCGACCGCATAATGGCCGCCACTGGTGTCAATCATGCTTTCGGGACCGAGCAGCCCAGATTCAAGAGCGGCCGCCACCGTAAATGGCTTCAGCGTAGAGCCTGGCTCGAATAAGTCGACGACTGCCCGGTTGCGCGATCGGTCTGCCTTCAACGTGTCAAAGTTGTTTGGGTTGTAGGTCGGCCAGTTGGCTAGCGCGAGAATTTCTCCAGTCGTTACGTCGAGCACCACCAAACTTCCGGCTTTTGCATCATTTAATGCAATTGCATTCTTAAGTTCACGGAAAGCCAGGTATTGAATGCGTTGATCGATCGACAACGCCAGCTCACGACCTTGCTGCGGAGTTCGAATGCTTTGAATGTCCTCGACCACCCGTCCCAATCTATCCTTGATCACGCGCCGGCTGCCAGACTTGCCGCCTAGCCAGCTCTGGTAGGCCAACTCAATTCCCTCCTGCCCTATGTCGTCGACGCCGGTAACACCTACTACATGCGCAGTCACTTCAGCGGCAGGGTAATAGCGGCGGTATTCGCGCTTGAGGAATACGCCGGGAAGATTCAATTGCACGATCTTCGCTGCTTGCGCAGGGGGCAACTGTCTTTTTAGAAAAACAAAATCACGATTTAAGTCATCGAGCTTCCGTTTGAGTTCTGTACCGTCCACACCAAGCAGCTGCGTCAATTTCGTGCGCTGCTCCGCGTTCAATTCCGCATCCCCCGGAGCGGCCCAAACTGATTCCACCGGGGTGCTTAATGCGAGCGGCTCGCCATTGCGGTCAGTCACGGTGCCTCTGTGAGCCGAAATCTCCACAATGCGCGCATAGCGCGTCTCCCCCTTCTGTTGAAGGAAATCATTGTGCAATCCCTGTAAAAAAAGAGCCCGCGCCGCCAGCACCAAAAATCCAGCAAGAATCGCAGCTAACAGTAGCCGTGCCCGCCACACCGGCAGACGTACGGAAAGTGCTGGATTCAAGGATCGATTCATGGTCCGGCAGGCGCGGGAAGGGGAGGAACGAGATGAATGCGCGCAGCTGGTGGAACGTGCATTTGTAAATTGTTCGCTGCAATTCTTTCCACGCGAGAATGCATTGCCCAGGTACTTTGCTCTAATTGCAGCTGCCCATACTCCACTTCCAATTTTTTGGCTTCGTCTTGCTGTTTCTGGAGTTCAACGAAAATCTTTCTCGCCTTGTTTTGCGATGTCACTAACCCCAGTGCAAAAGTCACCAGGATTACCGTAAGAATCGCGTTAATTTTTAACACGGAGAGGTTCTCTCTGCGACACGCATGACCGCACTTCGCGCACGCGGATTCGCCATAATTTCATCGTTGTTCGGATAAACGGGTTTTCCGATCAAGGACAAGCGCGGCTTGGGCAAATCCGATGCGCGTACCGGCAACCGAACCGGTAGCGATCCGGGCTGCGATTCCTTGCGCATGTACAGTTTGACGATGCGGTCTTCGAGAGAATGGAAACTGATAACCACCAGTCTTCCTCCCGGAGAGAGAATATCGACGCATTGCGGAAGCGCTATCTCCAACTCTTCAAGCTCCTGATTGATGTAAATCCGAATAGCCTGGAAAGTGCGCGTCGCCGGATCCTGGCGTGGCTCGCGCGTGGGAACGGCTTTTGCCACGATCTCGGCAAGTTGCCGTGTGCCGTGGACAGGCTTGCTCGATCTAGCCGCAACAATCGCTCTTGCAATCTGTTTAGCAAACCGTTCTTCGCCATAGCGCTTGATGACCTCCCCAATTTCTCGCTCTGAAGCTTGTGCAAGCCACTCGCCCGCCGTTATTCCGCCATCAGTATCCATTCGCATGTCGAGCGGTCCATCTTTGCGGAAGCTAAAACCCCTATGAGCAGAATCGAGTTGGGGAGAAGACACTCCCAAGTCGAGTAGAACCCCATCAACTTTAGCAACGTTCACCTTTGCCAACGCTTCACCGATCCTGCTGAAGTTCATATGAAATGCAACAAGCCGGGAATCGGATGTCCGGTCTGCGGACGCAAGCGCTGCTGGATCGCGGTCCAGTGCGATGAGCCTTCCGGTTGTTCCCAATTGATCCAGTATCCGGCGACTGTGTCCTCCACGCCCGTAGGTGGCATCTACATACGTTCCGTCAGGCTTGATGTTCAACGCTTCCAGTGCTTCGTTTAGCAAAACCGTTTTATGAAAATCCGCATCTTCTGTTGCGGCCGAAGCGGAGTTCACAAAGCAAAGTTCTCCATCCCTGCAGGCAATTTGTCGGTACTGGCGGACAGGAGGTCGAGTTGTTTTTCCCAAGCCTCTTGGCTCCAAATTTCGAAATGACTTCCTTGTCCGACCATCATTACTTCCTTCTCGAACGAGGCAAATTTCCGTAGTTCCGGTGAAATAAGCAGTCGGCCCGATGCATCTAGTTCGACTTCTTCGGCGAAGCCGACGAGAAGTCGCTTCCACAAACTTGCCTGAGCATCAAAGCTTGAGAAACTCATGATCCTCGCGCGTATTGGCTCCCAAGCGGCAACGGGATAGAGGAGCACGCACCGGTGGGGATGTGCGGTAAGTACTTGCTTACTGGACCCCGCCGATAGCAGGGCGTCTCGATGCCTCATGGGGACGGCGAGACGACCTTTCGCATCGAGATTAAGTGCGGTTGCGCCTTGAAACATATCCCCTAGTCTGTCGCATTATTGCCATTGTTTCCCACTTAAACCTACTTTTTCCCACTGTAGTGGAAAAAAATCCGAAGGTCAAGCCGGGACAAGGAGAATTTTGGTGTTACGACAATGACTTAGAGCGCAGTTCTAAGAGGTATTACATAACCATAAACTTGAGTAATCATCAACGTGCGGAAAATCCTTAATGCTTTTTGTAAGCAGAAGGCGTACGAAATATTGGAGAAGCTGGCCTGTAAGCCGGGTTCTGTCGAATGCCTCGCGGCATCCTGGCAGTCATTCATCTAGGTCGGTAGTTGCCTGCCGACTCGAGCAACCTACCCGGGGACAGCACGAGCCGTGCTATTGCCCCCCTATTTGGTCTTGCTCCGGATGGGGTTTGCCTTGCCACCTCTGTTACCAGAAGTGCGGTGGGCTCTTACCCGCCAGTCTTTCGACTGGTCGTGTCTTTCAAGGACACGCACCGTTTCACCCTCGCCTGATCCGACGTCCGTTCTGGAAGCAGTGCGCTTCCGATGTCGCACGTCGGCCATTGGCAGACTGTTCTCTGTGGCACTTTCCATCGCCTCGCGGCGTCCGGTCGTTAACCGGCATCCTGCTCTACGGAGCCCGGACTTTCCTCTATGCAAGCGAATTGCACAGCGACTGCCCGGCCAGCTTCTGATTCTATTTTACGCGCTGCGTCGCCGTAGGGGATATCCCAACAAGCAAAACCTTCAACGATAAAAATACTTAACTTAATAAAACTTAATAAAGCGGGGCACTTGCCCCCCTTCTTCAACTTTTGACTTTGAGCAATATTGGCTATTTGCCGTTCATTGCGGCCTTGAGCCTTGTACCGGCAGCAAACTTCGCTGTTTTTGCCGCCGGGATTTTTATGGCCGCGCCGTTTTGCGGGTTTCGTCCAGCGCGCGCAGCCCGGTTTCCCTGCGAAAACGTTCCGAAACCGACTAGCGTGACATTTTCTCCATTCTTAAGCGAACCTGTTATGGTATCGATCATTGCATCTACCATGCTATCCGCCATCGCTTTGCTTCCGCCCGCTTTTCTCGCGATGGCATCGACCAGTTCTGCTTTATTCATTTTTTTCCCCCTGTTATCCAATGAACGGCTCCGAAGAGACACGTCGGCCACATTCTTGAAGACAAAGATTTTTAGACGAGGCCGACGAAGCATTGCGCTTCGCGGCTACATTTCCCCAGGTACGCCCGCGACAACTCTTTCTTTACTACTGCAGAAACATTATCCATTAGTTCTAATTGCACACAACGATGTAATTGTCGAAACGCTCATAACGGGAGGCCCACGAAGATTACTCATGAATATATCCAAGGAACATCCTGTTATAAGGGGTAATCGACGACTCAGCGTCAGTGCAACGCACCAAAGCTATCCGGCGCGCCGATCGCTACGCGGAAAGGCGGCCCGCAATGGAGCTATGTAACGAAGCTCGCTATTCGATTTTCCACGCTACACTGCTCCCGGCTCGTAGCGGCACGAGTACTTCCCTGCCATACGGGATTTCCTCGGGCACGATCCAAGCGCTGCGAAGCAGCGTAATGGTTCTTCGGTTATGTTCCACGCCGTAGAAATTTGCCCCCTGCACACTGGCAAATAGCTCGAGTTTATCGAGCGCGCCCGCAGCATCAAACACTTCAGCGTATAACTCTATGCCGGCATGAGCGGTATAGATTCCGGCGCAGCCACAGGCCGTTTCTTTGGTATGTCGTGCATGAGGCGCACTATCGGTTCCAAGAAAGAACTTTGGATTACCGGATGTGGCAGCCTCGATGAGCGCCAATTTGTGTTTCTCGCGTTTCAGAATGGGGAGGCAGTAATGGTGTGGATGAATTCCTCCTCGGAACATATCGTTTCGGCTCATCAAAAGATGATGCGCAGTGATAGTGGCGGCCACATTATCCGGTGCGCTCAGAATAAACTTGACCGCGTTTGCGGTCGTAATGTGTTCCATCACGATTCGCAGTGCCGGAAATTGTTGAATGAGCGGCATCATCGTTTCTTCGATGAAGGCTTTTTCACGGTCGAATACGTCGACTGTTGGGTCAGTGACTTCGCCGTGCACAAGCAAAGGCATCTGCGTTTCAGCCATCGCTTCCAAGGCCGCAATGCATTTACGGACGTCAGTTACCCCTTGGTCGGAATTGGTCGTTGCGCCGGCGGGATAGTATTTGACCGCCTTGACGATGCCACTCGCCTTCGCCTTGTGAATTTCCGTCGCGCTGGTGTTATCCGTAAGGTAAAGCGTCATGAAGGGTTCGAAATCGCTTCGCGGCGGCAATGCCGCCAGGATGCGACCGCGATACTCACTCGCTTGCGCAACCGTTGTCACGGGGGGCTTAAGGTTTGGCATTACAATGGCCCGGCCAAAGCGCTTTGCTGAATCGGCAAGGACAGCCTTCATTGCTTCACCGTCCCGGAGGTGCAGGTGCCAATCGTCCGGTCTGATAATGGTTAAGCGGTTCATTCAAGAATTTGCCGATAAGCGATTCTAATTTCCGTGGTTTCCGATCTTGAGTTCTAGCGCCTGTTTGTAGAGCGCATTTTTCTTCCCGCCCGTGATTTCTGCGGCCAACCCGACTGCCTGCTTCAAGGGCAGTTCGCGGAGCAGAATTTCGAGCGCGTGAACCGTACTACTTCTCTCTGCCGTCGTCTCTGCCAGGCAACCCTCAACGATGAGAACGAATTCGCCGCGACGATGGTTCTCGCTATCCCGGAGCCAGAGCACCGCTTCGTCCAGGCGGCACACGTGAAACTGCTCGAACAGTTTCGTTAGTTCGCGCGCAATACAAATGCGGCGATCGGCGCCCATGACAGCAACCATGCTGCTTAAACATTCGATTATCCGATGTGGAGCCTCGTAGAAGACTTGAAGCCCGCGCTGCATTTTCAGTGAGGCAAGCGCTGCTTCGCGCTCAGCCTTACGCGCCGGCAGAAAGCCATGGAAACAGAACGATGACGATTGCAGCCCTGACGCCGCAATAGCAGCCGTTAGTGCGCTGGGTCCGGGGATGGTAACAACTCGGAAACCAGCAGCCCGCGCCTGCCCTACAACGACAGCACCCGGGTCGCTTATGGCTGGCGTGCCGGCGTCGGCAATAAGCGCAACTGATTTTCCCTCCGACAAAAGTTTTATCAGCCTGAGCGCTGCCCGTTGTTCGTTATGCTGATGAGACGAAATCAATTCCGTCTGTATCCCAAAATGGCTCAAAAGCTTGCGGGAAACTCGCGTATCCTCCGCCGCAATGACATTAACCGCCTTCAGCGTTTCCAAAGCGCGCAATGTAATGTCTTGAAGATTCCCGATCGGAGTAGCCACCACATATAATATCGGCTCGGCCATTTCCGTACTTTCGCTATGCAACTTCGTCCGGCCTTTCATTCGTGGGTTCGCTCACTACTATACTGGTGGCTTATAGGCTTAGCCACAGGGGTCGCGGGCGCTCAAGAAAGTACCGAAGTCATAGTACGCGAGCCGCACATCGCAGTGATACTACCGCTGCAGTCCAATTCGTACGGAAAGCATGCCGAGTCAGTGCGACTAGGTATTCTGAACGCAGCCGCCAATGGGCCGTCGGGCAGTTTAAAGGTCAAAATCTACGCTACCAGTGAAGACCCGCAACAGATTCTGTCGGCTTACCAGCGAGCCACATCCCTTGGAGCACGCGCAGTAATTGGTCCACTGACACGTAACGGTGTAACGTCATTGGCGCAGAGCGGCATTGTCAGCATTCCAACGCTGGCACTCAATATTCCCGAAGGAGACGTATCGCTGCCGAGAGACCTGTACGTGTATGGGTTGCAAATCGAAACTGAAGCACGACAGTTGGCGCAGTTCGCGTTGCGACTGGGCGGTACCAAGGCCTTCATTATCGTAGGCGATACGACATTGGCAATTCGTATATCACAAGCGTTCTCGGAGGAATGGAAAAAATCGGGAGGGGCAGTTACCGGACAATTTAGCTATACGACCGATTCAGGGGCCCTGGGGCGCTTGCACGAACAAATCGCCGGCAACGATGCCGATATCGTTTTCACATCACTCGATGCCGCTCGCGCTCGATTCATACGGTCCTATATTGGTACTTCGGTCCCGATTTACGCCACTTCAATGGTATTCACCTCGAATGCGGATACGCTGGCCAACTTCGACCTCGAAGGCGTACGTTTTCTTGATATGCCGTGGCTGCTGCAGCCTGATCACCCTGCAGTAATCAGTTACGCGCGCTCCACTAGTCAGCGCTCCGGGTTCGATCAGGAAAGATTCTACGCGCTCGGAATCGACGCCTATCGCATTGCCCAGGAGTTGCTGCGTCCTTACGAAACCATGGAACCATTGGATGGCGTAACTGGAACTATCACTCTAAATAACTTGCATCAATTTACGCGAACGTTGGTACCGGCACAGTTTTCCCAAGGCAGCGCGAAGATGCTGGAAGCACGTCCGCCACGATGAGCGAGCGCGGCGCGCAGGCCGAGGACGCCGCCGGAGATTTCCTGACGCATCGCGGGCTCAAATTGCTGGAGCGCAACTATCGCTGTCGCTTCGGCGAAATCGATCTGATCATGAGCGACGGTCACACAATCGTATTTGTCGAAGTCCGCTATCGGCGCAACAACAGCTTCGGCGGCTCGGTCGAAAGTATAACGGCTGCCAAACGCGAAAAATTGCTGCGCGCGGCGCGTCATTACATGGCGGCCAAGAAGGAATTTCCAGCCTGCCGTTTCGACGCAGTGTTGCTCACTGGCGACACTCACGAAATTGAATGGATCGAAAACGCTTTCGGTGAATAGCGATTGGCGCCTTGCATGGGCAAGGCTTGTGCAATAATTCGCCCCATTCAATTAATAGAATTCTGCTGATGGACCTGATCAGTCGCATCAATCAACATTTCACGGACAGTTCCCAAGTCAAGCTCAAATCGAAAGATGTACTTGCGGGGCCGCTTGCCAACGCGGCCGAGCGCATGGTCCAGTGCTTGAAGAAAAAGGGAAAGATTCTTTCTTGCGGCAATGGCGGATCGGCAGCGGATGCGCAACATTTCTCCGCAGAATTGCTAAACCGGTTCGAAAAGGAACGTCCGCCGCTCGCAGCGATGGCATTGAGCACGGATACTTCCACTATCACTTCCATCGCCAATGATTACCACTATAACGACGTATTTTCCAAACAAGTCCGTGCTCTTGGTCATCCGGGTGACATCCTGCTCGCGATCTCCACAAGCGGTAATTCCCCCAATGTAATGGAAGCAATTCATGCAGCGCACGAACGCAAGATGACTGTGGTGGCTCTGACGGGAAAAAACGGAGGCAAGATCGCCGCGCTGCTTGGGAGCGATGATGTACATATTTGCGTGCCGGCAGACCGGACCGCGCGCATCCAGGAAGTGCACTTGCTGTGCCTGCATTGCATGTGTGATGCGATTGATTTTTTATTGTTAGGAGCAGACTGAATGAGATTTAGGATATGTCTGGTGGTGCTAGTTGCGCTGATCCCCTTGCTTCAGTCGTGCGTGCCGTTGGTAGTGGGCGCGGGCGTCGGTGCTGGAATGATGATGGCAGAAGATCGGCGCACGAATGCAACGATGCTGGAAGACCAGGCAATTGAAATGAAGGCAGCAAATCGTATAAGCGAGAAATACAAGGATCAAGGAAATATCAGCGTTACCAGCTTCAATCGCTACGTTTTAATGACAGGACAGGCTCCTACTGAGGAAATAAAACAAGATTTGTCCCTCATAACGCTTGAAGTACCGAACGTGCGCAATGTTCAGAACGAAACAGTTGTTAGCGGTGTGAGTTCCACGAGTTCAAGAGCGAGCGACACGTTGCTTACGAGCGAAGTCAAGGGCCGTCTCACACAAAACAAAGATGTGGGTGCTACTCACGTGAAAGTAGTGTCTGAAAACGGCACTGTGTTTCTAATGGGTCTGGTGACTCGCGCGGAGGCGGATGCCGCATCGCAAACCGCCGCGACCACAAGCGGAGCCCAACGAGTGGTCAAAGTGTTCGAGTACCTTGATTAATGCTCCGCATAGGCTAAACAGGCGCTGCGCATCGTAACGGGGCACAAGCGGCTCGACGTGGAAGATACCGCTTGTGGTGGTGACCTAGCGTTCTGACTTACTCCAAAGACGCGGCTGATGCAACTTGAGCGCCGCGATCGATGCGTAGTACCAGAGCAATGGATCAGCAGCAGAAGCGCGACAGACTCGAATAGTTTCAGCGTCATCCTACGGCGGGCGGTTTCCAGCTCCGCCGTATCTTGAACGGTGTCTGTTCCGTGCGGCACTCTTCCCGGCTGCACTAGCACACCTTATCCAGGCCTGTATGATTGCGGGCACTCCAATGCATTCTCCATTACCGTTCGAAAGAAAAATCATCCCTCCCGATCAGTTGGCGGCGGGGCTGCAGTCACTCCACCGGCCGCTTGTATTTACCAACGGAGTCTTTGATGTGCTGCATCGTGGGCATGTCACCTACCTCGCTGAATCGCGTGCATTGGGTGCGAATCTGGTTTTGGCCCTGAACTCTGACGCCTCGGTCAGGCGGCTCGGAAAGGGCCCGGACCGCCCGGTGAATACGCTTGCAGACAGGCTGGCG
>JBJMWI010000008.1:0-3717 GCA_045810225.1 Burkholderiales bacterium
TGTCCGCGAAGGGGTAGCCACTGCCCCTTCGCTCTGTTTCGCCAACGCCCGAGCCCGCTGGACCGGGTATCGGTCGCGGGTGGTGCCGTTAGGCCAGACCTTGATTAGGCCTGTGGTCCGTTGGGCGGATGTTTGATATGCCGGCTGTGTAAGCGCCGCGGTAGAATCCGCGCTTCGAGTACATGTGAGCGCCCCATGCCCCCCTTGTCCCCCGCCGACGTCGCGCAGAAGGCGCAGATCCTTGCCGAAGCGTTGCCTTATATCCGCCGCTTCCATGGCAAGACCATCGTCATCAAGTACGGCGGTAATGCCATGACGGACGAGAAATTGAAGCACTCGTTCGCCCGGGATGTAGTGCTGCTCAAGCTGGTCGGTATGGATCCGGTGATTGTCCATGGTGGCGGTCCTCAAATTGACGACATGCTGAAGCGCATCGGCAAGAAAGGGGAGTTTATCCAGGGCATGCGGGTAACTGATCGCGAGACCATGGATATTGTCGAAATGGTACTGGGCGGTCTGGTCAACAAGGACATCGTGAACCTGATCAACCATAACGGCGGCCGCGCCATCGGGCTGACGGGGAAGGATGGCAGCTTCATTCGTGCGAAAAAGATGTTGTTGCAGAGTACCGCGGACGATAACGAAAAGCTCGACATCGGCCAGGTGGGCGCTATCCAGAGCATCGATCCGGAAGTCATTTCCCTGCTGGAAAGTCGCGAATTTATTCCGGTCGTCGCTCCTATTGGAGTCGGGGAAGACGGAGAGTCATACAACATCAATGCCGACCTCGTCGCTGGCAAACTGGCTGAGATACTGCACGCGGAAAAGCTGATCGTGCTGACCAATACTCCTGGAGTACTAGACAAGGACGGCAAACTGCTAACCGGATTAACGCCCAAGCAAGTTGAAAAGCTATTTGCGGATGGCACAATTCATGGCGGCATGCTTCCCAAGATCGGCTCAGCGCTGGACGCCGCCAAGAGCGGCGTCAAAAGCGTTCATATCATCGACGGGCGCGTCGAGCACGCGCTATTGTTGGAGGTGCTCACCGACCAAGGCGTCGGAACGCTGATCCGCAATCGCTAGGCGCCCGCGTTCGCTGCCGACATGAGCACTTCAGGCGCGGCCAAGTCCAGGGTCTGGATATTCGACCTCGATAACACCCTGCACGATGCGCGGCCGCATATATTCCCGCACATCAACCGATCAATGACCGACTATGTCGCCAGATTGCTGGATCTGAGCGACGAGGAGGCTAGCGCCTTACGGGATGCCTACTGGAGGCGTTATGGCGCCACGATAATCGGCTTGATCCGCCACCACGGTGTCGATCCCATCCATTTCCTGCGCGAAACGCACCGCTTTGCCAATCTCGGCACGATGGTAGTTGTGCGCCGCGAATTGCGCCACGTCCTGCGCCGCCTGCCGGGACGCAAGATCGTATTCTCAAATGCGCCCGCCGTTTATGCGGATGAAGTGCTACGCGCACTGGGCGTGCATGATTTATTCGACGATGTCTTCGCCATTGAGCACACCCGCTTCCGGCCCAAGCCCCAAGCACATGCATTCTTGCGTCTGATGCGCGCTCATCGTCTGGTTGCATCGCGCTGTGTCATGGTTGAGGACAGCCTGGAGAACCTACGCACGGCGCGACGGTTAGGGATGAAAACGGTATGGGTCACCGAATCGAGTTGTGTCCCGGGATGGGTTAATGTAAGGGTGCGGCACCTGTTTCGATTGCCCGGGCTTTTGCGTCTTCTTTGACGCAAGTTGGTTCGCGCCGAACCGGTTCGTGTTAAATTCCGCGGCGTTCGAGTAACCTTTTGCTGTTCCTTTAAAAAACGCCGCCATGCCGACGAAGCCCGGAGAGCGCAAGCTGCAGATTCTGCAGACCCTTGCGAGCATGCTCGAGAATCCCAAGGTGGAGAAGATTACAACGGCGGCGCTCGCGGCCCGGCTCGATGTGTCCGAAGCAGCGCTCTACCGGCATTTCGCCAGCAAGGCGCAAATGTTCGAGGGATTGATTGAATTTATCGAGCAAACGCTATTCGGTCTGGTCAACAAAATTACCGGCGAAGAAACCAGTGGACTGAAGCAACTCGAAGCGATCATATCGACCTTGCTCGGGTTCGCAAAAAAAAATCCCGGCATGACGCGCGTTCTGATCGGCGATGCACTCGTCAATGAGGATGAACGGTTGCAAGCGCGCATCAATCAACTACAGGACCGGCTGGAAACAACATTGAAGCAGGCGCTGCGTTTCGCCGTCTCCCAGAAGGAGATTCCGGAAAATACTGATGCGGCCGCGCAGGCCAATCTAATGATCGCCTTCGTGATGGGTCGATGGCATCAATTTGCCAAGAGCGGATTCAGACGCGACCCCACCGAACATTGGGCCGCGCAATGGCCGGCACTGGTCTAGCGTTGTCACACACCGGGCATACCGTCAAAGTTTTGTTGCTCACGTGTGCTGCATTGGTGAGCGGTTGCGGCGCTTCCGACGATGACTTCGCGAAAGTGGTCGTTGGCACATGGAGCTCCCGCGAAGTCGCGCCGGATGATGTCATTGTCGAGACCCGGTTGACATTGCTTCCGGGCGGGCGTGTCAATTGGCAAGGGGAGGTGCGCATGCTTGTCCCGCCCGATTTCTACTTACCGGATCGTCCTAACTACGAAGTCCGCAATGGACGGCTGGTGTATTACTTTTCCGCCAGCGGTAAGTGGTCAGTCCGCGATGGTTACCTGCATACCAAAATAGAATCTTCAACGTTGCCGAGTTTGCTACCAGCGGGATTTGCGGCCGCATGGAAACTCAAGGAAGTGACCAGCAAGGAAATGATCTACGTGTCCGCGGCCAATGGCCACACGCGCGTGGAGTATCGGAAGGAATGATTGGCTGATTTAGTTAACTGCCATAACTAAATCACTTAACCACCCGATCACCGGCGGTATCGCCGCCCGCGCCGCACACGGCACAGTTCGGATCTTTCTTGAGCCTCACGCTGCGCCATTCCATCGCCAGTGCGTCCAGCAGCAAAAGTCGTCCGCTAAGGTCCCGGCCAATGCCCATCAACAGTTTGAGTGCTTCCGCGGCCTGAATAGATCCGATGATGCCGACCAGCGGAGCAAACACGCCCATGACTGCGCAACGCATTTCCTCGACATCGCCGCTCTGCGGAAACAGGCAGTGATAGCACGGGCTGTCTGGTTTGCGCAGATCAAATACGGTGACTTGGCCGTCGAAGCGCACACCCGCGCCCGAAACGAGCGGCTTGGCAAATTTCACGCAAGCCCGGTTGATGGCATGACGCGTGCCGAAGTTATCGCTGCAATCCACGACCACATCAGCTGCGTGAATCAGTTGCTCCAGTTTTTCGCCTGCGACACGTTCCGCAATGGTATCGACTACGGTCTGCGGATTGATTCGCGCCAGTGTGCGGCGCGCGGATTCAACCTTGCGCTCACCGATTGAATCGGTGAAATGTACGATTTGCCGCTGAAGATTGGTCAAGTCGACATCGTCATCGTCGCAGATCGTCAGCCGGCCTACGCCGCTTGCTGCAAGATAAAGTGATACCGGCGCACCCAGCCCGCCCGCGCCCACGATCAAGGCATGCCCCTCCAACAGCTTTTGCTGACCGTTGATCTCAATCTCCGGTAACAAGATGTGGCGGCTATAGCGTAGTAACTGATCGTCGTCCATGGGCCGGAAAGCAA
>JBJMWI010000009.1:0-32944 GCA_045810225.1 Burkholderiales bacterium
GTTTTTTTGTTCATCGCTGACCCGCAGCGTTTCCGTCAGATAAGCCAGCACACGAGTGTTATTCAGTGGATGGATCTCGCACGCAGTGATTAGCGCCAGCGAACGCACGCGGCTGCGTGCGGAAGCATCGGCTGGCAACAAAGGCGGGTTCGGGAATTTTTCATCCAGGTATTCGATGATGGCCAGTGATTGATAGAACTTTTGGCTGTCGTGCTCGAGTACCGGGACAAGATTTTGCGGGCTGACAGTGGAAAATTCGGGCGCGTATTGCCTGCCTTTGGCCAGGTGAATGCTGGCCTGCTCGTAATCGAGACCCTTCATGGCGAGCGCGATACGCACGCGGTAAGACGCCGAACTTCTGAAGTAACCGTAAAGTTTCAGCATGTGCGTCTCCAGTAGCTGGTTTGCGGGTCAGCGCAGTGCATTAAGTTCGCGATGCCGTGCCAGTGCACCGGCCGCGATGCACATTTCTTCTGCATCCTTGAAGGTTGGCACGCCGCTTCGTTCCATGCGCGCAAACCAGTGCTCCCTGTGTTCGAGCGTGCCCATCATGCAATGCATGACCGGAACCCGGGCCTTCGTGCACAGTGCAGCCAGTGCCTCGACCACTTCGCCGGCATCCACCATGAAGGGGACGACGTGGATCATGAGAATGGCATCGAACTGCATTTCACCAAATTGCAGCACGGCCGAAAGCGTCGCACGAAAACGCTCCGCGCGAGCGTCCGCGAGAAGATCGAGAGGATTGGCAATGGACGCTTCAGCAGGCAGAATTTTGCGCAAAGACTCCGCTATTGCGCCAGGCAAGTCCGGCAGCACCAGTCCCTCGTCGAGCGCCTGATCGGCTGCCAGAACACCCGGCCCGCCAGAATTCGACAACAGCAAGACCCGTTTTCCGATTCCCGCTGGAAATGCGCCGCAGGCCTTTCCCGCTAGCAGCAGCCGCCGCAGGCTGCGGACTCTGACGATGCCACTGCGGCGACAGAACTCATCGGTGGTCGCATCATCCCCCGGCCGCGAACCAGTATGCCGAAACGCCGCGTCGCGCCCGCCGGCGGTGCGCCCGCCCACCAGGGCAATCACCGGCTTCTTCTTTGACACCGTACGCGCGGCTTCGCCAAACCGGACCGCGTCGCCAAACGATTCGACATACAGCATGATTGCATGGCAGCGCGGGTCGGCACCCAGTTGCTCCAGATACTCAATAATGCCCAAATGCATGCTATTGCCGACGGAAATTACCGCGCCTAGAGGAATATTTTGCGTGTGACTCGCGTTGATCGCCTCTTCGATGAGCGCACCCGACTGCGAAATCATTGCCACTGGCCCGCCGCGTGGCATGTCACGAAAGAAGGTCGCGGCAAACGGCGCTTTAGCATCCAGCAGGTTGACCACGCCGGCGCAGTTAGGACCGCCGATCGTCAGTCCGCGCGCGGTGGCAAGTTGATTGAGTGCCTGGTCGCGCATCCGTCCGCTTTCACCCGCTTCTGCAAAACCACCGGGCAAAATAAGGATGTTTTTGTGGCCGCTGTCCGCGGCCTCGGTCACAACGTCCAGAATGCTTTCCGGCCGCACCAACACAATGACCAGGTCGACCGGCGTGCCCAACTGCTGCAGGGAAGTTGTGACTTGCAGGCCGTCGATTTCACCACCTTTGGGATTGACTGCCACGATGCGACCGGGATAGCCGCTTTTGTGCAAGTTACGCAACACGGCTCCGCCGGAACTGGTTGGCCGCTCGCTTGCGCCCACAATGGCAACGCTGGCGGGATTCAAAAAACTGTCGATGCTTTTTTTGCGCTTCATGGCATCAACCGCCTCGCAACCCGCGTGCGACGTCACGGAACGTATCGGGCGCGCCGAACCCACCGGCCTTGGTGACTAGCCACAGTGGCTTGCCGGAAACAGTGATCCGCGCATAGGGAATGCCGGCCATCAGGTCACCCAACACTTGCAACGCCGGGTTATCGCTGGCGGCGAGAATGGCGATTGCGGTGTCGCCGCCGGTTGCAACCAACGCCTGCGCCTGCGTGCGGTTCGCAATTTCAATTGCATGCCTGGCCAGTTCTGCAGCGACGGACTCGGCATCGCGCTCATTACCGATGTCGCCTGGCGCGGTCTTGAGCACGATATTTTTGGCAAGCGGAATGTTGTTTGCAAGCAAGCGGCCGTTTGGCGCACGCAGAATCTCGGTGTGCCCTTCCGCGACCAGTGCCTCCACTTGCTCGGCACTACGTGCAGCCCGCGAGCCAACTGCAAACACAATCGTACCGTCGATATTGCGCGGGCGGTCTGGCTGAGATCCAGCATCGAAACAAGCCAACGCAAGTGCCTGCGTAAGACCTGCAGATCCCACCATCAAGACGCGTCCCGTGCGCGACACGAACGTCTTCACGATCGCCGAGAGATCGGCGTCACTGGCACTGTCCGCGATCCAGATGTCCGTTGCGCCGGTAAATGCGTCGGCCGGCGCAACCACCCTGACGCGCAATCCGGCTGCTGCGTCGGCGAACACCTGTTGCAGCGGCATCAACGGAGGTGGTGAAAGTGCATCCCTGGCGAAGGCTGTTTCGGCTAGCGGCTTGCCGTCGACCAGCACGCGGCCATCGCGCACGGTGCGCCCCTGTGCCGGGAACGCCGCTGCCACCACGGCTTCGCGCCGGCCACTCGCATCCATGAGCGCGAGTGTTTCGGCCGCGACATTGCCTCTCAACGTCGAGTCAATTTTTTTTACGACAACATTGAATCGTTCGCAGCCCAGATGGCGGACAATCTCGCGTACGCGGGCGGCGGCCTCGGTCGCTGGAAGATGCCTCGTCTCCGTATTGACTGACACAACCCGTGCGGACTCGAGCAACGCAGGGTCACAGCGCATCGGCATTGCCACGACCCACGTTTCGGCGCCGCGCGCCGCAAATGGCCCTGCGCTATCCATCGCGCCAGTTAGATCATCGGCGACAATCAGAACCCGGCGCTGGGCTGCCATTTGAGTTTTGCGGACGATGCAACAAGCATAGCCATGGCCCGCAGCTTATCAGGAACCTAATCCGCCAAAGAATCAGAACTGCGAATGCCTGCAATCCCGGTACTACGCCGCAACGTGGTCCGCGATCTTGCGGGCGTAAGCGATGGCCGACTGCATATTCACGTTATTTGCCTTGCCGGTCCAGGCGATGTCGTGCGCCGTGCCATGATCGACCGACGTGCGGCGTATCGGTAGACCGAGACTGACGTTTACCGTTTCATCGAAGGCGATCAGCTTGGTCGGAATATGGCCCTGGTCATGATATTGCGCGACCACCAGATCGAATTCGCCTTTAAGCGCGCGGTAAAAAACCGTGTCACCTGAGATTGGGCCTTTGACATCGATGCCTTCCTTGCGCGCGATCTCTATCGCCGGCTGGATACGTTCAATTTCTTCGCGCCCGAAAATGCCGCCTTCCCCGCTATGCGGGTTCAGGCCCGCAACGGCGATGCGCGGGTGCTCGATGCCCAACTGCCGAAAATGCTCATCTCCCGCACGAATGGTCGCGACGACTCTTTCGATGGTGGGACGCTCGGCGGCATTCTTGAGCGACTGGTGCGTCGTCACATGGATGGCATTGAGCTTGTCGCTCGCGAGCAACATGAACGACGACTTGGCTCCCGTAAGATGAGCCAACAGCTCGGTGTGCCCATCGAAATGATGGCCGGCCGAATGCATGGCTGCCTTGTTCAGCGGCGCGGTCACGATGACTTCGATTTTGTGGTCCAGCGCAAGCTTGACCGCCGCTTCGACATAACGGTAAGCAGCCTCGCCGCCTGCAGCCGAAACCTTACCATCGACGATCTTGTCCTGATCCTTGGTGCTGACATCCGCAACCGGCACTTCGCCGTCCCGGGTGTCCAGTCCGTTGATGAACTTGAGTCCGGTGCCAAGCAGCTTGTCGGCACGTTTCAAGATCGCCAGGTTACCCACGACCACGGAAAGCGAGCGCATGGCAGGACTCATCTGCGCGAGCGTCTTGACGATGATTTCCGGTCCGATCCCGGACGGATCGCCCATGGTGATGCCAATCTTTGCGGTCATGCCGTCCCCGTGGTTGCAAGTAGGGAGCAAATTATAGCCGACGCTCCCCGCTGCACCGGTGTGAAAACCATGCACGCATAAATTCGCGCGCGGGAACCGAGCTTCAGCGGCGGAGCACGATGCCGTCCTTCGGTCGCAACGTCAACCGGGTCACAGCCGAACCATCGTTGAGTTCGGCATCCTGTTTGCCCGCAAGCCGTCGCAACCCCGGCTCGAGCGTTACCTTCCTGGGCTCGTTGGTGGGATTAAGCAGCACCACGCCATGCTCAAAATCCCGGCGCCAGATCTCTTCCTGCCAGGGTTCTGTCTGCGGCGGCGACAGCGGCTGACCGAGTTTGTATTCGTACTCATCGAACCATGGCACGCTGCTGTAGCCCTTTGACTTGTCGGTGAAGGAGAAGTAGCCGTCGTCGAGCAGGCAGGAGGTATATGCATAGCGAAAGAACCGGTAGTCATCCGGCGCGCCCGATACGTTGAAGCCGACGATTTTCGGTTCGCGCGTATTCTCCAACGCGGCACGATAACGCGCCATCATCTTGCCCCATCCACGGCGCTTTTCGATCGACCAGTGTTCGCCCATCAGCCCTTCCAGAAAAGCGCCATCGAGTTGATTGCGCCACTGGTCGTTCGACAGATCATTGTCGGCATTGCCGATCAGCAACGCCTTGGGCTGAAGCTCTCGGATTCGGGCCCAATGCGCGAGATGTCCGGCGCGATGCGCCTCTTCAATGTCTTCATCGTCCGGACGCGCATCGCGGCCATCCTGTTTCCAGCTGGCGCGCACCCGTGAGAATCCCATGACACTGTCGAGGTAGACAATATCGAACTCCGGTATGTCGCGGAAGAACACTTCGTAATTGCGCTCGGCCAGCCACTCCGGCCAGCGCCGGCCCTCGGCGTCCGGCTCGGTCCAGCCGGTAAAATTGGTTTCCCAGGCGTTGTATTGATCGGTCCACTGGACTTTTCGCCCCGCAGCGTTACGCAACCACCATTTGTTCGCGTCCAGCTTGGCGCGCAGATCCGCTGTGGAGACATCGGTTGGCTCGCCGTAAACCTCGTTCAAGATCGTGTACTGGCCGATCAGGATACCGGGATGGCGTGCCTTGATTTCCCGCACGACCTTGCGCATTGCTGCACTCGAAGTTGGCGCATAGCCCTGCGGCTGCCAGCCTTTGTAAAAACCAAGAATCACCACGTCAAGGCGCGCAAGCTCCTGTTGATAGCGTGCGTCCTGATAGTGCTTGGCGCCGATATTCATTCCCATCAGGCGCGGGAAGCTTGCGTCCGCGGCGGCGCTGTCTGCAGCCACCAGGCACCAGACACCAAGCAAACAAAGCAGCGCTCGAACGAGAAACGATTCTGGATTCATGGTTACGCCGCGCTTTGCCTCTCGCGAGGCAACTGCGCGAGCCATACTAATTCGGTATGGAGATATGGCCGCCGCCATAGCCTGACATCGCGCGGCCGGTTCAAACAGTATGGTCAGGTCATCAACAACGGTCGTGACGTTGCCACGTCCCGTGCATAGTCTGCTTGGAGCACCCGGACGGCTTACTCTTCCGGACTCAGAGTCGCGCGGATGTCCTGCGCCGTAGCGAGCGCTCCTCCGGAATTCTCAATCCGCCGCGCGGCGTCTTCAACCCATTGCAGGTTGGTTTTGTCGGAACCCCACGGCGCATCTTCAAGTCCCACGCGCACGTGCCCGCCTTCGGCAATCGCGCGCGGAATCATCGGCGCAACATCCACGTGCAACCCCGCCAGCATCCAGTTCGCGCCAGGCGCGACTTGGTCGAGCAATTTCAGATACGCCGTAAGCGCATAGTCTTCCGGAGGAAAACCAAACGTATAGCCGCTTGAAAACATCAACCGATAAATCGGCGCGGGACAGCTTTCCCGCCAGTGCAGGGTGGCGCCAAGCCGCATGAAGCCCGGTTCATAAATCGCGTAACTCGCGTGCAGGCCGAAGCGCATTGCGAGCTTGAGCCCATGACGGATATCTTCCTCTGGATTCAGATAGACGAATCCGGGTTTGTCTTCGCGCAAATCATCGTACAAGGCAAAATTGGTTGAGCCCGGATCGACGGCCGCCCATTCGATCAGGCCGCGGCGGGCCAGTTCTTCGATGTGCGCAAAGCGCTGCCCTGTAGTCAGCGGGTGGCGGGATCCGAGGCCGGCGGACGGGATGGTCGGATAGACGATGGCATCGACCCTGCTTCGAATGCCATCGATGATGCGTGCGTAAATGTCCGTGCTCTGCGTCTGCTGGCCAGTCGCTTCATCATAGGCATGCGCATGAATGATAGCCGCTCCGGCTTGCGCGCAAGCAATACCCTCTTCGATGATTTCGGCGACTGTAACGGGAATCCGTGGCTGGTACTTGCGCGTCCAGGGTCCATTGAGCGCGACTTCGAGCCACGTATCGCCCTGCCTGACTGCTTGCATGTGATTTTGCTTGACCGCCTATTCGATGGTCACAGACAGTTCGCCCAGTCCGTCGACACCCCCAAGCATACGGTCGCCCTTTTTTACGGCGCCTACGCCCGCAGGCGTGCCGGTATAAATCAGGTCGCCCGGTTTTAGCAGGTAATACTCCGACAGGAACGCGATTGTGTCCGGCACGTTCCAGATCATCTCGGACAGGTCCGCCTCCTGTCGCATTTTGTCGTTGACCTTCAACCAAATTTTGCCGGTCGAGTGATGACCATTGCTGGCGACCGGATGTATGGCTGAAATAGGCGCCGATTCATCGAAGGCTTTGCCGAAATCCCATGGACGGCCCATGTCGCGCGCTTTGAACTGCAGGTCGCGGCGCGTCATATCGAGGCCCACCGCGTAGCCGAACACCAGATCGAGCGCCTTGGCGGCCGGAATATTGCGGCCTTCGCCGCGCAGCGCAACGACCATTTCGATTTCGTGGTGCAGATTTTGTGTCCCCGGCGGGTAGTGCATTTTGCCGCCGCCCGGCAGCACCGCATCGGCCGGCTTCAGGAAGAAAAAAGGCGGCTCTTTGTCCGGATCCTTGCCCATTTCACGCGCATGCGCCGCATAGTTGCGACCGACACAATAAATACGGTGCACCGGAAAACGTTCCTTGCGTCCCACGACTGGTACCGAGGGTACTGCGCCAATCTCGAACAGCAATTCCGATGAATTCATGATTTTTATGGGTGAGCCTGATTTAAAAAACCGGGAGTCGCAGCTTATAGCACTTGCTGTTCGCGCCAGATGCCTAGCGCCCGCTGCACCGGCCGGTCGGAGTAGCTGAACAGCGTGCAGTCTTGCGCAGCGTGCAGCGCATAGCGCTGCCACGAAGGCACCACGAACGTGTCGCGAGCGGAAAAGGTAAACGTTTCGCCCTCGATCACGACTCGACCTCCACCCTCGATGACCGAGAACACGGTGCCGTCGGTGCTGCGATAAGGCCGGCCGCCGAAACCTTTGGGCAGGTATTGTATATAAGCGGCCATGGTGGGCATGGCCGGGCCACCGGTCGCGGGATTGACGAATTCCATTTTGTGGCCATGGCTCACGTGCGGCTGGTCAACCCGCGCCAGCTGCAGCAGGCTCTGCCGGGATTTCGCGTAGGGATAGGCAAACACCGGCGAGGTCGCATCCCGCGGCTGGAATCCGATCGGAAGTAAATTATTGCCGTAACGCAGCCAGGCATCGCCTTCCGGACGCACGACCTCCTGTTCGTCTTGCGGATAGTCTTCGGAAAAGCCTGCGTCGAAGAAGCGAACCATCGGAATGTCGAGTCCATCGAGCCAGACCACAGGCTCTTGCGCTGCGTTGCCATGATCGTGCCAGGTCCAGGACGGCGTGATGATGAAGTCACCGGGATGCATGGTCACCCGTTCCCCATCGACCGCAGTGTAGGCGCCCGTGCCTTCAACGATCAGCCGCAGCGCCGTTTGGGTATGGCGGTGGCTCGGCGCAACTTCTCCAGGGAGAATCAATTGCCAACCCGCATACAGCGAATTCGTGATTGCCGACTGCCCGCGCAGTCCCGGGTTCTCGAGTATCAGCACGCGGCGCACGGCTTCCTTGGCCGTGATCAGGGCGCCTGATTCCATCAGCCACGGGCGCACCTCAGCATACTTCCAGAGTGCCGGAACACAAAGCGACTTCGGCTCGCGTGGTACCAGCGCGCTCATCATTTCCCACAACGGAGTCAGATGCGCTGGCGCGATGCGCCGGTAATATGCTTCCCGCTCTGCGCGGGGATCCTGCAAGGGTCGGCTCATATTGCCTCCAGCTTTGCTGCCTGCATCTAGTGGATTTTTGGCAGTTGCAAACCGAAATCCTTCTCCACCAGTTCGGTAACGCGCGACACAAAATCTTCGCGCATCTCATCGTTGCTGCGGCTCTTCAGCGACCAGCGCCGGTACATTTCGTTATTCTTGGAGTTGCTCGCGCCGAAAAAGCCCGGCGTGATCGGGAAATAACGGTTGATTGCGTCCTGCACGGCAGCCTTGCCCTGTTCTGTGCGAATGAGCTCGGTGCAGAAATCCTTGCCGAATTTGGCGTGGAACTTTTCTTCGGGCATGGTAATGCGGGCCAGGTCGCGCAAGGGGTGAAACGAACAATGCAGCAGATCTTCCACCTGCAGGATTTCGGCAAAGTCGGCTATCGCCTTTATCACACAGAATTCCGGCCAAGTCTTCAATTGAAATCCAAAAATAGTCAGCGGCTTCTTGATGTTCGGATCCATCATTTCCGCCGGCACGCCGATCTGCTCGGCGAGCGCCCGGAAACGCACATGATGATGGTACTCCTCCATCGCCACGCGACAGGTCAGCCATTTTGCATACGGGGTCGGTGCGAGCGCAATGGCAGGCTCATCGAAGACTTGCGCGCCATATAGTTCGTTCACCGCGTGGCTGATGACGATTTTTTTGACGGCGGTCTGGTACTCCTGCGGTTGTTGCGCAAGTTCTGCCGCAGTTTTAACGGCGAAGGTTGCACTAGTCGTGATGCTCATGAGTTTGTCCTCAGAGGATTGGTTCGGTATTGAAAAATTCCAGGTCGGTGGCCAGGTCAGTCATGCGCGGCGCAAATTCAGTTTTGATGGCCTGCGCCAGCGCCGCTTCTTCCCATGCAATGCCTGCAGGCATCAGACTGCGTGCAATCGGGCGCGGCTGGGAAAACAGCATCAATTCCCGGCCACGCACGCCAAACAACTGTCCGGTCGCCTCATTGGCATTCGAACTCAGGAATACGGCGAGCCTGGCAACATAGTGCGCCGGTATGTCGAGCGCGCGTTGCTTGTAACGCGTCTGTGCTTCATTGGCTGGCTGAATCGATTCAGTGACGCGGGTCGCCGCAAACGGCGCGATGGCATTGCAGGTGACGTTCGAGCGCGACATGTCCATGGCGACGACGCGCGTAAGTCCGACCAGGCCCGCTTTGGCCGACGCATAAGCCGACTGTCCGAAATTACCGAACAGTCCCGCGCTGGACACGATGTTGACGATACGGCCGGGCGCCCGGCCGCTCTTCTGTTGTTCACGCATGTGCGGAGTCGCTGCCGCCAGCAGGCGGAAAGGAACGCTGAGGTTGGTTGCCAGTACCTGGTCCCAGTTCTCGCGGCTTGCCTTGAAAATAAACGCGTCGCGGATAATGGCCGCGTTGTTGATCACGATATCGATCGCGCCGTAACTCGCCAACGCGGCCTGCACGGCACGTTCCGGCGTACCCGGCTGCGTCAGGTCTTCGCAGAACGGCTTCGCGTCTGCGCCAAGTTTCGCGGCAATTGATTGCGCGACAGTCGCATCCGGCTGCTCGCCGGAGATGCTTACGCCGCTATCGGCAATCAGCACCCGCGCTCCGCGCCGGTGCAGTTCTTCAACGATCGCAAGGCCGATGCCCCGTGCGCCGCCCGTGACCAGGGCAACCCTACCGGACAACGTGCGGTCGTTGTTCATTGCATGCTCGCTGGTTGTTTGGTTTCGCTTGCCGCGGGGAAGAACGCGTCGGCATGGATATCGCGCGCTTGCACGCCACGCTCGCGCGCAAGCGCATTCGCGGCGTCAACCATGGCTGGCGGTCCGGCAAAATACACCTTGAACCCGGCCAGATCGGCGAAATCTGCCGCAACTGCATCGGTGACGAAGCCGTGCCTTCTGGGCAGCAGTGTCGCGCCCGCAGCATCAGGCCGCAACGCTTGCTGTGACAGCACGATATGGGCCGTGAAGGATGCAAACCGCCTCTGCAGTTGGGCCAGCTCCTGTTCAAAATAGACATCGCGCTCTGAACGCACCCCGAAGTAAAGATGTAGCGGCTGCGTAAAGCCGTCATGCAAGGCCGTTTCGATAATCGACTTGATGGGCGCGAGGCCGCTGCCGCCGGCCACGCACAGCATCGCGCCGGCATGTTGCGAGCGCAGATAGGACGTTCCGAGGGGGCCCGAAATTTTGACGATGTCGCCGGCTTTCAGCAGCGTCGCTACGCGCCGGCTGACCGAACGTTCCGCCTGCATCACGCGGATATGAAATTCCAGCACGCTCTCGTGCGGACAATTCGCCATGGAATAATCGCGTACCGCACCGGCGGCGACCGGAAATTCGAGGCTGGCGAACTGACCTGCCGAAAATGTAAATGGACCGCCCGAGACGATCTCCATGCGCAGCCGCAAAATATCGTGCGTAAGCGGCATCAGCTCGGCCACTCTGCAACGCAATACGCGCGACGGATGGACGACGAAATCCTCAGCCTCGAGCCGGCGCACCACCACATCGCCCCAGACCTGCGAACGGCAGGCAAGCACTAGGCCGCGGCTGCGTTCTTCAGCGGACAACGCGTGCTCCGAATACTCGAGTTCCATGATGTCACCGGAAACCAGCTCGCACTTGCACGTGCCGCAATTACCTGCCTGGCAACTGTAGGCGAAGCCCACGCCGTTCGCCAGCAAGGCATCAAGGACGGTCTGCCCTTCTTCGGCGGGAACGGACTGGTCAAGGTCGGCGACGGTGATGGTTACACTCACGGAATTGCTCCGCTGGCAGGGATCGGGCCGATGGACTATTATCGTTGCCAAGTATGGGAAGCAAACTGTTGGATGTCAAACAATCCGGCGCGCGGACGCAACCGCGCGCGCCGCGCCACCGCAAGCCGCCACAGCTGGGCGTGCTGCCCGGGCTCATCGGCTACCAGCTGCGGCTCGCACAGCGCGCGATCTTTGCCGATTTCGCGGACACGGTAGGAGAAAGCGGCATTTCCCCCGGCCTGTTCGGCATTCTGGTCGTTATTGGAGAAAATCCCGGCCTGACCCAGCAGGCGCTCGCCAATGCCGCGCATCTGGATCGCTCGACAGTAGTGACGGTGATTGACAAGCTGGAAGCACGCGGCCTGGTCAAGCGCCATGCGGCGGACCGGCGAAGCAACGGCCTGTTTCTGTCGGACGAAGGCACGGCGCTGCTGCGTAAGTTGAAGCGCAAGGTCGCCAGCCATGAACGCCGCGTGGTGCGCGAGCTATCCGTGCGCGAACGTGTCCAACTGGTCGCGTTGCTACAGCGTATCCTGCCGGAACGACGCTGAAGAAAGCCAACCCGTGGCCCGCAGAACAGCCCATCGCAAAAAACTCTTCCGCCCCCGCGGCAAACCGGGGCTGGCTCCGGGTTCGCTGGTTTACACCGGCGAGAAGAAGACGCTGGTCCCGCGCGTCACCATGCTCGACTACGACGAACACAGAGTCGTGGAGAAGGAGTTGCAGCGGGTGGACGACTGCATCCCGTTCAAGAACGCGCAGACGGTGACCTGGATCAATGTGGATAGCGTCACTGAACCCGGGCTGCTGGAAGCGTTCGGCCAGGTCATGGGCTTCAATTCGCTCATGCTGGAGGACATTCTGAATACCGACCAGCGGCCCAAGTTCGAGGATTACGGCGACTATATTTATATCGTCGTCAAAATGCTGGATTACGACAGCGCGCGCAGCGACATTGAGATCGAACAACTGTCGCTGATCATCGGTCAGAACTATGTCATTACGTTCCAGGAGCGCGCAGGAGATTTTTTCGATCCGTTGCGCGAACGCATTCGCAGGTCGCTGGGGCGCATTCGCAAGCTGGGTACCGACTATCTCGCCTATGCCATTCTCGACATCATCGTCGATCACTATTTTGTCGTGCTCGAGAAGCTCGGCGAAAAAATAGAACACCTGGAAGAAATCGTGATCACGAATCCCGGACAGGAGACTTTGCGCTCCGTGT
Organism: Burkholderiales bacterium; assembly: GCA_045810225.1. Taxonomy (GTDB): domain Bacteria; phylum Pseudomonadota; class Gammaproteobacteria; order Burkholderiales; family JACQAP01; genus JACQAP01. The sequence continues at coordinate 12,280 of JBJMWI010000009.1, forward strand.
ATGCGATCAAGCGCGACATGATTTTCCTGCGCAAATCGGTCTGGCCGCTGCGCGAAGTCGTCACGGGATTACAACGTTCTGAATCTATTCTGGTGCGCGAATCCAATGCGGCATTTTTCCGTGATCTGCACGATCATGTCATGCAGGTCACGGATAGCGTGGACACGTTCCGCGATCTGTTGAACGGCATGCTCGATTCCTATTATTCGACCATGACGACGCGGACCAACAGCGTCATGAAGGTGTTGACGCTGTTTTCTGCGATCTTCATGCCTCTTACGTTCATCACCGGCATTTTCGGCATGAATTTCCGCAATTTTCCCGAGCTCGACTGGCATTATGGCTTCCAGGGATCACTCATCCTCATGGTGGCTGTCATCCTCATCATGATCTCCATTTTCAAATGGAAAAAATGGTTGTGACTCGCTAGGCCGTTACCGCGATTCAGCGGAATCAGTCCGTCTCCGCTACGCGGCCGCGAGTGCGTTTCACTGTGGACCGCGTGCGTTTGGCAGCGATTCTGCGCTCCTTGGCAGCGCGGGTCGGGCGCGTGGCAATGCGGGTCTTCGGTTTTATGGAGGCAGCGCGCACCAGCTCATCCAGCCGCGCCAGCGCATCACGACGATTGGCTTCCTGCGTGCGAAAGCGACCGGCATCGATGACGAGGACGCCGAGCGCGCTGACCCGCCGTCCGGCAAGTCGGCGCAGCCTTAACTTCACATCATCTGGCAGCGAACGGCTGGCTCCGATGTCGAAGCGAAGTTCCACAGCCGAGGAAACCTTGTTCACGTTCTGACCGCCCGGGCCCGAGGCGCGCACATGCCGGAATTCCAGTTCTGCCTCGGGCACTGCAAGATGCCGCATCAGCACGTTCCTTTCAAAATGTCCGGGCCGCCTCCTGATACACATTGTGCCATTGCGCACGCTGCACCCGTTTTGCGGCGGCGCAGCAGTCCTGTTTGCCGGACTGGTGCTGTTTTGTAGGACATCGCGAATTTTCCTTGACGTGCTTGCAATCGAAAATGATGCGGGCTACATTTGCCGTGGGCTCCCCTATGAACGTCGTCTTGAAGAGACGATTTGAATAACTATTAGAAGCAGTCGATGTTCACTGGGTCAAATCAAGTCTTCATAAAGTTGTGCCCATCCACCATTAAAATGATCGGGAGAGATTATGAAACGATGGACTTATACGGGGGTCGCAAAGGCCCTGTCCGCGGCGGCTTTCGTCGGGTTCGCTTCCCAGGCAATGGCAGCAGATGTCACCTGGGATCGCCTGTTGAATGCCGACAAGGACGCAAACAACTGGCTGATGTATCACCAGTCATTCAAGGGCTGGCACTATAGTGGCCTGGATCAGATCAACGCAGACAACGTCAAAAACCTGCACGTAGCCTGGCTGCATACACCTTCAGCCAGCAAGCGCGGCATTCAATCCTTCCCGCTGGTCGCGGACGGCGTTCTGTACTACACGAGTGCGTCAGGACAGGTGTGGGCTCTTGACGGTGCCACCGGTGCAGTGGTGTGGCGCTATCAGGCCAAGATCGACACCGAGCGCGCGGAAGGCACGTTCTACAATCCGTACAACCGCGGCCTGGCACTTGGCTACGGCAAAGTTTACCTCGGCACCGTCGACGGGCGCCTGATTGCTCTCGATGCGAAGACCGGTAAAGTAGCCTGGGACAACACGATCCTCAGCGTTGAAAAAGGCAACAAGGGCTTCACCGGCGCTCCCGTAATTGTCAAAGACAAAGTCATCATCGGTTCCAACGGTGGCGAATTGTCCGGCTGCTGCGGCCCGATCTTTGCCGTTAACGCCCAAACCGGGGAAGTGGCATGGCAGTTCGATACCATCGGTGGTGACGAGCGGTCGCGCAAGTCCTGGGGCAATGACTCCTGGAAAATCGGTGGTGGCGGTGGCTGGATGACGGGCTCCTACGACGCGAAGACCAATAGCGTCTGGTGGGGTACCGCTAACCCGGCACCTGACTATGACTATGCCGGCGAAAACTGGAAGACCGATGGGCCGCGTCCGGGTGAAAACCTGTACAGCTCCTCCGTCGTTGTTCTGGATGCCGATAGTGGCGAGTTGAAGTCGTACTTCTCGGAAATGCCGCACGATGCGTGGGATTTCGATGCCGCGCCCGGCGAATTCATGACCCTCGAGAAGGGCGGCAAGCGTTACATGCTGCACCCGAACAAGGGCGGCATTATTTTCGTTTACAACGCGGATCAGGTTGGCAGTGGCAACCAGCTGAAGGTGGAGAACGCCTACATGCTGGGTGAAACCTACAACTACATCAAAGGCGTCGATCCCAAGACCGGCCAACTCATCGGCCGTCGCGAATTGCCCGAAGGCAAGCATACCAACGTGTGCCCGGCCATCGACGGCGCGATCAGCTGGAACACGGGTTCATTCAATCCGGGAACCGGCCTGTTCTACAAGATCGGACAGGAGTGGTGCTTTGATATCGAAGTGGTGAAGGCAGATCGTCCGGCCGATTTCTCGGGCCAGGCATACTTCGGCGCTTCGTGGACCGCAACCCATCCGCAAGGTAAGCAGGCCTACGGCCATGTGACCGGCCGCGATCCGCTGTCCGGCAAGATCAAGTGGCGTACCGAGTTCAAGTACCCGCCGCTGGCCTCGCTGCTGTCAACCAAGGGCAACCTGGTATTCGTACCGGGAGCCGACGGCAATTTCCACGCACTCGATGCCCGCACTGGCAAAGAGCTGTGGAAGCATAACAACGGTATCGGCCACCACGGCGGTGTGATCTCTTACATGGCAGGCGGCAAGCAGTACATTGCTGTCGTAGCCGGATGGGGCAGCCACGTGTCAGGCAACTATGGCCCGCTGTTCGGACATCCGTTCACCGAAATGCCGACCGATGCTGGTCAGCTTGTTGTATTCGGCCTGTAATCGGACTGCTGTAGCTAAGCGTTAATTGCGGGCGAGGGAGCGATCCCTCGCCCTTTTTCTTGTTGCAAGTACACCGCCATTGCGGAGAACCAGATGAACGTCTTGCGCAGTACGAGCACTATCGTTGCCGGCGCGCTTATTGCCGGCCTGTTTTCGATTTCCGGTTTCGCCCAGGACCCCACTGACGAAGCCGCAGCCAAGATCAACGAAAAATTCGGGGGAAACATCAAGAAACTTTTTGCCACCAGGTGCAGCTGGTGCCATCAGGGTTACGGCATGAAACAGGCCGATGGCCCCAAACTGGCGGGCACCCGCAAAACGCTTGCGCAGGTCATGGCGCAAATCATGAACGGCAAGACGCCGATGCCTGGGTTCAAGAACCAGCTGAGCTTCGAGGAGGTACAGGCGCTCGCTGAGTACATCAAGGCGCTTCCGGAGAGCTAGCGCTCAATCGGACGCGAGAAAAAAGCCAGCGGAAGCTGGCTTTTTTTTGGCAAAGCCATCACTCGGCTCGCTGCAATTCCATTCTTGCGCCGAATCCGGAATGCTTGCCGTTGCCGCGCAGTTGCTTGCCGCCCTCACCCAATTGCAGGTTCATGACCAACGGAGCGCCGTTCGCACCAATGGCGCTGAAATTGAGCCGCTTGCCATCGAACGACTGCTTCGTCAGCGCGACCGGTTGTGCGCCGAACTCGTCCAGATTCGTGAGCACGATTGTTCCTGAGCCATCCGCCGCAAGATCCATCACCGCGATGCCGCTGCTCATGCCGATATACCAGGGGCCCTTCCAGGTTCCTGCCAGCCTGCCACTATCGTCAGCCGCGGCGCAGCTGAAGAACATGGCCATTACGATTGCAATAAACGCTTTGCCCTTCATGTGTCCTCCGCTGGTTGGTCCCTAGTTGCGTTGGACCTCGCGTAATTCTAACTGCGCGCCGCCTCCGCGGTGCGCCGAAAAACGGGCCAAGCCAGGCCAGACACGCTTATATAATGACTGCTGAACCGAACCGATCGCCATCCCGATGAATTTCTGCAGTGCCTGTGGCGCGCGAGTAGAGCACCGTGTGCCCACCGGCGATACCCTCCCCCGCTTTGTTTGCGCGCAGTGCGGGATCATTCACTACGAAAATCCGAAAATCGTTGTGGGGTGCATCCCCGAATGGGAAAACCGCATCCTGCTTTGCCGGCGCGCAATCGAGCCGCGCATCGGACTATGGACGGTGCCCGCAGGATTCATGGAAAACGGTGAAACGACTGCCCAGGGCGCCCAGCGCGAGACGCTCGAGGAAGCGAACGCGAGAGTCGAGATGCTGGGGCTTTACGCACTCTTCAACATCCCCCACATCAACCAGGTGTACATGCTATTTCGTGCCCGGCTTCTCGATCTCGACTTCAGGGCAGGAGCCGAGACACTGGAAACCGCACTGTTCGAGGAACAGCAGATTCCATGGGACCGCCTGGCGTTTGCCACCGTGAAGCGCACGCTGAAGCTCTATTTCGGCGATCGGCGGGATGGGATCTTTCGATTCCATATGGGCACCATCGAGGCCCCGGCATCCGCGCGCCATGTTGCGGCCGACGCAGAGCGGGTCAAAGACGAGCAGTAATCGCCGGGCGGTTTACGCTGCCCGCAGTGCGTCTACGATATTCAGACGTGAGGCGCGCACCGCAGGCAGAAAACCTCCTACCAGCCCCATGAACAGCGCAAAGGCCAGCGATGCGGCAATGATCGCGGGATTCAGCGTGAAGGAAAAGGCCAGCTCGGCGAAGGATTGCCAGTTCATTGTTGAAATTCTCAAGAACTGCATGAATGAGGCGAGCGTTATTCCCGCAATGCCGCCGACGAGCCCGAGCAACAATGCTTCGAGCAAAAACACGCTGAGAATGCCCCTCCTGCGGAAACCCAGTGCGCGCAATGTGCCGATCTCCGCTGTGCGGCTCGCCACCGACGCATACATCGTGATCATTGCGCCGATCGTTGCGCCGATCGAAAAAATGACCGAGAGCGTCAAACCAAGATAGCCGATGAAGTTGGACAGTACTTCGGATTGTTCCGCATAAAACTGCGACTCGGGCTTTGCTTCAAGCGTGAGCCGCGGATCTGATTCCAGGCGCGATTTCACGGCCTCGAAGCGCTGCACATTATTTATCTTGAATATCACCGACGAATACACTGGCCGGCGAAACGACTGCATTAGTTGATCGACATCGCCCCATATTTCGGAATCGAAGCCGCTGTTGTTGGCATCGAAGGTTCCCACCACGACCCAGTCGCGCATGCCAAAACGCAGTTGTTCGCCGACTCCCGCGCCGCGAAAGCGCTCGGCGATGCTTCTGCCCGCGATAATTTCCGAAGAACCCGGCCGGAACATGCGGCCTTCGACGATATGCACCTGCGGGCGCAGCCCCCGGCCACGCGCATCCAGGCCACGTATGATCACGTTGGATGGTTTGTCCGAGTCGCGCTTCTGCAGCGTAATCAGCACCACCATTTCCTTCGATACCATGGGCTGGCCATCAGGGCCATACGCGATTTCAGGCTGGCTTGCGACAATCGCGGCCTGCAGACGATCGATCCCGCTCTGCACCTCAGTTCCTGAGGAACGCCGCGTGATGACCACGTTATCCGCGGATCCGGTCTCAACCAATGTCTTCCTGAGACCCTCCTGCAGCATCAACACCGTGGCGAATACGAAGACCACCAGCGCCATTCCGGCAGCCGTGAGCGCGGTGGTCATTTTGCGCGCCCTCAGGTTTTTCGCAGCATACGAAAACGGTATCGCCATAAAGTTTCTGGTCGATTGTGTCGCGAGGATCAGCCGATGTTGCGCAGGCCATCAACGATCCGCAAGCGGGCCGCGCGAAAGCCCGGAAACAGCGCGGCAACCACGCCGACGAGCAACGCAGCCCCCAGTTGCATGATTACAGTATCGCGTGAAACGCCGAACACCGGAAACAGTGTCCCGAGTTTGGCTCCGAACCAGTCGGCAACTGGAAAGGTAGCGGCGATGCCGCCCAGCGCGCCGACTGCTGCAATGGCGAGCGACTCAGCCGTAATCAACGCGATCAACCGGGCCGGACCGAACCCAAGTGCTTTCATGGTCGCATACTCCGCAAGGCGCTCACGCGCGGTCATGGCCATGGTATTGGCCATGACCGCCATGATGATGAAGATCACCAGGAAAGACACGATCTGGATCGCAACGACGATTGCTTCCGTCATGGCGACGAATCCGAGCTGGAACGCCTTTTCGGTCTCGGTCAAGGTTTCGGCCAGCGAATTCTTGAACAGCCGATCGATTGCTGCACTGACGGCGGCGGCATGATCTGGCTGGTCAATTCCGACAATATAGACACCAACCGTGTTGGCGCGACGCGGCACGGTTTTCTTGAGCGTCTCGTTCAGATAGTCCCAATGAAAAAAGAACTGCGACGTGTCTGTTTTGACGTCTGCGCCGTCGTAGATGGCTCGCACGACGAACTGCCAAGTCCCCGGGAAAATGGTTCCGCGCAGCGGCACAGTGTCGCCGACCTTGAAGCCGTATTGGCGGGCGAGCTTGCGTCCGACCACACAGCCTTTTCGATCCAGCAGGAACGCGCGCATGTCGTCTGGCGGAATGCGATATTCCGGATAGAGCGGCAGATAAGTAGCAGCGTCTACCGCAAACTGCGGAAAGAAATTACGCTCAGAGACATAAATTCCGCCGAACCAGTTGGCGTGGCTGACATGCGCGACCCCATCGACTTGCCGGATGCGCTCTCCATAAGTAATCGGCAGAGGAAACACCAGCGATATCGCATTGCGGGTCACCAGCCGAGTCGTCGAAGCATTCTCCGATCCCGCAAACCAGGAATCCACAACGGTGCGCAAAAGGCCAAATGCCAGAATCGCGACGAATATCCCAAACATGGTCAGTGCACTGCGTAACTTGTGGCGCAGAGCATTGCGCAACACGAATTTCAGGTAATACATAGGGCGGTTTCGCGAACCAAAAACAAATTCGATGTGCCGGATCAGTTCCTAGAGCGTTGCCGCAGCCGTGTCGCGGCCGGCAAGTTCACCTTTTTCCAGATGCATGATCACGCGCGCCCGCTCGGCTGCGCGCTGATCGTGCGTCACCATCACGATGGTCTTGCCAATCTCGCGATTCAGGCGCTCCAGCAATCCGAGAATATCTCCGGCCGATACACGATCCAGGTCACCAGTCGGCTCATCTGCGACGATGAGCAACGGATCCGTGATGATTGCGCGCGCGATGGCCACACGCTGCTGCTGTCCGCCGGACAGTTGCGATGGGTAATGCAAAGCACGGTCCGCCAGGCTCACCAGGTCCAGGGCGAGTTGCACGCGCGCACGACGTTCCCGCCGGCCCAGCCCGGTGATCAACAGCGGCAGTTCGATATTCTCGAAAGCTGTCAGGACCGGAATGAGATTGTAGAACTGAAAAATAAAACCAATGCTTGCCGCGCGCCAATCCGCCAAGGCCGATTCGGAAAGCTGCGAAATATCTTCCCCGCCAATGAGCAGGTCTCCGCTATCGGGCTTGTCGATGCCGGCAATAAGATTGAGCAACGTGCTTTTGCCCGAGCCGGACGGACCCATCAACGCGATAAATTCTCCCTCTGGAATATCGAAGCTCACATCATGCAATACCGGCACCACTTGACCGCCACGTCGATACGACTTGTACAGATGGCGTATCTGGATAATGGGAAGATCTTTCATTGCTTGCCCGCCAGCTTGACCATCGTGCCGTCATGAACTTTGTCGGAGGGCCGAAGCACGACTTTTTCGCCCGGCTGCGGGCCTTTGCGAAGTTCCACCAGATCGCCTACCGCAGGTCCTGTTTCAACCGGTACCTGGACAAGCTTGTTGTCTTTGACCACGAACACCACGTCGCTGCCACCGCGCTTCACGATCGCGGCCGGATTCAGCGCGGTTCGCGCCGTGCGTTCGGTGTCGCTGATTTCCCTGGACAGGAAGGAGGCCTTTGCGCTCATCTCCGGCAGCACACGCGGATCGGGATCCAGAAAGCGGATCTTGGTCATGACCGTTGCCTTCGAACGATCCACGGTCGGAACGGTGCGGGCCACTTCGCCGCGAAAGCGTTTGTCTGGAAGCGCGTCGAGCTGAATCTCCACCGGTTGGCCGATGCGAACTTTGGACAAGTTCGATTCCGACACATCGGCTTCAACTTCCAATGTGGTCATATCCGCCATGGTGACCACTGCACCTTTGGTGTCCAGCGCCGATGAAAATGGCGTGACGATGTCCCCAACATTGGCGGCTTTGGTCAGTACCACTCCGTCGAACGGCGCGCGAATGACAGTTTGCTCCACGGCGACTTGCGCGCCGCGCAGGTTCGCCAACGCCGCATTGATAGCGGCCTGCTGGCTGGCAATCTGGGCGTCCGCCTTGTCGAAGCGCGCCACGGCAATGTCGTGAGAGGCCTGCGACACAAAGCCTTGCTGCAACAAGCCTTGCGATCGCGCCAGTGCGTTGCGGGCATCTTTCAATTCCGCCTGCGCCTGCGTTAGGTTCGCACGCGCAACCTGTACATTTGCCGACGCCTGTTCACGCGCTGCTAGAACGTCCTGGTCTTCCAGCCGTGCAATAACGTCATCCTTGTGTACGCGGCTGCCCTCCTGCACCCCCAGCCAGATGATGCGCCCGGTTGCCTTCGAAGCCACCGCAGCCTTGCGCTGTGCCACCACATAACCCGTTGCGTTCAGCATGGTGAAGCTTTGCGATGGATATGCCAGCGTCACGTTGACAGTTTCAACTTCAAGCGCAGCATTAGTCATGCGGTAATAAACGGCTGCGCCAGCGATCAGGGCAACCAGCAGCAGTGTCGCCGGCAGCAGATATCGCCGCCAGCGGCCGCCAGCCTGCTGCCGCGCCAGCCCGCTCTGCGTGCGATTGATTTTGAGTCTGGACAGATCTGGCGTATCCACGCAAATTACCTTGGGATTTCTGCTGCTATGGGATGTCGCTGCGATTCCGGCTTCATTATGAAGCAAGCTTCGCGGTCTTGGACCGGCCTGCTGCGACTAGGTGCGTCCGAAGCATAAAAAAGGCGGCGCTGTACGCCGCCTTCCCGCCAGATCCTCCTCAGTCGCGCGAGGCTACCAGCTGACTTCCTTTTCAGCCGTCGACGAAATCTTATGGATACTCAAGTCCGCTCCGATGAACTCTTGCTCCGCGTCGAGCCGCAAGCCGATGACTGCTTTCAATATGCCATAGACGATGAGTGCTCCGAGCACCGCCACCGCGATGCCGCCCAGCGAACCTGCGACCTGCGCTAACAGACTTACGCCCCCGAGCCCGCCGAAAGCCTTCAGTCCGAAGATGCCGGCAGCGATGCCACCCCACGCGCCGCACAGCCCGTGCAACGGCCAGACGCCCAGCACATCGTCGATCTTCCAACGATTCTGGGTCACGGTGAACATGAACACGAACAGGAAGCCGGCAATGAGTCCGGTCGCCAAGCCTCCCAGCGGATGCATGAGGTCCGATCCGGCGCAGATCGCGACCAGTCCCGCAAGCGGTCCGTTATGCACGAAGCCGGGATCGTTGCGGCCGGCAATCAGCGCGCCAATGGTTCCCCCTGCCATCGCCATCAAGGAGTTTACCGCGACAAGGCCGCTGATCTTGTCGATGGACTGCGCCGACATGACGTTGAAGCCGAACCAGCCTACAGTGAGAATCCAAGCGCCCAGCGCCAGAAACGGAATGCTGGAAGGCGGATGAGCCGCAATGCCCCCTTCCTTGCTGTAACGTCCGCGGCGTGCACCCAGCATCAGAACCGCGACCAGGCCGATCCAGCCACCCACGGCATGCACGACGATGGAGCCCGCAAAATCGTGAAACGGTGCGCCAAAGGATTTTTCGAGCCAGCCCTGGATACCAAAATTGCCGTTCCAGGCAATCCCTTCATAGAACGGGTACACAAAACCAACCAGCAGGAATGTCGCAGCCAGTTGCGCGTTGAACTTGGCGCGTTCCGCGATACCGCCGGAAACGATCGCTGGAATGGCAGCCGCAAACGTCAGCAGAAAAAAGAACCGCACAAGTTGATAGCCACTGCTCGCCGCAAGCGTGTCCGCCGCGGAGAAGAAATGGATCCCGTAAGCCAGTGTGTAGCCGATGAAGAAGTACGCAACCGTCGAAACAGAAAAGTCGGCCAGAATTTTGACCAGTGCGTTAACCTGATTTTTCTTGCGCACGGTGCCCAATTCCAGAAATGCAAATCCCGCATGCATTGCCAGGACCATGATTGCTCCGAGCAAAATGAACAGAGCATCACTGCTGATTTTCAAGTTCTCCATGCTTTCCTCCCTATTTTTATGTACCGAATCCGGCCTTCAGCAATGCAAAATTCCTACTCCAGAGGCACAAGAACCTGTAATGTTTCCATTTCACGGTTCCGCGTTTGGAAAGTTACCTGAAAAATCGACCGCTATGGTGCGCAGTGCCCGCCTGGTGCGCTATGTTGCAAAGCCAGGATGAACACCTCCGCGTGCTGACCTGTTCGGCCGAAGCCAGCCCGGGCGGCGGAAGCCTCCGCTTTATCTTATAGTGGCGTAGGATTCCGCGAAAATCATGGCCCCCACTACACCTCAACCCGTTGCAAAAAAGCAGCCTTCCGGCACTGGCGCAAGTGACCCGGCAACGCCGGACAAGCGCGGCCAAAAGGTCCCGGACCACAAGCTTACTCTCGAGGAATTGCTAGCCTGGCTGCAAGCGGACAAGCTAGTCACGCCAGACGTCGCGGACAAACTGCTTTCGCTGCGAAAAAACTTCCGGGCCAGCAACAATCATCCGCTGGCCCTTATGGCAGACCAGAAATGGCCAGACCCGCGCAGCCCGAAGAAATTATTGAGCCTCGAGGCGCTTACGGAATGGCTTGCGGCGCGCGTTTCACTTCCTTATTTTCATATTGATCCGTTCAAGATCGACTTCGCCACGGTGACCAAGGTGATGTCGAACGCGTACGCGGAGCGATACAAAATCCTCCCGGTACGGGTGACCACCACGGAAGCCGTCATCGCCACCTGCGAGCCGTTCGTGCGCGAGTGGGAGGCGGAACTCGCGCGCATCCTGCGCCTTGAAGTCAAGCGCGTGATCGCGAATCCACAGGACATCAACAGCTTTTTGGTGGAGTTTTACAACCTGGCGCGCTCAGTCAAGAGTGCGACGGAATTGCATGGCGCAGCATTATCGGACATCACCAACTTCGAACAACTTGTCCAGCTGGGCAGCAGCGGCAAGCTCGATGCCAACGATCAGCATATTGTCCGCCTGGTCGACTGGTTGCTGCAGTATGCATTCGACGAAGGCGCCAGCGATATTCATGTCGAACCCCGGCGAGACGTCGCGAATGTCCGCTTCCGGATTGACGGGGTGCTGCACCAGGTTTACCAAATTCCCACGCCGGTCGTGGCCGCGATGACGAGCCGCATCAAGATTTTGGGCCGCATGGACGTCGTGGAAAAACGCCGCCCCCAGGACGGCCGCATCAAGACGCGAACCAGCGCGGGCGAGGAAGTCGAGCTGCGCCTTTCCACCATGCCGACCGCCTTTGGTGAAAAGCTGGTGGCGCGTATTTTCAATCCCGACGTCATGGTGAAGGGATTCAAGGATCTCGGATTCTCGGATGACGACCGGGACCGCTGGCAGAAAGCAGTCACCAATCCGCACGGCATTGTGCTGGTGACCGGCCCAACCGGTTCTGGCAAGACCACGACACTTTATTCGACGCTGAAGCTGCTTTCTACCAGCGACGTGAACGTCTGCACGATCGAAGACCCGAACGAAATGGTTGAACCGCTCTTCAATCAGATGCAAGTCCAAGCTGGGATCAGCCTGGATTTCGCGTCCGGGATCCGCACATTGATGCGCCAGGACCCGGACATCATCATGGTCGGTGAAATTCGCGATCTGGAAACCGCGGACATGGCGATTCAGGCGGCCCTGACCGGCCACCTGGTTCTGTCCACATTGCACACCAATGATGCGCCGTCTGCCGTTACCCGCCTGCTCGATCTTGGCGTGGCCCCTTATCTGATTCAGTCCACCATCCTGGGCGTAATGGCGCAGCGCCTGGTGCGCACGCTGTGCCCGCATTGCCGCGAAGCAGGACCAATAGAGACCGATACCTGGAACATGCTGATTGCACCCTGGCAGGCGGAAAAGCCGCAACAGGTGTATTACCACAAGGGCTGCCTGGACTGCCGCATGACGGGTTATGCCGGCCGAGTCGGTATTTATGAAATTCTGCTCATGACGGCCGGCCAGCGGCCGCTTATCACCGGCGACACCGATGCTTCACTGATTCGAGAGCAAGCCTACCGCGACAGCATGAAGCCGCTCAGAATTTCCGGCGCCCTGAAAGTTGCCGCCGGAATTACGACCGTGGAAGAAGTGTTGAAGGTCGCGCCCCCGGTAAGCGGCGACCGGCGGAAAAAAGCCTGATCATCTGTCGGGCAATGTCGCCTGTTCATTGCTTCTTGTTGAGAGGCCAAGCATTCCGCTTTGCCTCGATCACAGTTTCACAAGCAATCAATGTCCCTTTTTCTTGCGTCCCAAAAACATGAAAAACACGCTCAAGGCAGGCTTGGTCCATACCTTCAAGTTCACCATCCCGCCCAACAAGACGGTGCCCCATTTGTATCCGGAATCGGACATGTTTCGCGAAATGCCCGAGGTACTGGCAACCGGATTCCTGGTCGGATTGCTGGAGTGGGCCTGCGTCGAAGCCATACGTCCACACCTCGACTGGCCCACCGAGCAGACGCTCGGGACACAGGTTAATTTTTCACACGAGGCGGCCACGCCGCCTGGACTGACGGTCACCGTCCGCGCACAACTCAGCGAGATCAATGGCCGCAAACTACGTTTTGACATCGAAGCACACGACGGCATCGATGTCATCTCACGCGGATCGCATGAGCGCGTTGTCATCGACGCGGCGCGCTTTCGGCAGAAGGTCGAGCAAAAGGCGCGGCCCACGGGGTAATTCCTGCGAGCGTGTCCGTATGCAAGATACGTGGCGAATGCGTTACCGCGTCAACGTGCGCATCGCCATGTCGAGCCCCTGCAGCGTAAGCGGATACATGCGTTCGGTCATCAGATTGCGGACCATGGCAATCGACTCATAGTAATCCCAGCGGTCCTCCGGGGTCGGATTGAGCCAGACCGCGTGACGGTAGATATTCAGCATGCGCTGCAGCCACACTGCGCCCGCCTCTTCGTTGTGATGTTCGACGCTTCCACCCGGATAGCCGATTTCGTACGGACTCATCGAGGCATCCCCTACGAAGATGAGTTTGTAGTCGTGCGCATACTTGTGCAGTATCTGGAACGTCGGCGTGCGCTCCGCATTGCGGCGGCGATTGTCGCGCCACACGGATTCATACAGGAAATTGTGAAAATAAAAGTACTCCAGATGCTTGAACTCCGCGCGCGCTGCAGAAAACAGTTCTTCGCAAATTTTGACGTAGCCTTCCATTGAACCGCCAACGTCGAGAAACAGCAGCACCTTCACGGCATTGTGGCGTTCAGGCACCATCTTGATGTCCAGATAACCCGCATTTTTCGCGGTTGAGCGGATGGTATCGTGGAGATCCAGTTCTTCTGCCGCGCCTTCGCGCGCAAATTTGCGCAGCCGTTTCAATGCGACCTTGATGTTGCGCACGCCGAGTTCCAGCGAATCATCCAGATTGCGATATTCGCGCCTGTCCCAGACCTTCACGGCACTGCGGTTGCGCGAGCCATCCTGGCCAATGCGAACGCCCTCCGGGTTGTAACCGAAGGCACCGAAGGGCGATGTGCCGCCCGTGCCGATCCATTTAGACCCGCCCTGGTGACGACCTCGCTGCTCTTCAAGACGCTTGCGCAAGGTTTCCATGAGCTTGTCCCAGCCGCCAAGCGACTCGACCAGTTTTTTCTCTTCTTCCGTCAGCAGCAGTTCCGCCTGCTTTCGCAGCCATTCCTCGGGAATGACGGCGCTATTGTCGCCGGGCAGTGCCGCAAGTCCCCTGAAATAGGCACCGAATACGCGATCGAACTTGTCGTAGTTGGACTCATCCTTCACCAGGCACGCTCGCGCCAGGTAATAAAAATCATCGAGGCTGCCGGCGCTAAGCTTGTGCTGCAAGGCCTCCATCAGGGTGAGGTACTCCTTCACCGAGACCGGTATGCCGCCATCGCGCAGTTGCAGGAAAAAATCAGTCAGCAAAGCGATCCCCCACCATCTCCACGCCGCCTGATCACCGCATTTGGCCGCGCTGCGCGAGCGCTTCCATCCACAGAATTTCGAACGGCACGGCTACGTTTGGCAATATTTCTCTGGTTAGTTTTTGTTTGACGGCAAGCGCCCGATCTGGTTCTCCCCGTGACAGCATGCCCAACATCGAGATGCCAGCTGCGTACAGCGCGTCGCCAGGTGACGCAGTGGCATTAGGCATTGCTAACAGCCGTCCAGCGTGCGTAATCATGGCGTCTGCATCGCGCGCAGCGACGGCTTGCAGTAACGGCAGCCACAATTGGCCATTCGCCGAAAGTTTTGCACGGCACTGTGCGGGCAGCAGCTTGTTTAGAAAGCCGGGCGTGCTTTCGGGGTCCAGGTAACGAATTGCATAACGGCCGACATTAGTCCACGCCGTTTCCCACTTGCGGCCAAGCGTGCCACCGCAAGCGTGCGCGCCCATCACAGTCAATAGCACGTCCTGGCGCAGGGATCCGAGCTCGGGTGAATCCGTTTCTTCCATTATGCTGCGAATAACCAGCTGGGCAAGCTTGCGATCCGCAGGATTGCGTAGCGTCAACGGTCGCCACGGTTTGCGCTGGCGGTCCTGTCCGCCAAGCATTTCGGGTATCGGCAGTCCAGCGCCATTCAAACGTACCAGCTCAAGTGCATTCGATCGCATGAAGCGCGCTTTCGGCGCTTCATGATCCATGAATGGAAAGTAATCCGAATTTATTGGCGCCGCCGAGCGGTTGAAATAGGCATCCAGCAAGGCCTTGTTGCCAATCCAGCGGGCGCGTATGTCGTCGATGCTCGCCACGCCCACGCGCGCCAGTTGTTCAGCGACTTCCGGCTGCGACCAAAGTGCCGGCCCTGGCTCTGCGACCAGCCCTCCCCGCCGCGCCACGATCAGGATATTGATATCGTCCGCCATGTAAATCACATAATCGGAAAACAACGGCGACAACGCCTTAACCACGGAAGCCAGCGAATTTGCATCGATCTCATAGAGCTGCATCCATTGCGCAAGCAGGCCACCTTCGTTCAAGTAGCCGGCCACATGGCGGTAGAACTCGCGCGTGAACAGCGAAGAAACGCCGCTGACCCATGGATTGGAAGGTTCTGAAAGGATGAGGTCATACTTCCGCCCAGTCAGTGAAAAAAAAGTTTTGGCATCCTCAACGTACAACTTGCTGCGCGGGTCCTCATAGGCGAGCCGGTTGCGTGGAAAAAACCCCTGGCGCGCCGCCTCTATCATGCGGGCCTCAATTTCGATGGTATCGACGCGGTCAACGCGCCTGTCCGCAAGAAGGACGTTCGTACTCATGCCGGAACCAAAGCCGATCACTGCGACTTGTTTGATTGAATCTTGCAGCGTCAGCGGCAAGGCAGCCAACAGTGCTTGCGTTTCTTCATCCTGGGTTGGGGGACCGTCTCCCATGTTGATGCTGGCATCGACCTTGCCATTGGTGGCAAGGGCAACGACGGTCGTGTTGCGTGACAGAGTGACAGTCGCCGTTTTTCCATCGCGCAAGTACAGCACTTCATCATCTGGCGAACGGCTTATGCCGTGGCGAAACACGCTGGATACGATATTCAGGGGATCAACGTTGACGGCAAGCACGATCCAGAGGAAAAAAATTGAACCCGAAAAGGACGCCATGGCGAACGGGGAAATACGGAAGTTGCCGGCAATTCTTCGCAACAGCAGCAGACCCAAACCGAAATCGAGCGCAGCACCCGCCACGATGACGCCTTTTGCGTTGAACAGCGGCATCAGCATATGCACGGATACGGCAACGCCAATAATGGCGCCAACGGTGTTGGCCGCGTACACCGAACCGATTGCGCGCTCACCCCTACCACCGCGCAACGCCGCAAAAGTAATCACAGGCAGCGTCATGCCGGCGCAGAAAGTCGCCGGCAACATCACCGCCAGCGAGATGGCATGGCTTGCCCAATTGAAGGCAACGTAGCCTTGCTGCGTACGCGCGAATGTGTTCATGACCGCTCCCATCCATTCGAACGTGCTGCCGTATAAGACGATCGTAAGTAGCGCAAGCCCAGCCATTGCCAGCTGAATGCCGGCCAGCAACGCGACCGGATCAGCGCTCCGCCCGATGCGTCGCCTGATCCACAGTCCGCCCAAGGCCAGGCCCAGGATAAAAGATGACAACATCAATTCGAATGCATGCGTGCTCGCGCCCAGCACCGGACTCAGCATTCTGAGCCAGCCTATCTCGTAGCAGAACGATGCCATGCCGGTTATCAGCGATGCGAACAGCAGAAACCGGTAACCCACGGCGTTCTTTTCATCGGCAGGCGGCCGCAAGGCATGCGCGGCTGGGAGTTGTCGCGTCTCGGACATCTTCTTGACCAACAGCCAGGTTGCCAAGCCAACCAGGATATTCAACAGTCCGGCTGTCATTATTGCGCCGGGCAAACCGACATTTGGAATGAGCATAAAGCCGCTCACCAGCACGCCCACCGCGCCGCCCAGGCTATTCGTGAAATACAGCATGGCGATGCTGCGGCCGGCTGCATCCGGCGCAAGACGCACGAAACCGGCACTCATCAGCGGGAAGGTCATGCCCAGAAGAATCGATTGAGGAAGGATCATGAGCGCGCCAAGGCTCCATTTGAAGGCATGAACCGCAGTGGCCGAATGCAATTGCGGAATCACATGCGCAAAAGACGCCTGCGTGATGCCATCGAACGCGCCATGGAATACCAGCGCGATGGCTCCGGTCACGCCCTCCACCAGGGCGTACGCCAGCAATACATGCCTCCATCGAGTCGAAAAACGTGCGGCGAGCGCTGAACCGATCGCCATTCCGCCCATGAATATCACCAGTACCAGCACTTGTGAATAGGCAGCGTGCCCGAGAAACAGTTTGAGGTAGTGGCTCCAGATAGACTCGTAGATCAAGCCGGAAAAGCCTGAAACCGTAAAAATCCACAGCAGCACCACAGTCGCGGAAAACCTGATCATCGAACAACTCCCTGCCTTTTTTGGATTGAAAACTGTTTTGCCCGAACCATGGCACACCACCGTGCCAACCTGGAAGTCACCATGACTCAGACCGGCCCGTTGCCGTTTTTAAATCGGACTGGAAAATGCGTGATTGCAGACGATCCGCTGCTGCGCTTGTGAGCGCGCTCAGTTCTGCCAAAAAGGCATCCAGCAAGCCGTCAGCCGCCCGTCCTGCGGGTCATGAAAACAAGGCGTTCGAACAAATGCACGTCCTGCTCGTTCTTCAACAGAGCGCCTGCCAGCGGTGGGATTATTTTCGACTGATCCTTGCCACGCAACGTTTCCGGACCAATGTCCTCGGCCATGAGCAGCTTCAACCAGTCGAGCAATTCCGAGGTCGAGGGTTTTTTCTTCAACCCCGGCACTTCGCGTATTTCAAAGAAGACTTCCAGCGCTTCACGCAGCAACGATTTTTTCAGATTCGGAAAATGCACATCGACAATGCGCTGCATGGTTTGCTTGTCCGGAAACCGGATGTAGTGAAAGAAGCAGCGGCGCAGGAAAGCGTCCGGCAATTCCTTCTCGTTGTTGCTGGTGATGATGATGATCGGCCGGTGACGGGCCTTCACCAGCTGCTGCGTTTCATAGACATAGAACTCCATGCGGTCGAGTTCGCGCAGCAAGTCGTTCGGAAATTCGATGTCTGCCTTGTCCACTTCGTCGATCAGCAACACGGTCTGGCGTTCCGAATCGAAAGCATCCCACAGCGGGCCACGCACGATGTAATTGGCGATGTCGTGGACCCGGCCATCGCCAAGCTGTGAGTCGCGCAAGCGGGAAACCGCGTCGTATTCGTACAGGCCCTGTTGCGCCTTGGAAGTTGACTTCACGTGCCATTGCAGCAGCGGACGGTCGAGTGCCCGGGCCACCTCCATCGCCAACATGGTCTTGCCGGTGCCCGGCTCGCCCTTGACAAGCAGCGGCCGTTCCAGCGTAACGGCGGCATTGACGGCCATCATCAGATCGTCGGTGGCAACATAAGCGTCGGTTCCCTTGAATTTCATGAACATCTGCCTCGCATACGGATCAGGCACCGATTATAACGGCGGGGAAAGCTATAATTGCCGGTCCCGCAACCCATAAAATTCGAAGAACCCAAGCAGTTCTTCAAACCGATAATAATGTGCTTCATGTGTGTGGTGAGGAGTGTGGTCATACTTAGTGTACTGGAATGACATGAAGCAGCTGCCAGCCCGACAAAATTTGCGGCCAGGGAAAATAATCACCGCAATCTGAGTGAGTGATCCCATGCGAGCGACTCACATAATCAATTGGCAATGTAAAGAAGGCCCGAGCTTTTGATTGAAATTTCGAACGGACCATCCAATGAAGAGTTCCAATGGCTTACCGACAATCCCTCATAAACACGCGCCGCTAACCAGGCGTGTGACTCTTACAGTGGTCATTCTGGTACTGGCAATCAGTGCCACCACGGTGTTGACACCAAGCCTTCGGTGGCGAGCACAAGTAGTAGCGCTACGAGCGGCTGGGAAGTTGCCGGACATCGAATGGGCAGACCTGTTTGTCTTCATCCTGCCTGGTCCGGAGCAAGTGGATAGCATGGCTCGTCTTATCACTACTTTGAATCCATATGCAGTAATTACCAACCCAAGAACGTCAATCAACGATGTCAATGCGGGTCGGCAACTGTTCCGCGGACAATGTTCTAGTTGCCATGGCCCGGATGCTAGTGGCTCACCGTTGGGACCGTCATTGGTATCGCGAGATTTCATACATGGGGAAAGTGATTGGGCCATCTATAGAACCATTCGGTTCGGCGTCGCTGGTACTGCGATGGCGCCTCACGCCATTGCTAGATCGGAGATATGGCAGGTCATATCATATATTCGGGCAATGGACGCCGCCGTCCGAAAAAACGTAACTACGGCAGAGGCAGCCACGCCGGTCGTTTCAGTACCTTACGAAGAACTCAAAGAAATCCGAGAGCCATCCAATGACTGGCTCTCGTATTCGGGCTCATATTCATCAGTTAGGCATAGTAAGTTGACTGGCATAAATACAAAAAATGTCAATAGACTTGCGCTTCGCTGGATCCACCAATTTGAAGGATCGCCTACAAGCACCAAAACTTCGCCCGTCGTTCGCAATGGGATTGCCTACATCACCTCATCTTTCGGGCGAGTACTTGCACTGAACGCGGCTACGGGCAGAGAGCTTTGGAGCTTTGACAGAAAAATGCCCAGCGAAATAGCGGCTGCTCCCGGGAATCGGGGTGTCGCCATTCTAGGTGACAAAATATTTGTTGGAACGCGAGACGCCAAACTAATAGCACTTGCTGCTGCGACCGGCAGACTGGTGTGGGAAACGACAGTTGCCAACTACGATCGTTACTACATAAGTTCTGCTCCTTTGGTGTTTCGCGATACGGTAATCACAGGAGCAGGCAACATCAATGGGGGACGTGGATTCATAGCTGCGTACGACATAAACAACGGAAGAGAGCGCTGGCGTTTCAATACCATTCCAAGCCCTGGTGAGCCGGGAAACGATACTTGGTCTGGTACATCATGGAAAGAAGGCGGAGCACCAACTTGGCTTACAGGATCATATGACACTGAGCGAGACTTATTGTTTTGGGGCGTAGGGAATCCAAAACCAGACTACGATGCTGCATTACGTAAGGGAGATAATCTTTACTCCAATTCCGTCGTTGCGCTAAGAGGATCAACCGGGGAATTAGTCTGGTATTTTCAATTTACGCCCGCAGACGATAAGGATTGGGACGCGAACCAGACTCCAATCTTGACGACTTTGACCTTCGACGCTAAAGCGAAGGATGTTCTGCTCTGGGCAAATAGGAATGGCTTTTATTACGTGCTAGAACGTGATACCGGCCGGCTGGTGACGGCCACACCCTTTGCGCGTCAGACATGGACCGATGGCCTCGACAAAGGAGGACGTCCCAGGCCACTAAGTAAAGTTAATCACAGAAAAGAAGGCTTTTTGGTATATCCCGGGAACGTGGGAGCGACAAATTGGTGGTCACCAAGTTTCGATTCCGCATCACGGCTAATGTTTGTCCCTGTACTTGAACAGGGAATGACATTTTTCAAATCCGAAAACAGTTGGCCTACGGCCAATAGGCGTTCTTTCTATACGGCTGTTCGCGCTTTGGATGCCTCCACGGGAAAATTAGTCTGGGAATATCGCAACGAGCCGAGAACCGTCAACAATGAAACTGGCGGACTTCTCTCTACCAGAGGAGGACTTCTCTTTGGCGGAGATCAAAACTCTTTCCGTGCTTTCAATGCCCATACAGGTGATTTACTTTGGTCTGTTGAAGCAGGCGGAAAGATCACTGCTGCCCCTGTTACCTACAGTGTAAAGGGAGAGCAATTCGTGCTTGTGGCCGCTGGCGGAGACTTGTTGGCCTTCACCTTACCTCATTTGAAGCATGTTATGCGACAGCGGTAATGTGCTCCTTTTCTTTTTCACTATCCG
>JBJMWI010000010.1:0-27621 GCA_045810225.1 Burkholderiales bacterium
GATAACTGCAGCAACACCGACGAGCCCAAGTAGCACTGACGCCCAAACAATCCCGTCCCATTGGACAGATAAAATGAAATCGGTGTGTGCATCCGGGAGCTTTTGAGCCTGCCCCATCCGCGAGTTCCTTTTGGCATCTGCGTGGCCTAACGCTTAAGCTCAGTCGCCCACTGAGGCTGGCGGAGCCGACCATAGCAGGTCGGTTGGAGCGAAGGGTTAGGGCTCATTGACAATCACACAGCATGCCTCACGTGTACCCCAGTTCGTGAAGGTCTTGCGATCGCTTGGGCTTGAACGTTCCAAGACGTATGCCCGCTGGCGACAGAAACCCGCCCTTGAGTTCTAGCAGACGCTCGTCGGAGGGTGTAAGCATGGATCGCTTGGCGCGCTTCCGCGATTTCTTGTCTGGGTCATCTCGTCTTGCGAGCCACCGTGCAACCAGAAGGTTCTGGTCGATCTTTCGAGCGTAGCGAAGCCAAATACCTTGATGCGGCCAAAGTTTGGCATCCGGATCGCTAAGAGACTTCGCTACCCAGTCCGCTGGGCAAGTGCGCTTGTCTGCAGCAGCAACCGATGCAGTGAGGCGTCTCAGCAGGCGATCGAGGGCAAACCGATTCGCCAGAGTTCCCAAGTCTGCAGCCTGAAAGTACTGAGCACGGTATCCGCTCGCTGCGTTGTAGAAGAGGTCAAGGGCCGTCGCACGCACCCTGATCGTTACAACCGCGCGGAAATAGCCCGGGACGTCGCGAGACTTCTCGCGGGCAACCTTGACAAGAGACATCCGTTGTATGAGCCCGTTAATAAGTTGCTCGTACTGCGGAGCCTGCAAGAGCTTGCGGCGTCTGCCTGGTGCGAGTTGCCTACTCAACATCCAATCGCTTTCAGAGACACGAACAAACGCTGCATTCATGTCTACGCTTAGCCGGAAAACTCGCTACGCGGCGAATTCCCGCAACACCTTTCCGGGCTTTGGCGCATCGGCACGAATGCCGTGCGCATCGGCAACCTGCCGGCCATTGACCCACACGCCGTGCACGCCGGTCGCCGGTGTGGTGAGGCGCGAGGCGCCGGCCGGAAGATCGAACACGCGCTCCGCGCGCTTGCGCCCGACTGTGTCGGGATCGAACAGCAGCAGATCGGCATGCATGCCCGGCTTGATGGCGCCGCGCTGCTTGATGCCGAAGATCTGCGCGGGCTCGGACGTAATCCTGCGGATGGCTTCCTGCAGCGGCATCAACTTGCGGCTGCGTACCCAGTGGCCGAGCAGATGCAAGCCAAATCCGGCATCGCATAGGAAGGTCAGATGCGCGCCCGCGTCGGACAGCGAAATCATGCTGGCCGGGTCCAGCATCATGCGGCCCACGGCATCGTCGTCCGAATTCAGCAGCGTGGCTGTGAACAGCGTGTCGAGGTTTTCCTCCAACGCGAGGTCCAGCGCAAAATCAAACGGATGCTTGCCCGCTTGCTGCGCCAGTTCCTGCACCGAGTGGGATTCCATGTGCTGGTTTTCCGGCTTCCTGGTTTGTGCGACGAACATCTGGTGCCAGTGACCATTGAACATGCGCCGCGCCCGCACGGCGAGTTCTTTCTTGACGTTGTCGCGCAGCGCCTTGCTGGCCAGGATGCGCGGCACATCTTCCTGTTTCGCTTCCATGACCGGCCGCCACGCGGCGAGACCCTCGAACACATAAGGTTCATGCATGGTGAATTCAAAATTCAGCGGGCAAGGGCTCACGGCCCCGTAGAGTTTTGCATCGCGGCCGCGGGCCTGCTTGATGAACTCGAGATCTTCGAACGTGGCTTCCGGTGTTTCATTGCTGTGTAGCAGTGCAGCTACAACATAAGGCCGACCGGACGCGCGCGCGATGGTTTCGATGGACGACATCGTCGTTGCACGCGCATCCTTGGTCATCATGAGCACGCCGTGGCCTGCATCCTTGAGCGCAGTCGACAAAGACATCAATTCTTTCTCGTCGGCCAAGCGCGAGGGCATCGGCACGCCCGCTTCGCCGTTGTGCTGACCGGATCGCGTCGTCGAAAAGCCGACTGCGCCAGCCTGCATCGCCTCTTTGACGAGCGACCGCATCTGCGCGATTTCGTCGTCTGTTGCCGTGCGTTTGGTTGCGCCTTCGCGCATGACCCAGGTGCGCACAGACGAATGACCGACGAATACCGCTGCGTTCGGCCCGACGCCTTTGCGTTCGAGCATGTCCAGATATTGCGGGAAGGATTCGAAATCCCAGTCGGTGCCAGTGCGCAATGCATCGAGCGACATGCCTTCCACATGAGTGAGGTTGCGCATGACCAGGTCGCGATCTGCCGGGCGACAAGGCGCGATGGTAAAGCCGCAGTTGCCCATGATCACGGTCGTGACGCCAAGCGCCGGAGACGGGCTCGCGAACGGATCCCAGGTGATTTGCGCGTCATAGTGCGTATGGGTGTCAATGATGCCGGGCATCAGTGCCAAACCATCAGCATCGATACGCTTACGCGCTTGCCCTTCGCACTGCCCCACTGCCGTAATGCGATCGCCCTGTAGCGCGACACTGCCGTGCAGCGGCGCCGCACCCGACCCGTCATAAATGGTGGCGTTGTCGATGATCAGATCGTTCATGCGTTCTCCCGGAGCCGCACAGTGCGCGGACTTCATTGATGTGGCCACGTTAACCGGGCCGTTGTGGGAGAAGTTTACCGGAGGCGTGCGCCGCCTGCCCTTCCATCACGCCTTCCAGGAAAACGCGCTAACGGACGCGCTGCGCATCGGCGCTCGCGATTGCCCTTTCCAGCCGCTTGGGCTATCCGCGGTAGTAGCGTTTGGCGCGGCTTTCCGCCAGCTTCATTGCTGCCTCGACGCTGGAGGCGCCGGACGCCGCTTGCGCGAACATATTGACCACGATGTAATCCGCCATCGCGCCGGCGGAAGCGGCCCCGAGTTTGCCGGCGTAGCCGTTGTCACGCGTCAGTGCCGGCACGTTTCGGTACGGCAACAGTTTCGGATCAACTTTCCAGAATTTCGTCTCCGCATAAGCTTTGAGCGGCTGCTGCACGTAGCCGAGCGAGGCCGACTGCCAAGCTTCGTACTGCTCGCGTTCCATCATGAAACGCAGGTACTCCCGGGCTGCATTTGGATACTTGGTGTAGTGGAACACGAACATCGGGGTAAACGGATTGAGTTCGGCCGCCTTTCCGGAAGGGCCGACCGGCATGTTCACGTGATGGATGTCCTGCGCCATTTTCTTCAACGATGCCTCGGGCGAGTTCTTCGCGACGTAGTACACCGACACGCCGTTCAGCGTGAGGCTGATGTCCCCGGCCAGAAAAGCCTTGTTGTTGCTCGGGTCGAGCCAGGACAAGGTGCCGGGAATGAACGTCTGATAGAGCGCCTTGGCGTACTCGAGTGCCGCCGCCGTTTCGCGCGAACGGATGACGACCTGGTTGCCTTCGTCCGCCACGCGCCCGCCGAATGCCCACAACGCCCAGTGCGTCCACGCATTGGCGTCGCCCACGGCGTTGCCGAGCGCGAAGCCGACCGGCGTGCCCTTGGCCTTCAGTGCCTGGCACAGCTTGAGAAAGCCCTCGGTGCCTGCCGGCGGTTTGTCATAGCCGGCTGCCTGCAGCAGGCTTTGGCGGTAGACCAGGCAACCGCCCAAGAAGCCGGCGCCGATTGCGATCCAGCGGCCGTCGTGCACGCAATAGCGCTTGCAGACCTCGTACCAGCCGCCGTATTTGGCATCGAGATATTGGGCCAGCTCGCTCAAGTCGATCAGCTTGTCGGCGTACTGGTGAGGATCGTCGTACCAGCCCATGACGATGTCCGGTCCGTTGCCGATGTTGGCCGCCACGGCAGCTTTCGGCCGGATGTCTTCAAAGTTTTCCGAGTCGACCCGCACCGCTACGCCGGTGGCCTTGGTGAACAGACGCGTATTGGCCATCCACTGGTCTTCATCGCCTTGCACGAAGCGTTTCCAGCGCAGCAGGCGCAGTTGCGCATTCGGTTCAGGTTTGTAACTGAGCGCGGCTGCCCGTGCCGGCGCGCCCGGCAGGCCGGCAGCGGCGGAAAGCGCCGACGCGCCCAGTGCCTTCAGCACGGTGCGCCTGGAAAATGTGTTCATGGTGAGACCTCGCTTGCCAGAAAGAGACGAGAACGCGGCGAGGACGCCAATCGTTTACCCGGGCTTGTGTTGCCCCGGCCTTGTGCTAATCAGCGTAGCGAACACCGAGCACCTCGAGGCTCATCGCCCCGGCCGGCCGGTTCCAGGTGACCGTGTCCCCGACTTTTGCGCCCATCAACGCGATGGCCAGGGGAGAATGCCAGCTGACCTTGCCATGGCTAACGTCGGCCTCGTCTTCGCCGACCAGCGTGAATTCGTGCTGGCCGCCGTTTTCATCCTCCGTTTGCACGCTGGCGCCGAAACGGACTTCATCGCGCGGCTGCGCGGCGATATCCACCGGGATGGCGCTATCGAGCTTGGCCTGGTAATAGCGTAGGTCGCGTTCGACCTGCGACAGTCTGGGTCGGTCGAGATCCTCAGCGGCCCGCTTCAAACGCACGTGTTCCGCGTGGAGCGCGTCCACTTTTGCGCGCAGTTGCGCGAGGCCGGCTGGGGTCACGTAATTAGGCTGGGCACTCACCGGACGCTCGGGTAGCGCCTCGTCTGTCAGCGCTTCGTTCTCTTCCTTGACGAACGCTCGGCTCATCTTGTCTACCTCATTACACTCGGAATAGGACTGCCACACAGGCCACCGGCGGCAAAAGGGAAAAAGGACAGTGCCTACAAGTCCCGCAGCTGTCCCACGCCTCTTTTGAACACCCCGTTGCGACAATGTTCCGCAAAGAAGGGCAGCAGCATAATTGCGCGTCAGCGGGTCGGACCGCACCAGTTCGAGAGCGTTGGCACGCCAGGCAGGCAGGCGTTCCAGCGCCAGCAATCAACCCCGCTCCGGCGGCCATCAAGAGGTCGCAGGGCTTGCGCGGGTCCACAGTTGCAAGTAAGGTTTTATGCTGTAAGGATTGTTCCCCTTTTCAAACCACACATTGCTGGATGCCAATGGCCCGCTACGTCATCACCGTGGATTTCTATCTGCACGCCGGCACGCTGGAACCGTTTTTGCGGCTGATCAAGGAAAACGCCCGCCAATCGGTTGCCGACGAACCCGGCTGCGATCGTTTCGATGTCCTGATCGAAAAAGGCGCACCGGACCATATCGTGCTCTACGAGATTTATAAGGACCGCGCCGCATTCGACCTGCATGTGAAGTCGCGCCATTTTGCGCAGTTCAATGCGGCTTCGAATCGCTACGTCAGGGAGAAAAAGATCATGGAGTACGAATATACGAATGATGAAGATACGTAAGGGCTGTGACGATCGTGACTGCCGTGCTGCCGTGAAGCCCGTGAATATCGTAAAACCACTGCTCGGGAATACGGTTTGGCATTTAAAAAAACGGGCGTGACGAACGCCGCAGAGGCTTGTTAGGATAGCGACACAGTCACGAACGTTCCGATAAGGGGTATGTTGAGCAGGATCCGCGCACGGGTGTGAGCGGCAACAAGGGGGAAGTTCAGTATGTCGATGCTTGATATTTCGCTGGTTGCCGGCGTGTTGCTGCTGGCTGTATTAATCGTCGCACGCAAGAAGTCATCCGCCCGTTAGCAATCGACGCACCGCCTCGGGCCTGGGCATGGGGGCGACGGCGCCGTATCCCGTTGTAGTCAGGGCCGCTGCCGCGTTCGCATAGCTCAGCGCCTCCCAGAAATCTTCGCCGGCCGACATGCGCGCCAGCAATGCTCCCGCAAAACAATCCCCGGCTCCTGTTGCATCCACGCTGTTGACCTTGTAGCCCGCAATGCGCTCCTGCCGCACTGCGTCGCTGCCGATGACCCCTTCCGGGCCGAGTTTGAGCGCCACAACCCTCGCCCCCGCGCGATGGCACCACGCGATGATGGCCTGCGGATCATGCAGACCGCACAGGGACTCGGCGTCTTCCATGCTGAGCAAAAAATAATCCGCCTTCGACAAGGTCTCGGTGATGATCTTTTGTGCGCGTTCCAGCGACGGCCATAGGCGTAGTCGCAAGTTGCAATCGTAAACAAACGTGCCGCCCGCACTTTTGCACGTCTCAACTGCCGCGAATACCGCATCGCAGGCAGTGTCGCTGATGGCTTGAGTAATGCCCGAGGTATGGAAATAGCGCGCCCGTCGCAGCAAACCCACCGGCAATTCCGCGGCCTGCAAGCGGCTGGCGGCTGAGCCTTTGCGCAAATAGCTGAACACATGTCCTGCCGGGCCATGCGTAATGAAATAGAGCGCGGTATGCGCGTGGCCGTCAATGGCGACACCGGAGGTATCGAGCCCTTCCTCGCGCCACAGCTGCAGAAACTGCCGGCCGAATTCGTCGTCCCCCAGCCGGGTGATATAAGCAACGCGTGCGCCTTGCCGGGCCGCAGCGATTGCGCAATTCATGGTATCGCCACCGAAACCCTGCAGGAATTTACCGGGCGAATTGGGAATCTGGCTGAATTCATAAAGCGGTTCGCCCAGCGATACGACGTCGATCGGCTGCATCGCTACGCGGGCGCAGAGGCCGCGATGTCGAGGAATTCGCGCGCGTGAGCAATGACCGCTGCGTGATCGCCTGCTGCCAGCGCTTTCTGGTTGATGACACTGTTGCCAACGCCGACGATCACGGCTCCCGCCGTGAAATAGTCCAGCATATT
The DNA here is from genome assembly GCA_045810225.1 of Burkholderiales bacterium. Taxonomy (GTDB): domain Bacteria; phylum Pseudomonadota; class Gammaproteobacteria; order Burkholderiales; family JACQAP01; genus JACQAP01. The sequence continues at coordinate 6,719 of JBJMWI010000010.1, forward strand.
GGCGCTGGATACTCCGCCAGTCGGACACAGCGGAACGTTGGGGTAGACGGCGTGCAGCGCAGCCACATGCGCAGCGCCGCCGGTGGAGGCCGGAAACACTTTCACGATGGCGGCGCCCTCGCGCCAGGCAGCGAGAATTTCCCCCGGGGTGAAGCCACCGGCCAGCGCAATGCGGCCCGATGTATTGGCTAGCGCAGCCATGCCTGGCACCAGACAAGGTGACACCAGGTAATCAGCTCCGGCGTCGAGGCATGCTTGCGCCGTGCGAAGATCCAGCACTGTACCGGCACCAACCTGAAAGTCCGGTGGGCTGCGGCGGCGCAGCCCGGCAATCAACTCGATCGCGCCGGGCGTGGTCAAGGTCACTTCCACAGTGTGGAACCCGGCCTGGATCAGGCAGTCGATGGCGCTTTCGGCCATCTCGCGCGATCCCAACCTAAGCACCGGAATCACGCGCGACGCCAGCAACTTATCGACATTCTTGGTCTGTTTCATGTTCTTTGCATGCATGCATCCGCCGCGAAGGGAACTGGATTTTAGGATCAAACAACCGGACTGGATAGCGAACGTGCCCGAGTAATCGGCGATAATCCGGTTCCATGCAGACATCCCGCAAGAACCCCTCCGGCACACTGGACTCGGGACTGGTTGGCGTCGGGCCTCATCTGACGCTGTTGGACGACATCGCGCAATTGCTGAGCCATGCCACCTCGGAACAGATTGCGCTTGGCACCATCCTGCAGCGAGTTTGCACCGGCCTGGGCTGGGACTACGGCGCGTGCTGGAATCAGGACGAACAGACCGGGCACGTCACCTGCAAACATCTGTGGCACGAGCGGCCCCTTGCCGCAAGCGCATTCGTAGAGCTTTCACGCAGAACGTCATTCGAGCCGGGTGCAGGCGGTCTCATTCGCACGGTGCTGAAGACACGCGCCCCGGTGGTGGTGGCCGACATCCGCACTCTGTCCGGTTTGCGGCGCGGTTCCGCAGCGCTCGCGGCAGGCCTGCATTCCGCGTTCGCGTTTCCGCTGCTGGTGGGCGGGCATACGCTCGGTGCTATGGAATTTTTCTGCCGCGACGTGCGGCCGCACGATGACGCACTCATTGCAACGGCTGGCGTGCTAAGCACCATGGTCGGCGAATTCCTTGCGCGCTGCCAGGCGGAGAGCCGCTACCGCGAACTCGTGGAGCTGTCATCCGATGCCATCATCGTGCAATGCCGGGACGCCTATGTATACGCCAATCAGGCCGCAGCGGACGTGCTCGGCGCTGACGAACCAGCGCAGATTCTGGGCCGGGCTGCTGAATCGATCGTACAGGCCGACCACCGGCACAAGTTCAGCGCGGAAGCAGAGTTGATTTACGCGGACCGCTCCGCGGTGCCGATGGCCGAACTCCAATTCGTGCGTGTCGACGGCATGCCGGTCGATGTGGAAGCGGCTTCGCGCTACATTGTCTACGCAGGTCAGCCTGCGATCCAGACCGTATTTCGCGACATCACGCCGCGCAAGCGCGACGAACAGCGCATAGGCCGCCTGACACATCTTTACGCGGCGCTTAGCGAGATGAGCAAGGCCATCGCCGCCTTGCCGGGTGCGGCCGAGCTGTTTCGCGAAGTGTGCAGAATCGCAGTGGAGCACGGCAGGTTCGCGCTGGCCGGGATTCTGACCATCGAGACCGGCGATGAACGTATTGGCAAATTCGTCGCCGCGCATGGGCAATGTCAGCACGAGCTGCTTGGCGTAGAGCTGGAGCTTGACCGCGTAGGGCCGCATCTGAATGGTCCGATTGCGCGCGCAATCCTCGACGGCGGCCCGCACAGCATCAACAATGACTTTCTGAATGACCATGGCAGCGAAAATTGGCGCGCGCTGGCAGGCACTGCGCATTTGCGCTCTGGCGGAGCATTTGTGCTGCGCCGGGGAGGCAACATAATCGGCGCGCTTGCCGTGTATTCGCCGGAAGCCGGCATCTTTGACAAGGACCTCATCAAACTGCTCGACGAAATGGCTCTGAACCTTTCTTTCGGTTTGGATGCCGGCGAGCGCGAGACTCAGCGCCGCGCTGCGGAAATCGCCTTGCTCGAGAAAGAACGCGCACTGTCGACGCTGCTAGCCAACATCCCGGGCATGGCTTACCGCTGCCGCATCGATGAGCTGCGGACGCTGCAGTATGCAAGCGAAGGGTGCATGGAACTGAGCGGTTATCCTCCGGCGGATCTGATCGACAATCGCAGGCTGCCCTTCCTGCACCTGATCCATGCCGAAGACCGCGAGCGCGTGCAGAATGAGCTGCACGACAGACTCGCACGCAGCGATCATCTGGTCACGGAGTATCGGATCGTCTGCGAGGATGCGTCGGTGAAATGGGTTTCGGAAAAAGCGCAGGCTGTACGCGATGCAGCGGGCAGGATCATCGCGCTCGAAGGCATTCTGGACGATATAACGGAGAGAAAGCGCTCGGAGGAGCGGCTTTCTTTTCTGGCCCAGTATGATGTGCTGACTGGATTGCCGAATCGCGCTTTGTTTTACGACCGGCTTCGACAGGCCATCGGCCGCGCCCGGCGCGAACACGAGATGATCGGATTGATGTTCCTCGATCTCGACCGGTTCAAGCAAATCAACGATACGCTGGGTCATGCCGCCGGCGACCGCGTGCTCAAAGTAGTCGCCGAGCGCCTGAAGCGTTTCCTGCGCGAAGTCGACACGATCGCACGGTTAGGCGGCGACGAATTCACAGTGGTCATCGAGGGCGTCACCGCGCCCGAACAACTAGCCGCCATTGCGCAGAAAATCAGAAGCGCGATGGCCGAGCCCGTGGATCTGGACGGACGCGAAATGTCGATCTCATCGAGCATCGGCATTGCGCTCTATCCGCGCGATGCGCAGGACATCGATCAACTGGTCAAGAGCGCGGACATCGCGATGTACCACGCCAAGCGCCGCGGCGGCCGCCAGCAGTCCCAGTTCTACGAGCCCGGAATGGCCGCACCAGCTGCTGAATATCTGGAACTCGAGGCAAAGCTGCGCCGCGCCATCGAGCAGCATGAACTGGTGTTGCACTATCAGCCGGTAGTCGACATGGCGAGCGGACGGATCTGCGGCATGGAAGCCCTGGTACGCTGGCAAAGCGAGCAGGGATTGATTGCTCCGGCAAATTTCATCGCGGCCGCGGAACATTCCGGATTGATCATCGATATCGGCGCCTGGGTACTGCGAGAAGCCTGTACGCAAACGCGCAAATGGCAGCGCGAAGGGTTGGCGCCGTTGCGGCTGGCCGTGAATCTTTCACCGCTGCAGCTCAGACAGCAAAACCTGTTCGCCTCGATAAGCGAAATTCTGCGGGAGAGCGGCCTGGCCCCGCAGCACCTCGAACTTGAAATCACCGAGAACACCGTGATGGAAAGATCGCCGGACAGCAGGACCACGCTGACCCGCCTTGAGCAGCTTGGGGTGCGGTTATCCGTCGATGACTTTGGCACGGGTTACTCGAGCCTGGCCTACCTGAAACAATTTCCTGTACACGTTCTGAAAATCGACCGCACGTTCGTGCGCGATATTTGCACGAACAGTGACGATGCAGCCATTGTCAGCGCCATGATTGCAATGGCGAAGAGTCTGGGGCTGCGAATCATTGGCGAGGGTGTCGAAACGCGCGAGCAACTCGATTTCCTGCGCACTGCCGGCTGCGATGCCTACCAGGGCTACTATTTCAGCGTGCCGCTGCCGGCGGGCGCTTTTGCGGAACTTGTTCGAAAACAAGTTCCGCAAAAGCAGGACTGAGAGATGAGGACTGGGGACTGAGTAAAAGACAAAACGAAAGGGCCGCATTGCGGCCCTTCGTTTTTTAACGACACGACAGTCACGGAATTTCTATCTCCTGCGTCCCCTCGAAGGAAACTCACGCGCTTCGTTCACGCGCAGCGGCTGGCCTTTGAAATCTTTTCCGTCCAGATTGGCGATGGCAGCAAGCGAGTGATTTTTACCGGGCATTTCAACGAAGCCGAAACCTTTCGTCACGCCGGAGAACAGATCGCGCTTGACCTCGGTGGATTTCACCTGGCCAAATTGTTTGAACAACTCCGCCAGATCCGTTTCGGTGACTTCCTGTGACAAGTTGCCGACAAATATATTCATTGGAGCCTCCTTTCAAAAAAGGTCAAATCAGCGGTTGCCGCCAACCAAGGACGACACCGCGCGATTAGCGTTGTGGCGCGGCTGCGCGTCGCCGCGACGGACGTTGCCCGTGTTGCGCTGACGCTCCTGGGCGCCGTTGCGTGCGGGCCTGCCAGCACTTGCCTGGCGACGTGCTTCCCCACTGCCGGTGCGTGCATCGCGCCCCTGCGTACGCGGCCTGCCCGATTGGTTTCGTTGCTGCTGCGGGCGGCGTTCCCGGGATGCCGGGGAATGACTATCTGTTCTGAGCGGCGCCCCGGTCGGCTGGAATCCTTCGACAACGACGCGCTCGATGCTGCGTTTGAGCAGGCGTTCGATGTCGCGCAGAAAATCGCGCTCTTCCGAGCACACCAGGGATACCGCCTGGCCCGAACTGCCGGCGCGGCCGGTACGGCCGATGCGGTGAATATAATCTTCAGGCACATTCGGCAATTCATAGTTCACCACGTGCGGCAACTGCTCGATGTCCAGCCCGCGCGCCGCGATGTCCGTCGCCACCAGCACGCGCACTTTGCCCTGCTTGAACTGGGCGAGCGCGCGGGTGCGTTGACCCTGGCTCTTGTTGCCGTGGATGGCGTCGGCACTGATGCCGCTCTTCTCCAACTGTTCGGCGAGTCGGTTCGCGCCATGCTTGGTGCGCGCGAACACGAGCACCTGCCGCCAGTCGCCGGTATTCACGAGATGCTCGAGCACCGCACGCTTGCGATCCTTGTCCACCGGATGAACCACCTGTGATATCAGGTCGGCCGTGACGGTGCTTTGCGCGACCGCCACTTCCACCGGAGCCTGCAGGAAAGAGTCGGCCAGTTCTCGTATTTCGCTGGAGAACGTCGCGGAGAAAAACAAATTCTGCCGCTTGGCGGGCAACGTCATCAGGATGCGGCGAATGTCGCGCACGAATCCCATATCCAACATGCGATCTGCCTCGTCCAGCACGAGAATTTCCACGCGTGACAAGTCGACCGTGCGGCTCTGCAGATGGTCCAGCAGACGTCCCGGCGTCGCCACCAGAATGTCCACACCCCGGCGCAGCGCGCCGATTTGTTGATTCATGCTCACGCCGCCAAAGACCGTGGTTGATTTCAGGCGCAGATGGCGGCCATAAGTGCGCACGCTCTGCTCGATCTGCGCTGCAAGTTCGCGCGTCGGCGTGAGGATTAGCGCGCGAATCGGGCGGCGCGATGCGTCGCCTCCTGCATGACGTGCGGCCAGCAGCTGCAGCAGCGGCAGTGCAAAGCCGGCAGTCTTGCCGGTTCCGGTTTGCGCGCCGGCGAGAATATCGCGGCCTGCGAGCACGACCGGAATGGCTTGCTGTTGTACTGGTGTGGGCTCGGTGTAGCCTTCGTCGGCAACAGCTCGGACCAGCTCGGCACGAAGGCCAAGCGCTTCAAATGTGGTGCTAATGGGTATCTCCTGACACAGCCTGCGGAGGCCCAGAGGGCATTCCGAACCGGTTCAGGCAGGATCGAACGAAGTTGAAATTATCGAGGAAGCAGAACTACCACGAAAGGACTGAAACGCGGACCGATTGACGCGAACCAAAATCCTTGTGCGCATCATACCGTTTTCCTCAGGCTTCTGTCGAATTTTTAAGCTGACGCAAATCCTCGCACGTTCCTTGCAATGAAAACCAGGCAAGGGCCTTGTTCGTTTACAGATGAATTGAAACCTCCCGTGAATCAATGGGTCTACGCATGTCGGCGTCGTTCAAGAGCACTGCGCTGGTGCGTCTCGCACCTGTTTCGACCAACTGTCCAAACAACATCTTATGAGTGCACTCGCCAAATATAATCCAGTCGATGTTCCTTCCGTAATACTTACCGGCTCCACGCTGCTGGCGGGGCCCATCAGCGCGGCTGATGTACGCATCAAGGATCTTGGAAAATGTCTGCTGCCCTCACCGGTGGTCGCGCATCTGGGAGAAAGCGCCGTGATGTTTGCCGGAGCTCCGGAAAAAGTATTGGTCGACGATCGCATGTCGGCCATCGGCGACAACACCAACCATTCCCGCGATGCGCCGGCTTTCGAACTGGCCGGACCGCGCAACAAGGTGTTCTTCGATCCGCGCACGGTTGGCTGCGGCATCGTCACTTGCGGCGGACTTTGCCCTGGCATCAACAACGTCGTACGCGGACTCGTGCTCGAACTTGCTCGCGGGTATGGCGTGCGGCGCATCATGGGATTTCGCTTCGGCTACGAAGGGTTGATCTCCCGGTTCGGCCATGATCCGGTGATGCTGACCGCGGAATCGGTGGCGCATATTCATCATCAGGGCGGCACGATTCTCGGCTCTTCACGCGGCTCGCAGGACGCCGCTGAGGTAATCGATAATCTCGAAGCTAACGGCATAAACATTTTGTTCGTGATTGGCGGTGATGGCACCATCCGCGGCGCCATGCATTTCACTGCGGAGATCGAAAGGCGCGGCCTGAAAATCGCGGTGGTCGGCGTGCCGAAGACCATCGACAACGATATTCATTTCATCGATCGCAGCTTCGGCTTCGAGAGTGCGTATTCCGCCGCGGTAGATGTGATTCGCAGCGCAAGAGTCGAGGCGATGGGCGCGCGCAATGGCATCGGCCTGGTCAAACTGATGGGCCGCCATTCCGGCTTTGTCGCCTGTCAGGCTGCGCTGGCATCCGCCGATGTCGACCTGGTGCTGATCCCGGAAGTCAATGCAACGCTGGAAGGCGAACACGGCATGTTCGCAAACCTCGATCGTGTGCTCGCGCGAAAAGGGCACGCCGTCGTGGTCGTCGCCGAAGGTGCCGCCCAGGAATTAATGAGCGATGACGGCGCTGACGGCGCGACGGACAAGAGCGGCAATGCCAAGCTCAAGGACATCGGCGTATACCTGCGCGAGCGCATCACCGAGCATTATCGGCAGGCCAAGCGCGAAATCACGCTCAAATATATCGATCCGAGCTACACCATTCGCAGCGTCCCAGCGACGCCTTCGGACAGTGTCTATTGCTGGAATATGGCGCGCAACGCAGTACACGCAGCAATGGCCGGCAACAGTGAAATGCTGATCGGCCGCTGGCACGGCCGCTTCGTGCATGTGCCCATGCCGCTAGCTACCCGCGGCCGCAAGCAAGTCGATGTTACGGGTGATTTATGGATGTCGGTGATTGAAGCGACCGGTCAGCCGAGGAGCTTCGCGTAAGGTTTCGAGGACTAAGGACTGAGGTATGAGGACTGAGTAAAGGCGAGGATTGTTCTTTGTATGCTTTTCTATTTTCGTCTTCACTCAGTCCTCAGTCCTCGAACCTCACGACTGCTTTTTTTTACTCAGTCCTCAGTCCTGTTCTTTTTACCTCAGTCCTGGTTTTTTTCTAGCCGCAAGCTCCCACAGCGCCGCAGGCCGTGCAGAACTCGCAGCCATCCTTGCGAATCACTGCGCTGTTGCCGCATTCCACACAACGCTTGCCCGGTAGGATCTGCAGGCTGCGCGCCTCGCGTGCGCGCGCGGCTTGCGGAATTTCGAGCACACCCATCTCATCGATCGGATACCCGCGCTCGTCCAGCACAGCCAGCATCGCAAAGCGGTGAATCATGAGTTGCGCGACGTAAGCCACCGTGCTCGGCCAATTGCGCTGCTTGTCTTCGCCCGGCACTTTTGCCATGAAATCGCCCAGCGGTTCGGCATAGCTGAGCAGCTTGCGCAGCTTCATGCCAATCCACGCGGGATCGATGACGCGCATGTCGAGCGACAAGAGTTTGCACAACCCATCGAACGAGCGCGGATAACTGCCCGCCATCCAGACCGAATAAGGACGGCGCTGGCCCGATGGCAACACCAGTTCCTTCAGAATGAGCACGAAGTCGTCGCCCGAATTGCGGTTCAACACGTCCACCGACCACGACATGGTGCCGTCGGTGCCGGTCTTGGGTTCCTTCTTCGCGAACAGGGCATCGAGCACCGGCGAGCGGTCATTGCGTGGCGTGAGGCCACCGAGTTGCTCAACGCGCCAACTGACGATGCGCGCAAACGCAGCGACCGTACTGGGCATGCGCACTGGAGCGCCGTCTGGCGGCATCGGACAATCGAACGCATCGTCGCCCGCGGTGCGCGACAAGATATCCAGCTTGGTGCGCAACCACGCGCGATCCTGCGCACGCATGTCCATCGACAGCGTCTTCGCCACGGCGCCCAGCCCGCGCGGCTGTTCGTTGCCATTGACCCACACTTCGAAAGCATGTGGATCGCCGTTATCGACATGGCCGACGAAAATTGCAAACGCCCCAAATGGCGATTCAACCATGTAGGTCCAGGACGGATTTCCGGCCGTCATCTGCGGCCGCCCGGGCCAGCGCAAACTCGACAGCGCGGGCATGGGCGCGGCATCGAGCCGGATGCGGCGATCAGCATCCGATGTGTCGAGATCATTCGGCGCTTCGCTCGCTGGCGTAACGGACAGCACCGAGCCCAGCACGCCGTTCGGGCGGTAGGTCGTGATGCCTTTCAGTCCCGCTTTCCAGGCTTCAAGATAAAGATCCTTGAAATCCTCAAACGGGTAGTCCTCTGGAACATTGACCGTCTTGCTGATGGCGGAATCCACGAACGGCGCAATGACCGCCACCATGCGCATATGGTCCAGCGCCGATATTTCGAGCGCGGTAACAAATTGCGGTGGCAACTTTGCGACGTCTCCGCCCATGTGACGGTACAGGCGCCACGCGTGATCCTCCACGTCGTAAACCTTGTGCGAACCGTCCGCCTCGCGCTTCTTGCGCTGGTAGGTCCAGGAATACGGCGGCTCAATACCGTTGGCCGCATTGTCCGCGAACGCCAGCGAAATAGTGCCGGTCGGCGCAATCGACAGCAGATGGCTGTTGCGTACGCCGGTCGCACGAATGTCTTGCTTGATATTTTCCGGCAAGCGGGAGGCGAAACGCGGCGTGGCGAGATAACGCCTTGCATCCAGCAACGGAAAGCTGCCTTTCTCGCGCGCCAATTCCGCTGAAGCTGCATAAGCGGCGTCGCGCATCGCTTCCGCGATTTTCCCGCCCACGTCGCGCGCTTGCTCGGTGTCATAGCGCAAGCCCAGCATGATGAGCGCGTCGCCCAGCCCGGTAAAGCCAAGCCCGATGCGCCGCTTGTTTTTCGCTTCTTCGGCCTGCTGCGGAAGCGGCCACACGGTAACATCGAGCACGTTATCCAACATGCGCACGGCGATTTTTACGACCTTGGCAAAGGCGTCGAAATCAAAACTGGCTTGCTGCGTAAAGGCATTCGCCACAAACGGCGTAAGGTTCACGCTACCGAGACAACAGCAACCGTATGCGGGGAGTGGCTGTTCGCCACAGGGATTTGTGGCCTCGATGTTTTCGCAATACGAAAGGTTGTCGTCCAAATTCACACGGTCTACGAAAATCACGCCTGGCTCGGCGTGGTCGTAAGTCGACTCCATGATCTGCTTCCACAGATCGCGCGCCTTGATGGTGCGGTAGATCCAGCGGCCTTCAGCGTTTTGGCGCTCCGGCGCCCCCTCGATGTCCCGGCCAGGACGCACCGCATGCACCAGATGCCAGTCAGCGTCCGCCTCCACCGCTCGCATGAATGCGTCGGTAACTGCAACGCTGATGTTGAAATTGCGCAGGTCGCCCTTGTCCTTCGCATGGATGAACAGTTCGACGTCGGGATGGTCGCAGCGCAGGATGCCCATTTGCGCGCCGCGCCGCGAACCGGCCGATTCCACGGTTTCGCAACTGCGGTCGAACACGCGCATATATGACACCGGCCCGCTGGCGCTGCTTTGCGTGCCGCGCACCAACGCGCCGCGCGGGCGGATCGAGGAAAAGTCGTAGCCGACACCGCCGCCACGACGCATGGTTTCCGCGGCCTCAAGCAGCGCCATATAGATACCAGGCTTGCCGTCGATGACCTCGGATACCGAATCGCCAACCGGTTGCACAAAACAGTTGATCAGGGTAGCGGTGAGCTGCGTTCCCGCTGCCGAATTGATGCGCCCGCCCGGGATGAAGCCGTTCTCCAGCGCTTCGAAAAACAACGGCTCCCATTTCGCGGGATCGCTCTCCACTGCGGCCAGCGCGCGCGCCACACGCCGGCGCACGTCTTCAATGCTGCGCTCGTCGCTTTTGGCATATTTCTCCAGCAACACATCGATGCTGACCTGTTGCGGCGCTAACTGGAGATTGGTGTCGTTGGCTTTCATGTCCGCTTCCCCGTGATGTGCTCTATGCTGCTCTCATGAAGCATTTGCCACAAGCCGTGTGTCGATCTCTTCCGGCCGAGTACGCTCGTCGAGAAAATGCGCCAAAACCCGCCCGGTGTGGGAGTGTTTCACTTGCGCAATTTCTTGCGGCGCGCCCTGCGCAACCAGGTGTCCGCCACCGTCTCCGCCCTCGGGCCCAAGATCAAGGATCCAGTCCGCATCGGCCATGACGTCGAGATTATGCTCAATGATGACTACCGTGTTGCCCGCGTCGACCAGGCGGTGCAGCACGCGGATAAGCTTTTCGACGTCCGCCATATGCAGTCCGACCGTTGGTTCGTCGAGCACATACAGCGTCTGCTTTGACAGCGGAGCGGCACCGCGCTTTGGAATATCTTCCAAGGTCCTGACTTTGGCGAGTTCCGTGACCAGCTTGATCCGTTGTGCTTCACCGCCGGACAACGTCGGGCTTTGCTGCCCGAGCGTCAGATAACCCAGGCCGACATCCTGCAGCAGCCTGAGTGCATGATGGATTGCCGCATGCGCGGAAAAAAATTCCACGGCCTCATCAACGCTCATGCGCAGCACATCGCCCGCCGACTTGCCTTTGTAATGCACGGCGAGGGTTTCGGGATTGAAACGCGCACCATTGCACACATCGCAAGCGACTTTCACGTCGGGCAAGAAACTCATTTCAATTTTCTGCAGTCCCTGGCCGTCGCAGGCATTGCAGCGCCCGCCTGGCGTATTGAAGGAAAAGCGTCCCGCGTCGTACCCGCGCATGCGCGCTTCCTGCGTGCCCGCGAACAGCTTGCGGATGGCGTCCCAGAAACCCACGTACGTTGCCGGACACGAGCGTGGCGTCTTGCCGATGGGCGTCTGGTCGACTTCCAGCACGCGGTCGATGGGTTCCCAGCCCTTGATGGATTTGCACCCGGCGGGTGCGAATGCAGTTCTATTACGCTTGTAGCGTTCGCCGACGAGCGCCGCAAGGTTGTCGTGCAAAAGATCGCGCGCCACGGTTGATTTGCCGCTACCCGACACGCCAGTGACCACGCTCATGCGCGCAAGCGGAAAACGCACGTCTATGCCTTTGAGATTATGCAGGGCGGCACCATTGAGCTGGATCGCCGGCGTACGCATGTCCGTGGGACGCCAGGGCTGCAAAGGATGCAGCAGCGGATGGCGCAGGAATTTTCCAGTCAACGATGTGGTTGAGCGCATCAATTGCTCGACGTTGCCTTGCGCAATCACCTCGCCGCCGAGGCGGCCGGCGCCTGGCCCCAGGTCGACGACATGATGCGCGCGACGTATCGTATCTTCGTCGTGCTCGACCACCAGCAAGGTATTGCCTTTCTTCTCGAGCTTCTCCAACGTGTTCAGCAGAATCCGGTTGTCGCGTGGATGCAGGCCGATGGTCGGCTCATCCAGGATGTAGCACACGCCACGCAAGTTCGAACCGAGTTGCGCGGCAAGCCTGATACGCTGTGCTTCGCCACCCGACAATGTCGGCGCGGAGCGATCCAGCGTCAGATAGCTCAGGCCAACCTCGGACAAAAAATCAAGGCGGCTCTTGAGTTCGGCCAGCAAGTCGCGCGCAATTTCAAGCTCGCGGCCCTCCAGACGTAGCGCCCCGACCAGATCAGCCAGTTTCGCGATGGGCAGCATGCCGTAATCGGCGATGGTGCGGTCGCGCCACAATACGGCCAGCGCTTGCGCATTAAGCCGCTTGCCGTCGCACTCCGGGCAGGCTTCGTCGACCTGCAACCAGTCGATCCAGGAATCCAGCACATTGTCTTGCGTACCGGTGCGCGCACGCTCCTCGTCCCAGCCGACTTGATCTATTTTCAACCCGGTGCCGTAACAGCTCGCGCACCATCCATGCTTGGAATTGTAGGAAAACAGCCGCGGATCGAGCTCCGCAAAGCTCTGCCCGCATGACGGACAGGCGCGCTTGGTGGAGAACACGCTTTCGTTGACTTCACCGCTACCCTCCATCAGTCCATCGAGGGGCGCAATGACATGCGCTACGCCCTTGCCATGCTCGAGCGCAAGTTTCAGACCCTCGCGCAACGCTTTTTCGTCAGAGGGACTGACATGCAGATCAGCCACCGGTAATTCGATGGAATGCTCCTTGAAACGATCTATGCGCGGAAACCCGCGTGTGGGGAGGAACTCGCCATCGACGCGCAAATAAGAGAAGCCCTTGTTATCGGCCCACTTGGCGAGATCCGTGTAGACGCCTTTGCGATTGACGACCAGCGGTGCCAGCAGGCCGATGTGCCGGCCGCGGTAGTCGCGCATGATGCGCGCCGCAATGGCGTCTGCAGTTTGCGGCTCGATTGGCACCTTGCACTCGGGACAATGCTGCGTGCCGAGCTTGACGAACAACAGGCGCAGGAAATGATGGATTTCGGTCAACGTGCCGACCGTGCTCTTGCGCCCGCCGCGGCTAGTCCGCTGCTCGATCGCCACGGTCGGCGGAATGCCGTAAATCGCATCCACGTCCGGACGCGATGCCACCTGCACGAATTGGCGCGCGTAGGCGTTCAACGATTCCAGGTAACGGCGCTGGCCCTCGCCGAACACGATGTCAAACGCCAGGGTTGATTTGCCGCTGCCGGAGACGCCGGTAATCACCGTGAATCGGTTGAGCGGCAGTGACAGATCGATGTTCTTCAGATTGTGTTCGCGGGCGTTGTGTATGGAAATGGCGTTTGGCGCACGGCGCAGTTCGGCGTGCGCGACTTCATAACCCGCGCTCGCTTCAGCAGCGAAGGGCCCTTTTTCCACGGCCTGTTCGTATTCCTTCAGCGCCACGCCGGTATGGGAACGAGATTCACGCCGCATTTGTTCCGGCGAGCCCGTGAACACGACGTCACCACCGGCTTCACCGCCTTCCGGACCAAGATCGATGATCCAGTCCGCTGCCGCGATCACATCGAGATTGTGTTCGATCACCAGCAAGGAATGCCCGGCTTCCACCAGGCGCCGGAATGAACGCAGCAACTTGGCAATGTCGTCGAAATGTAGTCCGGTGGTGGGTTCGTCGAACAGAAACAGCGAGCCGGCCGGCCGGGAAACGCTACGCGATCCGCGATTGCCTGCCACGGCAAGATGGCCGGCGAGTTTCAGTCGCTGCGCTTCCCCGCCCGACAGCGTGGGCACCGGCTGGCCAAGGCGAAGGTATTCCAGGCCTACGTCCGCGAGCGGCTGCAGGCCGCGCAGCACGTCCGGGTACACGGCGAAATAGTCGAGCGCTTCCGACACCGTCAAGTCCAGCACATCGGCGACGCTCTTTTCGGCTTTTCCCGCGGGCGAGATTGTCACTTCCAGTAGTTCCGCGCGGAAGCGGCGCCCGTCGCAGTCTGGGCAACGCAGATACACATCGGACAGGAATTGCATCTCGACGTGCTCGAAACCGTTGCCGCCACAAGTCGCGCAGCGGCCGTCGCCGGAATTGAAACTGAACATGCCCGGCTTGTAGGCGCGTTCTTTGGCCATCGGCGACTTCGCAAACAGATCGCGAATTGCGTCGAAGGCGCCGACGTAACTGGCAGGATTCGAACGCGTAGTGCGACCAATTGGCGTCTGATCGACCATGACGACTTCACCGATGAGATCAGCGCCCGCCAGCGCCTTGTACGCACCCGCTGCTTCCGTGGGCTTACCTTTGTGTTTCAGTAATGCAGGATAAATCACGTCCTGCACCAAAGAGGATTTGCCCGAGCCAGATACGCCAGTCACGCAGACCAGGCGGTTGAGCGGGATGGCGACATCGATGTGCTTCAGGTTATGTTCTGCCGCGCCCAGCACTTCCAGCCGCGGATCGTCCGCATTCACAGCAAGGCGCTGCAATCCGGCGTCGGCGCGGCGTTTGCCGCGCAGGTATTCGCCGGTCAAAGATGTGCGATTCGCCACCAGGGCGGCGGGCTTGTCGAAGAACACAATTTCGCCGCCCTTTTCGCCCGGCCCCGGGCCCATGTCCAGGATGCGATCCGCGGCAAACATGATTTGCGGATCGTGCTCTACGACGACCAGTGAATTGCCTGCATTGCGCAGCTTTTGCATCACCGCGATTACGCGTCCCATGTCGCGTGGGTGCAGGCCGATGGACGGCTCGTCGAGCACGAACAACGTGTTGGTAAGCGAGGTGCCCAACGCCGTGGTCAGGTTGATACGCTGCACTTCCCCCCCGGAAAGCGTGCGCGACTGGCGATCCAGCGCCAGGTAACCCAGACCGACTTCCTGAAGATACGAAAGCCGCGTACGAATTTCGCCCAGCAACAGTTGCGTGGCTTCATCGAGCAGCGCCGAGGGCAAATGCAGCGTTGCGAAAAACCGGGCGCAGCGATCCACCGGCAATTGCATCAGGTCATGGATCGTAAGACCCGGCACAACGCGCAGCTGCGCATCGGTCCATGCCAGTTGCTTCTGCCGATAGCGCATGCGCGGTTCCATGACGCCGTCCGCATCCTCCCGGTTGCCGATACGCCATAGCAAGGCATCCGGTTTCAGCCGGCTGCCCTCGCAGTCCTCGCAGGGCGTGTAGGCACGATAGCGCGAGAGCAGCACGCGGATATGCATCTTGTACGCCTTGCTCTCCAGCCAGTCGAAGTAATGCTGGACGCCATACCATACACCGGGCCAGGACTCCTTCCAGCTCACCCATTCCGGCTCGCCGTCTATGACCCATTTTTTTTGCGCAGCGCTTAGAGTTCGCCATGGCTGGTCGAGCGGGATGCCGCGCTTCTTCGCATACTTGACCAGATCGTCCTGGCACTCCTTGAAGCTTTGCGTCTGCCAGGGTTTCACCGCACCGGCGCCTAGCGTCTTCGATTCGTCCGGAATCACCAAACCATAATCGACGCCGATGACGCGACCAAACCCGCGGCAAGTTCCGCACGCGCCCACTGGTGAATTGAAGGAGAACGCGCTTTGGCTAGGCTCGCGGTAATGCAGGTCGCAGTCCGCGCAGTGCAGCGCCGTGGAATATTTCCACGGCGCCGCCGGCACAACCACAGTTTCGCCAGCGCTGTCTTCGGCAGCTGCGGCATGTACATTTACACATCCGTTTCCGACGCGCAGCGCGGCTTCCAGGGCCTGGATCACGCGTGCACGTTCCGCGGACGACATGCGCAGCCGGTCCTGCACCACTTCCAGCCGGCTTTTCGTCCTGGAATGAATTCGGGTATAGCCTTGGCTCTGCAGCAGCGAGAGGATTTCTTCTTCGGAAAAATTATCCGGAATAGTCAGCGGAAATGCGATGATCACGCGCGGATCACCTGCCTGCTGCGCGCGCGCTTGCATGTCAGCATGGATTGAATCAGGATTGTCCCGAAGCACCGGCCTCGAGCACGACCGGCAATACAGCTGCGAGGCACGCGCGAACAGCAATTTCAGGTGATCGGCCAATTCCGTCATGGTGCCGACCGTGGAACGCGAAGTACGCACCGGATTGGTTTGGTCAATCGCGATGGCTGGCGGAATGCCGTCGATGCGATCGACCTGAGGCTTGTCCATGCGGTCGAGGAACTGGCGCGCATACGGCGAAAACGTCTCTACATAACGCCGCTGGCCTTCGGCATACAGGGTATCGAATACCAACGACGACTTTCCCGAGCCCGAGACGCCGGTCACCACAATAAGCTCATTCAGCGGCAAATCAACGTCGATATGCTTGAGGTTATTCTGGCGGGCGCCAACAATATGAATAGCTTCTGATCGGTTATCGGACATGGATGGTAAATTGGGAAAAAGGCCGACAAAACAAGGGAGGCTTCCTGTTGGAAGCGTACGGCGAACCGCTATTCTACCGGCCCGGCCCGCAGCGCTGTTCAAGCGGCCAGAAACATTTTTGGGTGTCGGGCGCAACAGCGAAAACTGATATAACACGGGGCATGTTCAATCGATCACGCGCGCTACGGATCTTGTTTGCGGCGGGCAGCGCATCGCTGGTCCTGCTAGGCATGCCGGCATGGGCACAGGCAAACCAGGCTTCTACTCGTGACCAGTTGTCCGCGCCGGTAGAGGCACAATTTCGCGGCTGTGAGTCCGCTGGCTGGTGCCGATTCTGGATTGAATCCATGGATCCGCTGGCGCAGTCGCTGTACCGAGTGCGCCCGAACGGCGCTCCCCACGTTACTCCTGAAGCGCCTCTTGCTACCGCCTTACGCGATCGGCTCAATGTCCTGCTCTCGGATATGATCCATCAGGCAAAGCACATCGTTCTTCACGACTTGCATCAACTGGACGATGGCACATACAGCGCCACCGTGACGGTGAACGGCATCGACCTGGCAGCGGACCCGATTCTGGTGGAATTGAACCGCAAGATTCACGCTACGGCCCGTTAGCCGCAATCCCATAACGGCTTCGTGCCAATGCAAGTTGCGACCGGACGAAAAAAATCCCGGAGGCCGAAGCCGCCGGGATTTTTTAAACCGCAAATTACTGCTTCGTGATTGCCCAGACAACAGCGGATTTCGGCGTCGTATAGAACGGCGATTCCATCTGGTAGTTCACGTAGAGTTCGCCGTAATCGGCAACGTACATCGTCTTGCCGTCCATGCTGAACTCGACATCGTTGGTGCGCTCGAAGCCGCCCCGGTTTTCTTTCTTCTGGTAGGCGTTGGGGCCCGGGTCCATGTTTTCCGCGAAAATCGACCACTTCACGCCCGTTGGATTCAGCAGCTCGATGCGGACAATGGCCGGCCACATCGGACGCAGGCTTTCCGGCCCGTTGTCGATGATGCCGAACACCGCGGTGTAGATTACGTCGCCGCCTGAATCGAACGCCTTAGGCGCCCAGGCCAAGCCGTCCATGGGGTTGTTGGTGTCCCACTCCATGATCGGGTTGACGTAGCCATTGGGGTTTGGATTGGCAATGATCAGTGGCGTGCCGCGAACACCGATCGAATGGTCGATGAAGCGATACGGCGGCAAGGTCGGAATGAACGGCTTGTTGCCGATGTACAACTGGGGGTTCGGCCGCGTCGGGTCGAACTTGTTGCCACGATAAACGTCGGGGCCGGACCGCTTGATGTTGACGAAATTAATGCCATCCTTGTCCGGGAATCCCGCATCCTGCCCCTTTTCGGTAAGGATGAAGAGTCTTTCCGCCGCATTAGCAACCCGGCGATTACCCTTGTCGTTATGCCCATTGTCACTGACGGCCAGGGCCTTCTCGAACCGCGAGCCCTTCGGACCGAATGCTACCCCCGAAGAATTGCGCAGCCCCATTGCATAGAGTTCCCAGTCGTCGTGGGTATAGCTGCTGTCTGCCTT
Source organism: Burkholderiales bacterium (assembly GCA_045810225.1). Taxonomy (GTDB): domain Bacteria; phylum Pseudomonadota; class Gammaproteobacteria; order Burkholderiales; family JACQAP01; genus JACQAP01. Next base: position 24,360 of record JBJMWI010000010.1, read on the forward strand.
CAGTTTCGCCCGGTGAATGGCGCCACCGCACGGTTTTTGTGCCTTGATTACCTGGCCCGGCTTGGACGGAGTTCCCTTCGGCAGGTAGGCCCCGGTCAGATTGCCCTGGCTATCGCGGATGTTTAGTCCCGTCAGCGTGATGTCACGGCAGGGTGGATCGCGCGGCAATGCGGGCATGCCGTCGGTCGTGCGCTTTTCCCAGTACGGGTCGACAGCGTCGGTCCAGCCATGGATGTCCGGATCGGAAAAGCCGGAGTTCGTGGGGGCGCCCACGGCGTAATACAGCCAGCCGTCGCGGCACGTGATGCCGCCCAGCGCGTGGTCACCAATTGGCACTTCGTTCATGATCAGCTTGGGGGTGCCGTTGACTCCATCGATTTCCCAGATCCCGTAGCTGTAGTCACCCACGTAAGTACGGCCGTTTTCCGGGCAATAGCCAATTTCGTTCAAAGCAAACGACTTGAACATGCCCAGACCGACGCGGTCTTTGATCAGCTTGCCAGACTTGTCGTAGATCTTTACATGCGGCTTGTCGATACCTTCCGGCGGAAAGCCGAAAGTGTTGCCCGAAATGGCAACCCAGACATTGTCTTGCTTGTCGACCGTGATGGATGTGATGGTATCCAGACCGGCAGCAAACACGCTGACCTTGTAGCCCGCCGGAACCTTAATCTTGCTCGGATCCGGGGTAACGGGCGTGCGCGTGGACCATTTTCCCGCAGGGCCACCTGGCTCAGCCTTTGCGCGGTCTTGCGCAAAAGCGGATCCGGACAAGCCCCCCGCGGCCAATGCGAGTATTGCCGCATACTTTAGAATTTTCATTTCTTCTCCTCCTGGTTAGAATTCCACTGCACTTGCTTGTTCAGATTCCACTTCAACTGCGTTACGACGTACCTGCATACCCTGGCCGTTCGATCGGCCGGATCTTTTTTGGCCCTATTTCTTGTCCGCCTTCTGGTCCGCGGTTCCGGTGAATGTGCGGATATGGGCGACGAGGCTGTCGATCTGCTCGTCATTGAATTTGTGCTCCCAGGCGGGCATGGCCGCGATCTTGCCCATGTATGCCCCGCCCTTCTTGATGATCATCTTCAGATAGTCGTCCGGCACTGAAGCCATGTATTCCTTGTTAGCGAGCGTGCCGATGCGAGGCACGAACCCGGCCTTGGTCCCTTCCTGGCCGTTACCGTAGGTGCCATGGCATCCGGCGCACATCTGCTCGAAGATTTCCTTGCCCGTGACAGGGTCGGTCTGTGCCTCGGCTATCATCGGGACGACAGTCAAAAACAGAAACGTCATTGCAACTGGAAAGCTCATGCGCGTCCTCGGCGTCGCGAGGTAAATCGGGTTGGCGGATAGGAATGGCACCGTATCACGTGTCTGGGCGATGCTCAAGAGAGCGTTTCCCCAAGGGCGCGCCGTGATTCTCACCTGACTCGAACGCTGGTTGCTGTGCAACATGTCCAGGCAGGCTTGGCACGGTCCTCAGTTTTTGAATTTTGCCAGCGCAGCGTTCACGAATTCGTTGGTGTAAGCGTCTGCCGAATTGATTCCCGGTGCATCCCTCACCGCCTGCTCGAAACCGGACAGCACCTTCAACAGTGCTTCCGCGCCTGTTGGTGGAAACAGCCCGTCCTTGGAGTAACTTTCGCTGTTCTTGCGGTAGGCTTCCAGGTAAAGCGCGCGATCGCCCAGCAAATATTCCGGCGGCACCTGCATGGCGACTTCGTCCGGCGTCGCGGCCCTCAGCCATTTGAGCGCACGCACCATCGCCGTGGTCAATGACTGCACCGTATTAGGATTGGCCTTGATGAAAGCTTCGCTGGTGTAAAGCGACCCGGATGGCAGCGGACTGCCAAATACCGCGGTCGCACCGCGCACGCTGACGGTCTCAACTACCACCTTGATGCTGCCGTTGCGCTCCATCATCGTGATGGCGGGCTCGATGTTCGCGATAGCGTCAAGATGTCCCGCCTGCATGGCCGCGACGGCTGCCGGTCCAGTTCCGACGCCAACGATCGACACGTCGTCGGGCGCAAGCGCAACCGAAGCCAAAAGATGGTTCACGAATGCGTGCGTGCTTGATCCGGGCGCCGAGACTCCGATTTTCATGCCTTTCAGGTCCTTCGCCGACTTGTACTCGGCCGCGCGTCGTTTCGCCACGCCGAGCACGATGGCGGGGGTAGCGCCTTGCAGAACGAACCCGCGCAATTTCTGACCACGCGCGCGCATGACCATGACGTGATCGAATCCGCCCGATACCACGTCGGCACTGCCGCCCATCATTGCCTGCAATGCCTTCGCACCGCCGGCGAAATCCACCATGTCGACCTGCAGTCCCTCATCATGGAAATAGCCGAGGCGGTCTGCCAGGGTAAGCGGCAAATAATAAAGCGCTGCCTTGCCGCCCACAGCGATGACGACTTTTGCCTTTTCTGGTGGCGCGCCATAACCAGGTGCCCAGCCAAGCAAGGTAAAAATCATCGTAAACACGCCAAACAGTGCTGGTTTCATTATTTTGTGCACGGCAAACGAGGCACGCGATTGTAGCGCGGGTCATCCGCGGCCGGCGATTTCGCCTTTGCGGCCTGCTCAAGCTAAACTTGCGCGCGCTTCAGCGACCAACAAAAAGGAACACCATCATGATTGAGCTTTATATGGCGCCGACCGCCAACGGGTATCGCGCATCTGTTGCGCTGGAGGAGGCTGGCTTGACTTACCGGGTGCACAAGATCGATCTGGCAAAAGGTGAAAGCCACACGCCCGAATTCCTGAAACTAAATCCCGCTGGACTAATTCCGGTCCTCGTCGACGATGCGGGCCCGGCCGGGAATAAGCTCATAGTGCCGCAATCCGGCGCAATCATTCTGTACGTGGCTGAAAAAACCGGCCGCTTTTTGCCGCAAGATCCGGTGCGCAGGACGATGGCATGGCAATGGTTTACTCAGGGCTTGAGCGACGTCGCAGGGACCAGTGGTGCGCTGTTTCGCGTGGAAAACAGCGTTCCGGAAAAAAATGCGGCCAACACGGAATACTTCCGAAAGCGGCTACTTGGTTTTTTCTCCGTGTGCGATGCACATCTTGCCAAACATGAATTCCTCGCCGATGAGTTTTCCGTCGCCGAACTCATGCTTTACCCGAATTTCGCAGCGCGCAAAGTGCTGATCGATCAAGCCGGCGGATTTGCGAATCTGCAACGATGGGGCGCAGCGGTGGGCGCCCGGGCAGGGACGCAAAAAGGCATGAAGGTCCTCGGCTGACAAGC
>JBJMWI010000011.1:0-4007 GCA_045810225.1 Burkholderiales bacterium
CAGGGCGACGATTGAGCCAGGAACACGCTTCGTCAGTTTTGGTAACAGCAGAATGATGAGAAGTGAACCAATGGCAAGCAGAACTGCCGGCCAGCGTACGCCGCCAAGGTTGTCTACCAGAAGGCGCATGCGCAATAGAAACTCACTTGGTACTGCACTGGTCTCGAGACCCAGGAAGTCTTTGATCTGTGTCGAAGCGATCAAGACGGCAATACCATTCGTAAAGCCAATCGTGACCGGGCGAGGAATATACTTCACGGCCGAACCCAAACCAGTCACTGCCATGAGCATGAGAATTACGCCTGCCATGATCGTGACGATTAACAGGCCAGAGACGCCGTGCGTCGCGACAATTCCTGCTACGATCACAACGAAGGCGCCGGTGGGGCCTCCGATCTGAAGACGTGAACCGCCCAAAGCAGATATAAGAAAGCCGGCGACGACTGCCGTGTAAATCCCCGCTTGCGGGGTGATACCAGAAGCTATCCCAAACGCCATAGCCAGCGGAAGAGCCACTAACCCGACGGTAACACCGGCGATCAGGTCCGAGATGAGGACCTGCCTGGTGTAGCCCTTTCGCAAACACAAGAGCGATTTTGGAATCCATTTTTCAATCAGCGCTGTCACCATTTTTTCAGACGGAGAAGAGAGTTCCCGCGGTGCACCAGGTCAGACGCTACGCGGCCACCAGATCAATTCGTTGCCGACATGAAGGAGTGCGACACTGACACACCGTGGAATCCTCTGCGAAAGAGTTTAAATAGTCGACTGTGATCTCTTCTCCAGCGCTGATCTCCCGTAGCGCGAAAACGATCATCAGTCTATCAATAATGAACACGTCAGCGTTTGGTTCGCAGGAGTGGTTGATATATTGAGTCTCGTTCCCCCCGACGCTTCCGTCGATGTAACAGTCCGCGCATAGTTCACTGATGCGCTTGCCGTCGATTCCTCTCATCCTCTGCACAGCTTCTGCGTGACAAATCCTTTCGCCGGAGTATTCGGCTATCGAGCTATGTTGTAGAAAGCGAACGGCCGCAAAACAGCCTGAGCCCTGAAGTGGTGACTTCATGACGAACAGCGCGCGGCTGCACCTTGAGATGGAACCTCGGTTCCTTTGGCGAACGGTCAGTGATAACGACAAACTAGCCAAACTCCTCCTGTTGCGAGCAAAGTCCCGGCATGATCCTGACGCTCAAAAGGAGTAGGATGCGCGGATCGCGGGCGTCCGGGGCTGGACACGGATAACTGGCAGTAGAGGAAACGCGAGCAGTCAGCACAGGTGATGAATCCACCTGCCTTCGCCGCCTGCTCTCGCGCGGTCGCAATTGTCACGTTGCAAGCTGCACAACGTCCATCGCGAGCGTGAGCAAAGGCCCGGCCAGATCGGGCGAGTAACCGCTTTTAGCAATGGCTCAGATTGAGGCTGCTGGCGAAGCAATTGCTCAATAAGGGTCGCTACATCTTGCGTGTCGGCGTGCTCGTCTAAGTTCATCATGATCTTTGTTAAGGTACCCATTGGGACAAGTCATCGACGCGCGGCCTTACCTGGCAGGCCCCCGTCCATCTCTTCAAGCATGCTGCGCACGCCGATCAACTGGTGGTTGAAAAACTCCTTTGCCGCATCAAGCACCTTGAATATGCTTTTGTCCCTTACGGAGTAATATACGTTCGCACCCTCTTTGCGCGTGACGACGATATTCCTGTTGCGTAACACGGCAAGTTGTTGCGAGGCGTTTGCCTGCTCAACATCAAAACGTTGGCTGATCTCGTTGACAGTCAGTTCGCCCTCCCGCAAAGCATCAAGAATAGATATTCTCAATGGGTGCGCCAGGGCTTTGAAAAACTCCGCTTTGAAGTCGCTCAGTTGCTGTCTCATTAAGAAGCTCCGCATTCTTCAGTTGCTCGGACACGCAGACATGCGCATCTGCACATTCTTGCATATTCTAGAGTCCCTCATGCGTCCCGTCAAGGAGTCCGTTTCTCTAATGAGCAGCCTCGTCACAGTAATCGGTTCGTCGCGTGTGAGTAATAAAGAACGAAAGCTTTATTCCTGGTGGAGTATTTTTGATGCAGTGAGTTACTTGGTTACTCCATCTGAACATTGGTCCAGTGTGTGGCCCAATGAAAGCAGCGCTTCGAACGGTGCTCCTACAAAGCATGTGGATTGGAAGAAGAGCGGATAAATTTCGTCCCTCATCTTTCCCTCATCACGCGCCGGTTAGCGCACGACGATGTGCATGAATCAACGAGAAGGAAGCTTGATCTCGAGCTTGACGGATGAGGTGATTGAGAAGGTGAAGACGTGCATATAGAGTCGCGACGATGTGATAAAAAGATCCGAGCCGTCACCTCGACCTCGCGCCTGACGACCCGACTTTCAGTCGGTAGCGATTGAGCCACATCGCGGTGGATCGCGCGGATACAAATATGTTCACAATTTGAACCTCGCATAGAGTGCCGACACCTAACAGTGCCCAAGGAGGTTTTCTGGTTCTGTAGTTCTGAAGACCGCCTCTCATGAACCACTAAAAGTTTGCATCCAGCGCGGAATCGACAGCTCATAAGAGTTGTAATCCCTAGCGGCGAAGTGGGTATAGTCCGGTTGCGCCCGCTCTCTTACCTTCTACGCTTACTCGTATAAGAGTTCTTCATGAGCATCAAGAGAATCATTCCCGTGCTGATACTCGCCCTCACCCTCGTCATCGTTTTATCGCAATTAAACCTGGACAAGAGCCAAGCTCAGGCAGGTGGCTCGGATAAGTTCTATCAGTTGGATGGAGTCGCGACGATCGGCCAGAGCAGTATCACGGATATCTATATCGGCCCCTCCATCAATGATCAAGGTGCAGTCGCCTTCGTCGGCAGAACTACGGCCGGCGCCGTCTTTGTGAGTGACCGTCCTGGCGTTGCTCTGAGAAGCATCGCGCCCGTGTCACCGAATACTTTTATGGAGGGACAGTTCTGATCAACCATTCGAGCCAGATCGTGACCCAGCACTTTGTTCCGGCACGTCGCCGTCGCAGACCTATCTGCACATACGCGATGGCAACGGCGTCCAACCCGCCATCGTGGCTGCCGCCGCTAACGGGGCAGGGCCCTTCAACGATTTCGCTGCCATCCGACCTCACCCGAGCCTGAATAATAACGGTCAGGTTACTTTTTCCGGACAGGAGAAAATAACCTTCAGCAACATCCTCATCACGGGGATAAGACCCACGTTCAGCAAAGCGGCCCTGGCGCAACCCGTACAGCCGATGATTGCCGACAATGGCAATGTCGTCGTCCGCGCGGGCAATATCTGGGTTGAAATTGAAGCAAAACGGGCCGTTACCGGAAAATTAGCAGCGCCGGGAGTATAGCATAGGCCGGGGGTAAGCAAGATGACTGTCCTCTTACGGGAGTGTCTAAATCGTAATCCTGCTGTAAGCTGTCTGCATGTGCCGACGCCCTCATTGCGAAGCCACAGAAGACCAGACCACCTACGGCCGCGCCGCGCGTGGCAGCCAGCGGTATAGCGCCGTCCGTCAGCACGTCTACACGCTCGAGCCCCTGCCGCTCGGCTCTCTCTACGGTGGCTTCGACGGATGGCCCAAAGAGCGTGTGTCAAAACTCAAAGGCAAACTATAACGGAGTGGAGAGCGTGAGAGGAAAGACAAAGTAGTAAACGAGCGGGAAAACTGGCAGTAGAATGCGGCTGTTCTGGTTTGAGAATCGGGATGGAGGAGTGCTGGATGCGTTACATCAATGGCCCAGCGAGAAACCAGATGGTGCTGTTTCCAGAAGTGATCGATGACGAATAGCCAGCTGACGACGCGAGTTCCTGGTCCAAACAAGCTTCCCGGTGATGGTCGCGCGGTTCCGTACCGGAATTCAGTTTTGAACACACGCTCAAAGCCCCCTTCCGGTCACCTCGCCTTGAGAGCCACACGTTAACCGCCGGGAGTTTAGAGTCGTTACGGCCTTATCGGCCGGCAGAGGTTCGTTAGAAGTTCTTAATCATGAGCGTC
>JBJMWI010000012.1:0-15682 GCA_045810225.1 Burkholderiales bacterium
TGACTTCGCTACTGCCCTTGCTCCTCGCTACTGCCTGCCCTAAACATTTAACTGCGCCGTTCTACCCTGAATTACCCGGTCGAAAATGAGCGGTCGTCATTTTCGGCTGGAGCGGGTGAAGGGAATCGAACCCTCGTCGTAAGCTTGGAAGGCTTCTGCTCTACCATTGAGCTACACCCGCAAACTCTGATGGAACTCAACGCTTCCGGTGCCCCGTTTTTGTACTGGTGGAGGGGGAAGGATTCGAACCTTCGAAGGCAGAGCCGTCAGATTTACAGTCTGATCCCTTTGACCGCTCGGGAACCCCTCCGAACGAAACCGCGGATTATCGGTAGATATCGATGGCCTGTCAAACCATTGCGGCTATTTGAAAGATCACTGGCATTGGCGCTTATAGGGTGAATAGGCCTGCCGGGCCGATCGAACCAGAATCTGGAATAGCGAAGCCAGGCGGCGTTGCTCTCAACCAGTTCTTGCGTTTCAATTCCTCTGAGCCGCGAAGGCGAAGGCCTTCACTTATGCAATGCCACAATCAACTCGATCTCAACCGCTACATTCCTGGGCAATTCAGAAACACCGACTGCACTGCGCGCATGTCGGCCGGCATCTCCGAACAGATTAACCACCAGCTCGGACGCCGCATCGATGACCTTCGGTTGCTCGTTGAAGCCGGCTGCTGATGCAACAAAACCAGTGAGCTTGAGGATCCTTTCGATTCGCTCCAGTGTTCCCAACGTCCCATTCAAACAGGCAAGCGCCTGCAAAATGCATAGACGCGCCGCTTCCTTGCCCTGTTCCAGGGTCACCTCAGCGCCCAGTTTGCCGATGATGAGGGATTCGCCCTTGCGCGGTAACTGGCCGCTCACAAACGCCAACCGCTCGTGCACGGTCACGGGTACATACTGAAAGGCAGGGGGTACTGCGGCGGGCATAACAATGCCTAGTTCGGCCAGCTTATCGAGGATCATTTTTTTTCACCGTAAGCAACTCCAATCCTAAACCAGGGTCTTGAAAGGAGGGCACTTCCGCCTAATGTACTGACTATGCGTCCAAGCGCCAACGATTTGGAAATCTATATGCAACTCGTCTACGAAAGCCCGCATTATCATGTAATCGAATACTCCGATATCGACGGGTACGAAGTGACGAACAAAACGGCTCGCGTTTGCGCCTATTTCCAGGGTCCGGCCGCAGCTGCCTTTCGCGATGATTTCTCAAAAGTGCTCGCGGAAGATCCTTCGGCGGATAACGTGGACGAATACCTGGGTGAATTTGATTCCTTGATGACCTTGCCGATAGTGGCGCACTGACGTTAGCCCGTTTCGCTTCAGGCAAGCTTGACCAATTGCTTGCCAAGATTGCGTCCATGCAGCATCCCAATGAAGGCCTCTGGCGCCTGCTCCAGCCCATGGGCAACGGTCGCGTGGTGTTTCAGCTTGCCAGCAAGCAACCAGGCCGACAAATCGGCGAGCGCCGAGTCCCAAATATCCAAATGCTCGGAAATGATGAAGGCTTGCAATTTGACCCGGTTCACCAGCAGGCAGCGCAATTGCTTAACACCGTGTGCAGCCGCATGGTCATATTCCGAAATGTATCCGCAGAACGGTATGCGGGCGAACGCGTTCAGCAGCGGGAGTACCGCATCGAGAATTCGCCCACCGACATTCTCGAAGTAGATATCGATTCCGTCGGGTGTAGCGTTTTGCAATGCCTCTTGGAAATTTTCTGATTTGTAGTCGACGCACGCGTCGAACCCTAATTCTTTCACGACGTAATTGCACTTTGCTGTCCCGCCCGCGATGCCGACTGCATGGCAACCCTTGAGCTTCGCAATCTGCCCAACCACGCTTCCCACCGCACCAGATGCAGCAGACACCACCACCGTTTCGCCCGGCTGCGGCTCTGCAATCTTCAGTAAACCGTACCAGGCCGTGACGCCGGGCATGCCCAGTACACTCAGCGCGGCCGACAACGGCGCTGTACCGGTCTCGACTCTGCGCAGCGTTTCCGCCTTCGCTGTAGCGAACAGCTGCCAACCCCCGCGCGCGCTAACGATCTCGCCTTTTCTCAAAAGGGGACTATTCGATTCCAGCACTTCACCGACCGTACCGCCCACCATGACTTCGCCCAGTTGCACCGGCGGCGCGTAGGACTTGCCCTCGTCCATGCGCATGCGCATGTAAGGATCCAGCGAAAGGTAGAGATTGCGCACCAATACTTCGCCTTCCTTTGGCGATGGAATCGCCGCTTCGACAAAGCGGAAATTTTGTTCGGTGACCGGGCCTCGCGGCCGGCTGGCGAGTACTACTTGCAGATTTTGCATGTCTGTCAAAATGAAAACGGCACGACGTAAGCCGCCGTGCCGCGAGAAAGCAGTGCTTCTATTTCGGGACCATGGCCTGAAAGAACGGCACGTAGGCCTGCAACATAATGAGCACGCCAACCAGCGCTGCCAGCGAGATGCTGTGCCAGAACACGAAGCGCAGGATTACGCCCTCCCTGCCCTGCTGGTTGGTAGCAACAGATGCGACAACGATGCTCTGGGCATCAATCATTTTGCCCATCACGCCACCGGAACTGTTTGCTGATGCCATCAGGGTCGGGCTGAGGCCCAATTTATTCGCGGTAATGACCTGCTGGCTGCCGAACAACGCGTTCGAGCCTGCGTCCGTTCCGGTCAGCGCGACTCCGATCCAGCCGATCATCGTGCCGAAGAATGGATACAGCCAACCGGTGTTGGCGAACGCCAAGCCCAGGGTGCCGTCCATGCCGCCGTACCGCGTGATATACCCAAGTGCAAGCATGGCCAGGATGGTCAGCAATGAGTACTTCATGATGCCGAACGTCTCGATCCAGGTCTTGAACATATCCTTGACCTTGAGTCCCATCACGAAGCCCGCGATGATCGCAGCGATCAGAATGCCGGTCCCCGTAGCGGAAATGACGCCCCACTTCCAGACGGCGGGTTCGACTCTCGGCGCGGCCACCGCCGGCTCGACGCGCTGTACAAGGTTGTGCAGTCCCGGGATTTGCCATTCCCAGTATGTGATCCCTTTCAGGTTCAGCAATGCCTTGATCACGGGCAGGCCCCACAGGAATAACACAACGGTCAAAATGACCCACGGGGTCCAGGCTTTGATCACGAGATCGCGGCTGTGCCCGTGGTGCGTTTGGGCGGCTTGCGCTCTAGGAACCGTGACACCCGCACCAGAAGCGTCAAGCATGACGGATTGCGGTTTCCAGATTTTCAGGAATACGGCAAGCGTGATCATCGAGATCATCGCGCCGAGCATGTCCACCAGCCACGGACCGTGATAATTCGAGATCAAGAATTGTGGAATCGCGAATGACAGTCCGGCTACGAGAACGGCTGGCCAGACTTCTACCGTCCGGCGCCATCCGCAAAATGTCAATACCAGCCAAATCGGAACGATCACCGAAAAGAACGGCAGTTGCCTTCCCACCATCGAGGAAAGTGCGAAGAGATAGTCCGGATTTTCCGGCTGAGTAACCGAATGCAAAACGATGATGGGCGTTCCGAGGCCGCCATACGCGACCGGCGCAGTATTAGCGATCAGCGACAGACCCGATGCCGCCAGCGGATTGAATCCGAGCCCGATCAGGATCGCTCCGGTCACTGCCACCGGCGTTCCGCCGCCGGCAGCGCCTTCGAAAAACGCCCCGAAGCAGAATGCGATCAGAATCAGCTGCAGTCTGCGGTCGTTGGTAATGCCGCCGATGCTGTCCTGCAAGACCTTGAACAAACCTACTTGCAGGGTCATGCGGTACAGAAAAATCAGGTTGAAGATGATCCAGCAGACCGTCGTGGCAGCGAACAGCGTGCCATAAAAACCGGCGCGCAGCGTCATCTCTCCCGGCATGCCAATGACGAACATCGCGATGATGACGGCGGCAAGCAGCCCTGCGAGCGCCGCGTAGTGGGCGCGGATGCGAAAAATTCCTAATCCGCCGAGTAACACCAATACCGGGATTGCACAGACGAGCGTGGAGAGGATGGTATTGCCGAGGGGGTCGTAAACCTGAGACCAGATCATGATGGCTCCCGTAATAATTTTTTTTGTTGATCAGGCAACGCGGCGAGGCAGCCACGTCTTCCCAATCGCGGGGAAAGTATAGTCGAATTGTCAGGCTTACTCGCTGTCCCGCATGCGAAAGCGCTGACGGATAGATGCTGCGCCGCAGGAAGACAGAAAGACCAGGCGGGATCGTGGGTGCCAGTGAAAGCGCTACGCACGCGTCTGGAAGCTCAAGATGCAGGGACAGCAACGTGCGCAGGCAGTGCGGACAGCGTGGATCTATTTACTTGAACTCATGCAGCGCTACGCGGCGATGCCTGATGAAATCCCAGTCGTACTCGACACCCAAGCCCGGCCCATTGGGAACCGGAAAACAGCCATCTTTGCCGACTGCATCAAGCTGATCGCTGTACCCATCCGCATAAACCGGAGGCATCGCATTGGCGCATTTCGGACCGACCAGAGCCAGCTCGTAATAATTGGTGTTGCGAATAGCCGCCATGCAATGCCGGTGAGCCGGACCGGGCGCATGGATCTCCACATCCAGACCAAACGCTTCGGCGAGATGCGCTATTTTCATGGTCCCGGTAATGCCGAGGTCGTATTCAGGATCCGCGCGCACGAAATCGGTCGCGTCATTGACGATGAAGTCCGCCTTAGGCTCCAGCCCGCGTACGTGTTCGGTCTGCAACAGCGGGGTTTTGATGAAGTGGCGCAGTTTGCGATGCAGATGCTGCGACCAACCGCCGTCGCGCATTGGATCTTCGTACCAGAAGAATCCAGCTTCATCGCAGGCGCGCCCGACCGCCAGTGCATCGGCGAAAGTGCGCAATTCGCACGCCGGATCGAGCATCAGATCCATGCGGCCGCGGAATTTGCGCCCCAGAGCAAGCACGGCTTCGCTTTCCTCCTTGGGGTTCCCGTCACACCAGCCGTGCATCTTGAACGCGCGATAGCCCAGTTCGAAGCACTGCTCGGCAAAGTCAACGTAGGCCTGAGCGCTCGACAATCCGCCGTTGCGGTCGCCGTGATAGGAGCTGGCATACGTGGGCAGACGCTGCCTCCATCCGCCCAGCATTTTCCAGATCGGCACGCCAAACTGTTTTCCGGCGAGATCCCAGAGCGCGATGTCCAGGCAGCCAACGCCCATGTGATCGTATTGGCGCAGTGCTCGCTTGAAATCGTCATAAATGCATTCGCGCTGATGCGGATCGCGGCCGAGCAACTGGGGTGCTAGCGCGAGCGTCTGCCCCAGCGCCATTTTTGTGCCGCCCCACAAGGTCACATATTCACCGCTCGCGCCGTCGTCGGCTTCAATCTTTACCGCATATTTCGACAGGCTCAGCCGAGTGCCGGGGTGGTAGACGATATTGAAGCCGCCGCTGTCGAATCCGAGATCAGGCAATTCGAAAGCGAATTCGTGGATTTCCACGCGATCAATGCGGCTCATTGCAGCTCCCGTTTTGCCCAACAACAAGCATCGATGTGAATCAGATGGTGTATTTGACCAGTATGCGCGCGAGCCGCGGCTTCTGACTATTCCAATGCATGAAGCGTTGGCAAACCTCCTTTGCGTCACCCTGTGTGCGTTCGTAGAACGTATCAACGAATTTTGCGGAGCCGGCGTCCTGCCCTGGCTGCACTTTCGAATCAGCCCAGGTCTGTGCAGCATCCGCCGCGCGTGTGAACACCTGAACATCGGTTACGATCGCGGTCAGCGGAATAATGGCGCAAACAGCAACCTGAACCGCGCGCGCCTCGGTGCACGTCGCTGAAGCTTCGGCGCCGGATGGCGAGCTCGCGCAGGCCGGTAGATCGACAACGGCTGCTACGCCTTCCATGCCTCTGCGGCGCTCCGCGCCCAGCATTGCATCCATGTCGCTCTGATCGCTTCTCTGCAGACCTGCCCGTTCAAGCCGGACCGCGGCGTTGCCTATGTCGCGCAAGCTCGTCTGCATTTCCTGGCGCAGACGCTTTTCGTCATCGCGGTCGCGGAAGCTCTGATATTCCGAAAAAGCATAGCCGCCTACCGCCGCAGCCAGCATGAGGCCGAATATGGAGAGCCACGTGCCGGACTTCCGTGAAGCCGGCTTGCCGGCCGCTCTTTCGGCGGCCTGGCGCCGGGCATTGGCCAGCAACTGGAACAGCGCGGTCGCGAACGTTGCGCTCGCGCCGATCAATGCTGCCATTACCGGGTCGGATAAATTCATTGTTATGAGATGCTACCTTCTGGAACGATAGTTCGGAAGCCCGAGTGCGCGCGCGGCGGGCTTGGCAGTGCTATAGTTTGCTTGCTTTTTTCCCACGATTGCCCAATGCAAGTTGATCTAAATTACGGTCGCGGCCGCTATCCCCTTGAGTTGCCCGACCACTGGGACGTCACCGTAATCCGCAAACCCGCGATGCCGCTGGAAAAGGATCCGGCGTCGGCAGTGCGCAGCGCGCTGATGCAGCCGGTGGCAGCGAGTGCGTTGGCGCAGGAGGCACGCGGGTTGAAATCCGCCTGCATCCTGATTTGCGACATTACCCGCCCGGTACCGAACGGGCTGCTTCTGCCCGCAATCATCCGCGAGCTGCTGGATGCCGGCATGCAGGCCGATCAAATCACAGTGCTGGTCGCGACCGGCCTGCACCGGCCAAACGAAGGTGCCGAACTCGAGGAACTCGTCGGCGATGCCTGGGTGCTGAAAACCGTGCGCGTCGTCAATCATTTTGCGCGAGACGACGCGGCTCACGTCGATCTAGGCAGAACGCCCAAGGGTACGCCGGTCAAGCTTGATCGCCGCTTTGTCGAAGCCGACCTCAAGATAGCAACCGGCCTCGTTGAGCCGCATTTTATGGCCGGTTATTCCGGCGGACGCAAGGTCATCGCCCCGGGTGTGGCACATCGGGACACCATAACGACGTTCCACAGCGCTCGCTTCATGGCTCATCCGAAGGCTGACAACTGCATTCTGGAAGGCAACCCGCTGCACGAGGAACAGCTTGAGATCGTACGCATGCTGGGCCATGTGCTTGCAGTCAACACGGTGATCGATGAGCATCGCCGGTTGTCGTTCGTGAACTACGGGGAGATTCTTGCCAGCCACCTGCAGGCAGTTAGCTTCACGCAGCGCTATGCGCGCGTTCCGGTTGACCGCCGCTTCAAAACTGTGGTCACCAGCGCCGCCGGCTATCCTCTGGACAAGACGTATTACCAGACCGTCAAAGGAATGGTCGGTCCGGTAGATATCCTGGAGCCTGGCGGCAATCTTGTGGTCGTATCCGAATGTTCGGAGGGGCTCGGCTCGGAAGAATATGCGGATGCGCAAAGGCGCTTGATCGGGCTAGGCGCTGAAGGGTTTTTCGCCGACATCAGTCGCAAGCAGTTTGCCGACATTGACGAGTGGCAGACGCAGATGCAATTGAAGCCCATGAAAGCCGGGGCGGTTCACCTGTATAGCGGCGGCTTGCCGCAAGCCCACCGGGCACTCACCGGGGTAAGCCTGATCGATTCAGTGGAAGCAACGTTGCAGCAGTGCATGCAACGCAACGGCGAACACGCGCTTGCCATCATTCCCGAAGGGCCGTATGTCGTGCCCTATTACCAGCCCGCCTGAGGAGCTCAACATGATCGAAGACCGAGTACAAGTAAACATTGCGGGTGGACTCGATGTTGCCCTGCCGCGCATGGTGAATGTCCGGCAAAAATTCGACTCTGCACACCTCGGCGATATTCCGGCAACGGTAACCAGGGAATTCCGGCGTCCGGAAGTGCGTGCGCAAATCAAGTCTGGCCAGATCGTCGCCGTGGGTTGCGGAAGCCGCGGCATTGCCAACATCGCCATGATTACGAAGTGCGTCATTCGCGAGCTGCAGAGCCTTGGCGCCAAACCGTTTATCTTTCCTGCCATGGGCAGCCATGGCGCCGCGACTGCGGAAGGCCAGAAGAAAGTCCTGGAAGGCTACGGAATTTCCGAAGCGACCATGGGCGTGCCAGTAAAAGCCACCATGGATACCGTCGTTGTGGGCAATCTCGACGACGGGACGCCCGTGCATATGGATCGGTTTGCGGCCGAAGCGGAAGGCATTGTGGTGATCAACCGCATCAAACCGCACACGGCGTTTCGCGGAGCAACTGAGAGCGGCGTAACCAAGATGCTGTCGATTGGTATCGGCAAGATTAACGGCGCTGCCACCTATCATCAGCATGGCATGGATACGTTCCCGGTACTGCTTCCGCAAGTGCGTGATGTCAATCTAGCCCAGCGCAATGTCCTGCTTGGCGTCGGCATCGTGGAAAATGCGCATGATCAAACGGCAATCATAGAAATCATGCCGGCCGCGCAGATTGCCACGCGGGAACCGGTGTTGCAGGAACTCGCCAAGCGGCAAATGCCGCAACTGTATTTCGATGAAATAGACGTTCTGGTCATCGACGAAATGGGGAAAAACATCAGCGGCGCGGGCTTCGATCCCAATATTACCGGCCGCAATCGCCGCTTTGTGAAATGGAATTTCGGCCCGAAGGTCAAGAAAATCGTTGTGCTTGGCCTGACGCCCGCAACGCATGGCAACGCGACCGGGATGGGCGGCGCGGATATCATCACCATGAGGCTATTCAGGGAAATTGATATTCCATCGACTTACGCAAACATCATCACGTCCATGAATCTGGATGGTGGGGCCATCCCGATCGTCATGAACACCGAGCGCGAGGCCATCCAACTTGCGGTCAAGACCGTCGTGCGGGTTAAACCTGAAAACTGCCGTATCGTGCGCATTGCCAATACCCTGGAGATGGCGCAAATCCAGGTCTCCGAGCCCATGCTTGCCGAAGTGCGGGCCAGGCCCGAGCAGTTTCAGATCGCCTCTCCAGCTGCTGCATTCGCGTTCGACAGCGAGGGGCGCCTTGCTCCGCTGCCATCGGCACATGAAGCATCAGCCCTCGCGATGGCTTCGCGTTAGTCACAGTGCGCTAAAACAAAACTTTCAAAAACCCTGCTGCGGCAGGGTTTTCGTTTAATGGATTAGAGAAAAGGAATGGCGAAACAACTTCGTGTCGGCTTTGCCGGCGCTGGCGCCATCAGCCAATATCATTTGGTCGGATGGTCGACGATGGCTGATGCGTCCGTCGTTGCCATTTGCGACATCGATGAAAGCAAGGCACGGTCCAAAGCCCAGGCGTTTGGAATTCCGAAGGTCTACACCGACTTCGGAAAAATGATCGCGAGCGAGAACCTAGACGCCGTCGATATCGTCACGCCAGTCGGAACTCATGCGCCGCTGACCCGGCTCGCGGCCGATGCCGGATTGCATGTGTGCTGCCAGAAACCACTGACGCCGACGGTACGCGAAGCAGAGGCGCTCATCAGCTACGTAGGTGAGCGCGTGCGTTTCATGGTGCACGAGAATTACCGCTTTCGACCGCATTACCTGATGATTCGCGAATGGCTGCAGCAGGGCCGCATCGGCGAAATCAAGCAGGCGCGCATGACCGTGCGCTGTCAGGGCATGCTGCCAGTGGGTGATGTGCAGCCGTTCCTGCTGAATCGCCAGCCATACCTCAAGGATTTCGCGCGTCTGCTGATTTTTGAAGTACTGATACACAATCTCGATGTAATGCGCGTACTGCTGGGGCCGCTCGAAGTAGTCGCCGCGCAGACGGCGAAAGTGAACCCTGAACTCGCGGGAGAAGATGCGGCAGTCGTGCTGCTGAAAGGCAACGGGGGAGTCACTGCAGTTCTGGACGGCAATATCTCGGCTCCGGGGTACGGTCCACTGCCGGTCGATCGCCTTGAAATCATGGGTACGCGCGGTACTTTGCTGTTCGATCGGGACCGCCTCGCGATGGTTGGATCGGACGAACCACCGGTCGTATTCGACCTGGTAAAAAATTACCAGGCTTGCTTCAGCCGAGCCGTGGCCGAGTTCGTGCAGGGCCTGCTGGAGAACAAACCGTTTGCCATGGATCGCCTGGACAATCTCGAGACGCTGAAATTAATGGAACAGAGCTACATTGCGGCCGGTATCAGGATCTGATGCGGACGCCTTAGGCCCGTTCCACCAGCAATGCGATGCCCTGGCCGACGCCGATGCACATCGTCGCCAGTGCGCGGCGCGATCCGCGCTCATGCATCTCATGAACCGCGGTTGCCACCAACCGTGCCCCGCTCATGCCGAGCGGATGTCCCAGCGCAATGGCACCGCCATTTGGATTCACGCGTGGGTCGTCGTCAGCAATCCCGAGTTGATTCAACACCGCGACGCCCTGGGCAGCGAACGCTTCGTTCAACTCGATGACATCGACCTGATCAAGCTTTACGCCCGTTCTGGCGAGCAATTTTTGCGTCGCCGGCACCGGCCCCATTCCCATGATACGAGGCGCACACCCGGCGGTTGCGACGCCGATTACCCGCGCGAGCGGTGTGAGGCCATGGCGGACAGCCGTGGCCTCGCTTGCGAGAATCAATGCACACGCGCCGTCGTTGACGCCGGATGCATTACCGGGCGTGACGGTGCCATCGGCCTTCACCACGCCCTTCAGTTTCGACAACGCGTCCAGATTGGTGTCGCGCGGATGCTCGTCGCGCGAAACCAATACCAGATCGGCTCTTTTTGCCGGAACCTTTACCGCGACGATTTCCTTTGCCAGCCGGCCGTTACTCTGCGCGGCCAGGGCCTTTTGCTGCGAGTGCAGCGCAAAGGCGTCCTGCCTGGCGCGGCTGATGCCGAATTCTGCCGCGACATTCTCCGCCGTTTCCGGCATGGCATCGGTCCCGTATAACTGCTTCATCAACGGATTGACGAAACGCCAGCCAATGGTCGTGTCATACACGGCATTGGTCCGGGAAAATGCACTGTCGGCTTTTGGCATGACGAACGGTGCGCGCGACATGCTTTCCACACCGCCCGCGATAACCAGCGAAGCTTCACCGGCCTTGATTGCGCGAGCGGCAATACCGACTGCGTCCATGCCCGAGCCGCACAAACGGTTGATCGTGCTCCCGGGCACTTCCTTCGGCAGTCCTGCCAGCAGCAATGCCATGCGTGCAACGTTGCGATTGTCTTCGCCCGCCTGATTGGCGCAGCCGTATACCACGTCGTCCACTGCACCCCAGTCCACTGATTTATGGCGCGCCATGAGTTCGCGCAGCGGAACCGCCGCGAGATCATCGGCTCGTACCGAAGACAGTGCCCCGCCATAGCGGCCGATTGGCGTGCGCAGCGCGGCACAGATAAAAGCTTCTGTCATGTCTGTCTCCGTTTTGCCTAAACGATGAGTTGGATGTGCAAGCGTAAATTACCAATCGACGATGGTGCCGTCGTCCAATACGGCATGGCCGGCGTGCATGATTTCCTGCTTGAACGGATGCCGTGCAATGGCTTTTTCGTCGACTTCGACGCCCAGGCCCGGCTGGTCCGGAATCTGCCAGAAGCCGTCCTGCATGCGAATCGGTCCGCGCACCACCTCGTGATACCACGGCACTGCACCGGACATTTCTTCCTGGATCACAAAGTTCGGCGTCGCGATGTCGAAATGCAACGCCGCGACCCCGGCCAGCGGACCGAGCGGATTATGTGGCGCGATACCGATCCCCGCCGTGTCAGCCATGGCCGCAATCTTGCGCGCTTCGGTGAAGCCGCCAACGTGGCACAAATCGGGCTGCGCAATATTGATCGCGCGTAAGCGGAACAAGTCGTCGAACTCGCGCCGGTCCACCAGGCGCTCTCCGGCCGCAATCGGCACCGGCGACTTGTCGAGGATCTGCTTCATGCCGGGCGCATCGCCAGGCTGAATTGGTTCTTCGACGAACAAGGGACGGGAGGGGGCCAGCGCATGGATATATTGCAAGGCCGCGCTGCTTGACGCGGGACGGCCGTGGAAATCAATCATGATCTCGATTTCATTGCCGACGGCCTCGCGCAACTTCTGCATCATGCCGCCCACGTGATCCTGCTGCTTTGGCGAAGCCGTGAAGTGCGTGTACGGGATGAACACGACCTTCAGCGCACGGTATCCCTTCTCGATGACCTGCAGGCCGCGCTCGACCACCGCGCCGTGATCCATGCTTTCATATACCGAGGTCATGTCGCCGAAGCCAAGGTGGGTGTACACCTTGATCTTGTCGTGAGTTTTGCCGCCAAGCAGGCGCCAGACCGGAACATTGAGTGTCTTGCCCAAGATGTCCCATAGCGCCATTTCAATGCCGCTGACTGCCGTGTTGCCAATCACGCCAAGGCGCCAGAACGAGTGCTTGAACATAACGCGCACGGCTTGCTCGATGTCGCGCGGATCGCGCCCAATCAACAGCGGCTCCAGGTCCTGAACCGCACCCACCACGCCACGTGTCTTCCACTCCAGCGTCGCCTCGCCCCATCCCACCAGCCCGGGCTGGTCGGTTTCGACACGCACGAATACCCAGTTGCGCATCTCTGCATTGCAGACTGCAGTCTTGATCCCGGTTATTTTCATTGTTCTCCTCCAAAGACGCGAGATTAAAGCCAAGACTCGCGTGAAGCCAGCACGGCGGTTCGGGCATAATCGGGCACGCATACAATGTTTCCGGAGAATACCGTTGGCGCAGTCGATGGGCCCATTCGATTACATCATTGTCGGCGCCGGCTCCGCCGGCTGCCTGCTTGCCAATCGCCTGAGCGCCAATCCGAACATTCGCGTATTGCTGCTGGAAGCCGGCGGCAAGGACGATTATTTCTGGATCCATGTTCCGGTCGGATATCTTTATACGATCGCCAATCCGAGGACCGACTGGTGCTACAAGACCGATCCGGATCCAGGCCTGAATGGCCGCTCCATCGGCTATGCGCGCGGCAAGGTGCTGGGCGGCTGTTCGTCTATCAATGCCATGATCTACATGCGCGGACAGAAAAGCGACTACGACCATTGGGCCTCTCTGGGAAACAAGGGCTGGTCGTGGGACGAGGTGCTGCCGTACTTCCTGCGCACCGAGGACTATGCCCACGGTGCCAGCGAATTCCACGGTGCCGGCGGGGAGCTGCGGGTCGAAGAGCGGCGCGTGCACTGGGAAATCCTGGATGCATGGCGCGACGCCGCGGCCGAATGCGGCATTCCGAAGATCGACGAGTTCAATCGCGGCGACAATTTCGGCAATGCCTATTTCCAGATGAACCAGAAGCGCGGCGTGCGCTGGAGCAACACCAAAGCATTTCTGCGCCCGGTCATGCATCGTCCAAACCTTACGGTCGTCACCAACGCCCACGTGGAACGCATCGTTCTGCAGAATATGGGCATGCTCAGGCGCGCCACCGGCGTCGAGTTCCGCCTCGGCCCGCGCGGCAAGCAACTCGCACAGGCACGTCGGGAGGTCATCCTGTCGGCAGGCGCGATCGGTTCGCCTCAGATCCTGCAGCTATCGGGCGTCGGCCCCGCGGCCCTGCTCAAGGAACATGGCATCGAGGTGGAGCACAACCTGCCGGGCGTGGGAGAGAACCTGCATGACCATCTGCAGGTACGCATAATCTACAAGGTGAAAAACGTCGGCACGCTGAACGAACGCGCGAACAGTCTGTTCGGCAAGGCGGCGATGGGACTGGAGTACATGCTCTACCGCACCGGCCCATTGACAATGCCGCCTTCGCAATTGGGCGCCTTTGCCAAAAGCGATCCGTCGCAACCCTCGGCCAACATCGAATGGCACGTGCAACCGTTATCGCTCGACAAGTTCGGCTCGCCCCTGCACGCTTTTCCGGCCATAACGCCCTCGGTGTGCAATCTGCGTCCCACCAGCCGTGGGCGAGTGCGCATCCGCAGCGCCGACCCGTACCAGCATCCGTCGATCGACCTGCGTTACCTGTCCACACCGGAAGACCGCAAGGTCGCGGTGGATTCCATCCGCATGACGCGCCAGATCATGAAGGCGAAGGCACTTGAGAAATACCGGCCGGAAGAATTCCTGCCCGGGCTGGACATCGACAGCGACGAGCAGCTTTACCGCGCGGCCGGCGAGCTCGGCACGACGATTTTCCATCCCGTCGGCACTTGCAGGATGGGACGCGACTCCCTGGCCGTTGTTGACGAACGGCTCAAGGTCCGCGACATGGCGGGCCTGCGCGTGATCGACGCCTCCGTGATGCCGCGCATTACGTCGGGCAACACCAACGCGCCGACGACGATGATTGCCGAGAAAGGCGCCGAAATGGTGCTCGCCGACTGGAAGGCCTGATACGAACCAACGACGGAGAACCTGCATGCCCGCTTACCTGATATCGCAGATTGAAGTACACGACCGAAAAGGTTATGAGGAATACCGCAAGCTGGTCGGCGCATCGCTAGCCAAATACGGCGGAAAGTTTATCGTCCGTGGCGGCAACATCGATGTCCTGGAAGGAAACTGGACACCAAAGCGAATCGTCGTCTGCGAATTTGAAAGCGCCGCGCGCGCTCGCGAGTGGTATTACTCGGCGGAGTACAAACCCGCCATGGACGTCCGCCAGAAGACCGCGCGGGCCCAAATCATCGTCGTCGACGGGCTTTGAGCGCCGGCCAGGCGTCGTGACGCGGCGCCGGTAAACGCTTCAGCCAGCGCCGCGTGGAATACTCAAGGTCGCTTCCAACCCGCCGCGAGCGAGATTGCGCAAGCGCACCGACCCGCCGTGGGCTTGCGCAATGTTGCGCGCGATTGAAAGTCCGAGCCCGCTGCCGCCGGTATTGCGATTGCGCGAACCTTCGACGCGATAGAAAGGTTCGAATACCTTTTCAATGTCGGAATCCGGGATCCCGGGACCTTCATCCCGGATCGCGATGTGCAGCGCGCCGCCTTCTTCGCGTAGCGTGATGTCGGCGCGCTTTCCATACGCCAGCGCGTTGTCCAGCAGATTCTGCAAACAACGCTTGAGCGCCTGCGCCCTGCCCATGACGGGATTGCTTGCATCCCCGGAAACGGTCACCGTGTGTCCGGCTTCCTGTGCATCATCCTTCAGGCTGGACAGCAGGGCGCTAACGTCAATCGGCTGGAGCGCCTCCGTGCCTTCCGACAATCCGCGCATATAGTCCAAGGTCGAGCCCACCATCTGCTGCAATTCATCAAGATCCTTGGTGAATTTCATCTTGATATGCGCATCGTCCAGCATTTCCGAACGCAGGCGCATGCGCGTCAGCGGCGTCTTCAGGTCGTGCGACATTGCTGCCAGTACCTTGATGCGCGTATCCACATAGCGCTTGAGCCGGTCCTGCATGACGTTCAGTGCGCGCGATGCGCGCACCAGCTCATTGGTGCCCGTTTCTGGCAAAGGCGGCCGCTCGATATTGCGGCCGAGATCTTCGGCCGCGCTGGCAAGCATCGACAACGGCCGGGTGACCAGGCGTACGGCGAAGAAGCACAAGATCACCATCACGCTGTCGACGATCGCCAGGTTGCGAAACATCCGGGTCATCCACAATGTCGTTCTCGGCGGGTCGATGCTCTCAACAGTGATCCATATCCCATCAGCCAGCAAAACTGCGGCGTACATGCGTACACCGGGGCGCTCGCCGAATTCGCGCGCGTACCAGGATTGCGGATTGAGGTAGACCGGGCGCGCATCGATTAGCTTGAAGCCGGTGCCTGGCTGCAACGCCAGTGCTAAGGCGTCGCGCGCGGTCAGCATGAGTTCCGATTCTTCGGACGTCGCGGCGTCGGAGCCCG
>JBJMWI010000013.1:0-3293 GCA_045810225.1 Burkholderiales bacterium
TCGGCAAGTGCATGATGGATAAAGGCGACGAAGTGCCGCAGCCTTTGCAGGAACAAACGTCGCAATCGATTGAAGAGTCGCTCGCGTTGCTTGAAAGATGGCACGGTAAAGGCGACGGACGCATCAGGTATTGTTTCGCTCCTCGTTTCGCGATTAGTTGCACGCGCGAGTTGCTCGAAAAGGTTGGCGAGCTTGCCCGTGAGCGTGGGGTGATGATTCACACACATGCTTCGGAGAATCGAACTGAGTGCGCGCTGGTAGAAGCAGAGACCGGTTTGCGTAACATCAACTACCTCGACAGCGTGGGTGTTACCGGCCCGCACGTCGCGTTGGCCCATTGTGTCCATCTCAGCAACGAAGAAATCCGGGTGCTTAAGTCGACAAACACCAATGTGGTCCACTGCCCCTCGTCGAATCTAAAGCTCGGTTCGGGGATTGGGCCAATTACGAAATTGTTGGAAGAGGGAATCTCAGTCTCGCTTGGCGCAGATGGCGCGGCCTGCAATAACCGGCTGGACATGTTCACCGAGATGCGTACTGCCGCGTTGCTTCAGAAGGCGCTACACGGCCCCGAGGTTCTCACGGCGAATCGCGTGCTGCGGATGGCCACCATCGACGGCGCCCGGGCGCTGGGTCTGGATGGCGAGATCGGCAGCCTGGAAATCGGGAAGCGAGCTGATGTTGCGGTGGTTAATCTGCGCCACGTGCACACCGCGCCCGCGGCGGAGGTTATTTCATCGCTCGTCTACGCAGCCGAAGCAAATGATGTTAGGGACGTGATTATCGATGGGCGATTAGTTATGAACGACCGCACGCTGCTGAGTATTGATGAGGCACAGACAATAGCGGAGGCGAATGCTGAGGCCGAGACGCTCATGCTGCGAGCGGGCTTAAGTAACGATTAGCAGGGATTTTGTGTTTAAAAGAGCTGTGCCAGCTCGAAGGTAGCGACTGCGGGGGGCGCGATCGGCGGCCGAGCTGGCACTGGCGGGCACTATCAATTTTGAATTGGATGGCCGTCTTTTCAACTAGCTGACGTTTGGGCATCAGCGCCACCCGCAACGCCTCGAATTATACACCCAGCAACGATTCAGTCAACGACTTTTTTGTGACTAAACCGACAAAAATCTTTACAGTTTTTTGTTTGAGATCTGCCCGCAAAGTAGCCATAAATGGCACAAAGGACAGCATGAGTTTAGGTCGACGTGCCCTGGAAACTTCCTCCAAATGTGACTGTATGCCCTTTGTGGCTTGCGACCGAAGCCCGACAAGACCACGGCACAGTGTCTGCTTCAAGGTTGACCGCCCCGAAAATCCTCGGGATAATGGGGCGCCTTCTCAGTACCTGCTAGAGCCCAGCAACGTCCTCTGAAGTCAGTGAGATAAATGAGTGAGCATTTTGATATATCGGCTGTCATAACTACCTATAACAGATCCGAGATGTTGGCCAAGGCGGTGGAAGCCCTACTCAGCCAGGACGCCGGAGGTGTGCGTTACGAGCTGATCGTGGTCGATAACAACTCGACCGACGACACGCGGGCCATCATCGAAGCCCTCATTTCGAAGGGCCACACTAACCTCCGCTACGTTTTTGAGCCCCAGCAGGGCATCTCATACGGGCGCAACGCCGGGATCGCCGCCGCTCGGGGTGACATCATCGCCTTCACGGATGATGACGTCGTGGTAACCGACAACTGGATTGCAACCATCAAGCGCGCGTTTGACGAGAACCCGGAGGTGGAATACATCGGTGGGAAGATCCTGCCAGACTGGAGCGAGCCTCCGCCGAAGTGGCTTACGGTCGACCACTGGTGGCCGCTGGCTCTCCTTGACCGCGGAGATAAGCGTTTCTATGTGAACGCCTCTAATCCGCTGTGTCTGCCTACTGCCAACGCTTCGTTTCGTCGCGGGCTCTTCTCGCGCATCGGCCTCTTCCGGCCTGAGTTCTCCGCGCGTGAGGATCACGAACTGTTCGTGCGTCTGTGGCAGGCGGGCGGGCAGGGCTTGTACGAACCGGATTTAGTGGTTAAGGCAACAGTTCAACCTGAGCGTTTGCTCAAGTCGTATCATCATCGCTGGAACACCATGACCGGAAAGTTCAACTCGTTAATGCGCCTTGACGAGATGATTGGGCCCGACGGAAGTTTGAGGAGAGAGCGACAACATTTGGTGACGCTGTTTGGTGTACCGGGTTCGATGTATCGCGAGTTTGTGACTGAGAGTTTGGGCTGGCTTAAACAGAGCGTTCACGGTGATGACAGCAGAAAGGTGCGGCACGAAAACCGTCTGTTCTATCTCGCCGGCTATGTAAGCAAGCGCTACCAGATCGAGGTTGCGCAGGAAGGTCATTCGACGCTTGGTGAAGTTGCCTCATTCATCAAGGCCGTCTTTGCCAAAATCATCGGAAAGCAGGAATCCTACCAACACAAATCTTCCTGACTATATACTTGAGTCTCTAGTCATTTTGTTTCTGCCCCCATTTTAATCAGTGTCATCCGTGGCTAAGAGGATTGAGATGAGACTAAAGGTCGCAGCATGCCTCGCAATCTTGATGGCTCTGTTTGGTCTGCCTGTAAAGGCAAAGATGAGCAGAGTCGACGAGCTCCTGTCGCAAATGACGATCGAAGAGAAGGTGGGCCAACTCAACCAGATCTTCTATTTCACCAGGTTCATGAAACCGGAAATGGTTGAGCCCGGCATTCGCGACGGAAAGATTGGCTCGCTGCTGTTCGTCACCGATCCGGCCGTCATCAACCGGTTTCAGAAGGTTGCCGTTGAAAACTCGCGACTGAAGATCCCGCTCCTCTTCGGGTTCGACGTCATTCACGGATTTCGCACTGTTTTCCCGGTGCCGTTGGCAATGGCTTCATCCTGGGACCCGGCACTGGTTGAGCAGGTGCAGGAGGTCGCGGCTCGTGAGGCGAGAGCCGCGGGCATTCGTTGGACCTTCGCGCCGATGGTTGATATCGCGCGCGATCCGCGCTGGGGTCGCATCGTCGAGGGCGCCGGAGAAGATCCTTTTCTCGGTTCTCGAATGGCCGCCGCTCAGGTGCGTGGTTTTCAAGGTCAGGATCCATCGAGCCCGGGCCGACTGCTTGCCTGCATGAAACACTTTGCAGGTTACGGCGCCGCTACCGGCGGCCGCGATTACGACTCTGTGTTCATCCCCGAGGCGGAGCTTTACAACGTCTACTTGCCCCCGTTCAAAGCCGCCGTGGACGCCGGTGTCGGGAGTGCTATGACGGCCTACATGAACCTCAACGACGTACCAGCGAGCGGCAACGCTTTCCTCT
>JBJMWI010000014.1:0-5949 GCA_045810225.1 Burkholderiales bacterium
AGATGGGTGTGGCGGTACTGCTGGTTATTGCGGGTATCGCCGGTTTTTATTTGCTCAGGGATAGCGCGCTGATTCTGCGCGTAGCATCCGTATTGGGCGGGTTGATCGCGGCAGCGCTGGTTGCATGGACCACGGCTCCGGGACGTGTGTTTTTCACTTTTGCGCAGGAATCGGTTGCGGAAACAAAGAAAGTCGTCTGGCCGTCACGCAAAGAAACGGTGCAGACGACGGGTATGGTGCTGGCATTCGTGCTGGTAATGGCCATATTCCTCTGGATCGTGGACGCGCTTCTGGTATGGGGCGTCAAACTGTTTATGGGACCGGGGGCATGATGTCCAAGAAATGGTATGTCGTGCACGCTTATTCCGGTTTCGAAAAAAGCGTTCAGCGAGCACTGCTGGAGCGCATTGCGCGAGCGGGAATGGAAGACCAATTCGGCCAGATCCTGGTACCGGTCGAAGAGGTTATTGAAATGAAAAGTGGCCAGAAAAATATCAGCGAGCGCAAATTTTTTCCCGGCTACGTGCTGGTTGAGATGGAGATGTCCGATGAGACCTGGCATCTGGTGAAGAACACCGCCAAAGTGACTGGGTTTGTGGGCGGGGCGCCGGGCCGCCGGCCGCCTCCTATCAGCGAAAAGGAAGTCCAGGCCATCCTGCATCAGATCCAGGAGGGCGTGGAAAAGCCGAAACCGAAGGTATTGTTTGAAGTCGGTGAAGCTGTTCGCGTGAAAGAAGGGCCGTTCACGGATTTTCATGGTTCTGTCGAGGAAGTTAATTACGACAAGAACAAGCTGCGCGTCTCGGTATCCATTTTCGGGCGCGCTACCCCCGTCGAACTGGATTTCAGCCAGGTGGAAAAAGCCTAGGCGTTTTGTTAACGGGGAGCGCGCTTGCGTGCGTGCGTTAGCACCCACTCTCTAGAGGAGTTTGTCGTGGCAAAGAAGATTGTTGGTTTCGTCAAACTGCAGGTGCCTGCAGGCAAAGCCAATCCCAGTCCGCCGATTGGTCCGGCACTGGGACAGCGTGGCTTGAATATCATGGAATTCTGCAAGGCCTTCAATGCGCAAACTCAGGGCGTCGAGCCGGGGCTGCCATTGCCGGTGGTCATTACGGCTTTTGCCGACAAGAGTTTTACGTTCATTATCAAGACCCCGCCCACGTCCGTGCTGATCCGTAAGGCGGCAAAGGTTGAAAAAGGCAGTGCCAAGCCAAATACCGACAAGGTCGGCAGATTGACTCGTGCCCAAGTCGAGCAAATCGCCAAACAAAAGACGCCCGATCTAACCGCGGCAAGCCTTGAAGCGGCCATGCGCACGGTCGCCGGCAGCGCCCGCAGCATGGGCATAGACGTGGAGGCCTTCTGAAATGGCTCACATATCCAAGCGAACCAAGACATTGCGCAGCAAAATAGATCGTGACAAGACCTATCCGGTCACTGACGCCATCAAGCTGGTTAAACAGGGCGCAAGCGCGAAGTTCAACGAATCGATCGACGTCGCGTTGAATCTCGGAATCGATGCCAAGAAGTCCGACCAAACGGTGCGCGGCGCTATCGTGCTCCCCCAGGGTACCGGCAGGACGGTCCGCGTAGCGGTATTCGCTCAGGGCGACAAAGCGCAGGCGGCAAAAGATGCAGGGGCGGACATTGTCGGATTTGATGACCTTGCCGCCCAGGTCAAGGAAGGAAAGATCGACTTCGATGTTGCGATTGCGACCCCGGACGCGATGCGCGTAGTGGGTCAATTAGGCCAGGTTCTTGGACCGCGTGGGCTGATGCCAAACCCCAAAGTTGGCACGGTTACGCCAAATGTGGCGGAAGCGATCAAGAACGCCAAGGCGGGTCAGGTGCAGTACCGGGCGGACAAGGCGGGCATTGTCCAGTGCACGATTGGACGCGCTTCCTTCAGTGAAGACGCGCTTAAAGAAAATTTGCTCGCTTTGATAGATGCAGTGAACAAAGCGCGGCCCGCAAGTACTAAGGGAATCTATTTAAAGAAGGTCTCGGTTTCGAGCACGATGGGGCCGGGCGTACGGGTGGACCAAGGCAGTTTGGTCGCCCAGTAAAGAACTTTGGGATCCGGCTATTGCAGGTTTAGACAGCCGGGACCGTCAAAGACCGTAGGAACCCTATGGGTTTAATTTGTCGAGGCAGGATGCGGCGTCCTACGCAGATGGCGTGCCCACGAAACAGGTTTCGAGCAGATAGTTGTCGGCTCCTGAATCGAAGGTCGCTATATCTGAGGTTGAGGCTAATTACTTCGGTAAGAAGCCTTTTTGTTCACTTTAGGAGGGTAGACCTTTGAGCCTTAGTTTAGACGACAAGAAAGCAGCGGTGGCGGAAATCGGTGCGAAGGTTGCGGATGCGCAGTCCATCGTACTGGCCGAATACCGTGGCCTTGAAGTCGGTGACATGACGGCGTTGCGTGCGAAAGCCCGTAGTGCTGGCGTGTACCTCCGGGTTCTCAAGAATACCCTGGCACGCCGCGCCGTGACCGGTACGCCGTTTGAAGGTCTGGCCGATCATATGGTTGGCCCGCTTGCATACGGTATATCCACCGATCCGGTGGCCGCGGCGAAGGTGCTTAACGAATTTGCCAAGGCGAACGAAAAGTTCGTCATCAGGGCAGGTGCAATGGCCGGCGAGGTCATGACCCCTAAACAGGTCGCGACTCTGGCCACCATGCCCAGCCGTGAGGAATTGCTGGCGAAGTTGTTGGGCACGATGCAGGCACCGATTGCCAAGTTTGTCCAGACGCTGAATGAAGTACCTGGAAAATTTGTGCGTACGGTAGCTGCCGTCAGGGATCAAAAAGAGAAACAGGCTGCGTAATTCGATTGCGCCACTCATAATTTTCAAGTTCAGGAGAACAACATGGCAGTTGCAAGAGCTGAAATCCTCGAAGCAGTTTCAAATCTAACGGTCCTCGAGCTATCCCAGCTCATCAAGGACATGGAAGAAAAATTTGGCGTTTCCGCGGCTGCGACCGCGGTCGCCGTGGCCGCACCCGCCGCTGGTGGCGGAGCGGCCCCTGCAGAAGAAAAGACCGAGTTCACCGTCATGCTCAATTCATCCGGTGACAACAAGGTCAGTGTCATCAAAGTCGTCCGTGCGGTAACCGGCCTTGGACTGAAGGAAGCCAAGGATCTGGTGGACGGCGCGCCCAAGCCCGTCAAGGAAGCGATTCCAAAGAAGGATGCGGAAGACATCAAGAAGCAGATCGAAGACGCGGGCGGCAAGGCGGAAATCAAGTAACGGAAAAGTAAAAGCCGGCGGCTTCGGTCGCCGGTGTTTGTGCTTGTACTGGCTTAAGAGAAGCCAAAGAAAAGCCGATCAAGGTTTTTCTTTGTCTTCTGAAGCGACTGCAGAAGACAGGTCTGGTCGGATGGCGGAATTATCGCCATCGTCCGCCACGGTTGGTAGAGGCCAACCACCATGCCAACACCAGTCGATGAACGCAGTGGCGCTTTGCGCCGCTGCCGTAAATCGGAGATGTCATGGCTTATTCCTTCACCGAGAAAAAACGGATTCGCAAGAGTTTCGCCAAGCGTGCGAGTGTCTTGCCTGTACCTTATCTGCTGGCGACGCAGATCAATTCCTACGCCCAATTTTTGCAGGCCGGCGAACAACCGGACAATCGCAAAACCCAAGGCCTTCAGGCGGCGTTCCAATCGATTTATCCAATCGCGAGCCACTCCGGCAATGCGCGGCTCGATTTTGTGAGTTACCAATTGGGCGTCCCGCCGTTCGATGTGAAGGAATGCCAGCAGCGCGGATTGACCTTCGCCGCGCCTTTGCGCGCCAAGGTTCGGCTGACGATCATGGACAAGGAGGCCGCCAAGCCAACCGTCAAGGAAGTCAAGGAACAGGAAGTTTACATGGGCGAGATCCCGCTCATGACCACTACCGGGTCGTTCGTGATCAATGGCACCGAGCGTGTCATCGTGTCCCAATTACATCGCTCGCCGGGTGTGTTCTTCGAACACGATCGGGGCAAGACTCACTCGTCCGGCAAGCTGCTGTTTTCAGCGCGCATCATTCCCTACCGTGGGTCCTGGCTGGATTTCGAATTCGATCCGAAGGATTACCTGTATTTCCGGGTCGACCGGCGACGCAAAATGCCGGCAACCATTCTGCTGAAAGCGATCGGCTATACCCCGGAACAGATTCTGGCCGGTTTCTTCATGATGGATACGTTCCATTTGTCGAAGAAAGGCATTCAGTTCGAGTTGAAACCGGATCGCCTGCGCGGCGAGACGGCGCGTTTTGACATCGTTACCAAGCAGGGCAAGCTGATCGTCCAGAAGGACAAGCGCATTACCGTGAAGCACGTTCGCGAGATGGAGCAGGCCGGCTTGAGCAAGATCACGGTGGCCGAGGATTTTCTTATTGGCCGCACGCTGGGACACCGTCTGGTCAATAAGGAGACTGGGGAAATCGTCGCCAATGCGAACGATGAAGTTACGGAAGACCTGCTGAAGAAAATCATCGAGGCCGGCGTCGATACCATAGAGACGATTTATACCAACGATCTCGATCAGGGCCCGTACATCTCGCAGACGCTTCGCACGGACGAAACTACGGATCAGTTGGCGGCGCAAGTCGCAATCTATCGCATGATGCGTCCGGGAGAGCCGCCCACCGAAGACGCGGTGCGCACGCTGTTCAATGGCCTGTTTTACGCGGAAGAGCGCTACGACTTGTCCGCCGTGGGACGCATGAAGTTCAACCGGCGCGTCGGGCGCGATCAGCTGACCGGTCCGGGCACGCTGTCCAACGAAGACATCATCTCCGTCATCCAGATATTGATCGACTTGCGTAACGGGCGAGGCGAGATCGATGACATCGACCATCTGGGCAATCGTCGCGTGCGGTCGGTAGGCGAACTGGCGGAGAACCAGTTCCGTGCCGGTCTGGTCCGGGTGGAGCGCGCCGTAAAGGAGCGCCTGTCGCAGGCCGAATCGGAAAACCTGATGCCGCACGATCTGATCAATGCCAAGCCGGTTTCGGCTGCCGTGCGTGAATTTTTCGGCTCAAGCCAACTGTCGCAGTTCATGGACCAGACCAACCCGCTATCGGAGATCACGCACAAGCGCCGCGTTTCGGCACTGGGACCGGGCGGATTGACGCGAGAGCGCGCCGGCTTCGAGGTGCGCGACGTGCATCCGACCCATTACGGGCGCGTATGTCCGATCGAAACGCCGGAAGGCCCGAACATCGGACTTATCAACTCGCTGGCGCTGTTTGCGCGCACCAACGAATACGGCTTTCTGGAAACGCCATACCGTAAAGTGGTCAACGGGCGCGTAACCGATGACATCGAGTTCCTTTCTGCCATCGAGGAAGGCAAATACGTTATCGCTCAGGCCAACGCCGCGATAGACAAAAAAGGCAAACTGCTCGACGAACTGGTGTCGTGCCGCTTTCAGAACGAGTTCATGATGGCGACCGGCGATCGCGTGGAATATATGGACGTAGCACCTGCACAAATTGTGTCAGTTGCAGCGTCCCTGATCCCGTTCCTCGAGCATGATGATGCAAACCGGGCGTTGATGGGTTCCAACATGCAGCGGCAGGCGGTGCCCTGCTTACGTGCGGAAAAACCGCTGGTCGGCACCGGCATTGAACGTACCGTCGCGGTTGATTCCGGCACTGCGGTGCAAGCGCTGCGTGGCGGCGTGGTTGACTACGTGGACGCATCGCGCATCGTCATTCGCGTAAACGACGACGAAACTTCCGCAGGAGAAGTCGGCGTCGATATCTACAACCTGGTGAAGTACACGCGCTCCAACCAAAATACCAACATCAATCAACGGCCGATCGTCAAAGTCGGCGACAAGATAGCGCGCGGCGATGTCGTGGGCGACGGCGCATCAACGGACGCCGGAGAACTGGCACTGGGACAGAACCTGCTGGTCGCGTTCATGCCCTGGAACGGCTATAACTTCG
>JBJMWI010000015.1:0-5449 GCA_045810225.1 Burkholderiales bacterium
GAACGTGCCCTGACCGCTTTCTTCGATGGCGTCTATAAGACTGGGCTGGAGAACTTGAAGCGCGTGGTGGAGAACGGCGAGTAGTTCCCAGATTGGGTCGAAACGCCAGAGGTCGCCTTTTGAATATCGTGCCTTGGGAAGGAATACAAAGATGAAATACACCATGTGGTCGAAGCTCGTGTGCACGATCGCAATGTCGCTTGTCGGTGCTTGCGCAATGGCTGCCGATACCATCAAGGTCGCGCATATCGATCCATTGAGCGGTCCGTTTGCGCTCGTGGGCGACAGCCTCAGCCGTTTGCTGCAGGCAGCGATCGACGAAGTCAACGCCAAGGGCGGCGTGCTTAACGGCACGAAGCTTGAGCTGGTCAACTTCGACAGCAAAGGCAGCCCGCAGGAAAGTGTGCTAATGCTGAAGCAGATGATCGACTCGGGGATCCATTACGTCTCGCTCGGGTCCGGTTCGCACATTGCACATGCCATGATCGAATCGATCAACAAACACAATAGCCGCAATCCAGCTCAGGCGGTGGTGCTCTTGAACATTGCGGCGCAGGACCCGCTGCTGACCAATGAAAAATGCAGCTTCTGGCATTTTCGCTGGGAAGCCAACACCGACATGCGGGTAAACGCACTGACCGATTTTATTGTGAAGCAGAAGGGCACGCCCGCGGTTTACTTGATCAACCAGGATTACGCGTTCGGACAAGCGATCAGCCGCGCCGCAAAAGAAATGCTGGCGGCGAAGCGGCCCGATGTCAGAGTCGTGGGCGACGACCTGCATCCGTTGGGCAAGGTGAAGGATTTTGCCCCTTACGTCGCGAAGATCAAGGCGTCGGGCGCGGACATGGTTCTGACCGGCAACTGGGGGCCGGACCTTTCCCTTTTGATCAAGGCAAGCAAAGATGCCGGCCTCGACGTCGTCTACTACACGCTGAATGCGAACAATGTCGGCGTGCTGGGTTCAATTGGAAAAGCGGGTGGTGACCACATCCGGCAAATACTGACCTGGCATGCGAATGTAGCGGATAACAAGCTGGAGAAGTTTGCCAACGACTACAAAAAGCGGTTCAGCGAGGACATGTGGGTCAATCTGCCGAAATTGCAGATCGACATGCTGGCAAAGGCGATCGATACAGCGCAATCCGCCGATCCGATCAAGGTCGCCATGGCGCTTCACGGCATGAAATTCCAGAGCGAAACCGGCGAGGCCTGGATGCGGACGGAAGATCACCAATTGATCGTTCCCCAATACATCGCCACATTCACCAAGACAGGGGGCGCCGTGAAGTACGACGCGGAAGGAACGGGTGACGGCTGGAAGACCGATGTGCGGATCGAGGGCAAGGATATGGCCATGCCGACGAGCTGCAAGATGGAGGTGCCGCGTTAGTCAGAACTGCCGTTCGTCCTCCGGACCAGCGTGGCTGTAAAGCCGTAGCCAAAGTCTCCAGAGATCTTATGATTAGGCTTCAGACGAATGCGCCACCGCGAACAGCGGGGGAGGGCTGCAAGGGCCGAATTAATATGTAGCGAGAAAGACATCGGCATGCAGTGTCCGGCGTGCCGTGATAGGCTGCCAAATTGTACCTGTCGGGTTCCTGGTTCGTGGTCGCGTAGCGGTAGCCAAACAAAAGGAGAGGAGAAAAAATGCGAATGTCTAATCGTCTTGCTGCGGAATTTGTCGGGACCTTTTGGCTCGTCCTAGGTGGTTGCGGTAGCGCTGTTCTCGCTGCCGCATTTCCCGGTGTGGGAATCGGACTATTGGGAGTTTCGTTTGCCTTCGGGCTGACGGTTCTCACGATGGCCTACGCCATTGGGCATATCTCAGGCTGCCACCTCAATCCCGCCGTGTCGGTCGGCCTGATGGTCGGAGGCCGTTTTAAGAGCGCGGACTTGATTCCGTACGTTGTCGCTCAGGTTCTGGGGGCGGTCGCGGCAGCAGCTGTTCTGTACCTGGTCGCTAGCGGAAAGGCTGGATTTGATATTGCGGGTGGCCTGGCGTCCAACGGCTACGCGGAACATTCACCCGGCCAGTACTCGGCGATGTCCGGATTTATTATTGAGGTGGTCATGACATTCATGTTCCTGATCATCATTCTCGGCGCCACAGACAAGCGGGTGCCGGCCGGATTCGCACCAATCGCGATTGGTCTGGCTCTTACGCTGATTCATCTGATCAGCATTCCGGTAACCAATACATCCGTAAACCCAGCACGAAGCACGGGCCCGGCTATTTTTGTTGGCGGGTGGGCAATCGCACAACTATGGATGTTCTGGGTGGCACCGATAATCGGCGCAGTTCTGGCCGGTGGTGCCTATCGTTGGCTGGGCGCTGAGGGTCGCGAAATGGAGGCGATTAAAAAGTCGCTCGCCACCTCATCCAAGGAAGCAACCGCGTTGGCAGGAACAAAGTAGAAGAGATTCTTGAATCCGCATCACCGGGCTGCGTCTCGATTTTGCGACGCCCTCCCGGTTATGCGGGGCGTTGGCCGACCCGGCTGCCATGAGTTAAACCAATAAAGCACACCTGACAACGAGCCGGCACGAGGCCGGCTCAGTTGTGACTAGTCTAAGGCGTGCAACTGCAAGGCTGTAAATCAGCTTCCACTTACAGGCGCTTGCAGTTTGCCTCCACCACACGTTTGACGCCACCACTGCCTTCCTTGACGTCTACTGCAAAGGTGTACCCAGCAGCCCCTTTCTTGTTTATGACGATGTTTGCGCCGTCGTTTTCCCAAACCCAAGTGTCTCCGTTCCAACCACTCGATGTTGCTGCATTGCGCGCGCCTGAGTTATCCACTCCGTTACGAACCCAGCGATTCGTCGCGGAGTCATAAGACATAATGAAAAGGCCATTCCAGGGACTTGGATGGTCTGCGCTTTTCATTTCGACATACCTCTCGACGTATGTATGCCCATCAAATTCGGCCGTGTTCTCTACGGTCGCCTTGAATCGCTTCCCAGATCCCGTTTCCGTTGCGTCACAACTGAACTTTCCCAAATTGCCTTTGTAAACGGCCAGTTCCTTCATCGGCTCGGCAAAAGCGACTGTAAGCGAAGATGCAAGAACCATTGCCCCGGAAATACCGATTAGCTTTAGGAGTTCCATTAGTCTTTCTCCTCAGAGATTGATTGTTTTTCAAAGCTTGTAGTTCCGCCCAGGAGTTGCAGTCGAAATACAAACTGTATGCGAGCAATACAGATGTCATTCAGCAACACGACGAAGTTCGCCTCCCTCGAACCTTGTGAAAAACTGTCCAACGCAGATGATTATTGGTGGGGATTGTTTAGCGTTCTGTGAGAAATTACCGCTTTCAATGTGACAAATTCACACTTCGCGCGACTTCGTGCTTAGTCAGGAAGACATAACCGTTGTCGATTGTTGATACGAGTTGCATGGGCTGACGATCGTTGCCTGACCGACAAAAGGGGAAACCATGCTGATGTCAGTCCGTTGTTCCTCGTTGCTTCAATATAGGACGAAGGACGATGAAAATTTTCAGAGTCCCTTTGGATACGCCCCAGGCTTGGCCATCCATGCGCCATAAACAGCTCGCTGTTTCTCGACACCAACCCTTTGCGTGATTTCGTCCCACTGGCGAGCCATGTCATCGAGGATAATCTTCGGATCTTCTCCAGCCCATAGACGACTGAACCCTAATCGCAGAACCTCTTCGTATTTGTCGGTCTGAATCAGCGAAAGATCGAACAATCCGGTTTCCGACGCTTTCTTAAGAGTGCTGAGATAGTCCTTAGCGTCCGGCCATTTGGCCAGGTATTCGAGATTGGAATAATGAGACGTGCGGAAAGGATCCCTCAACGTGTAAGGCAGCTGTACTCTTTTGGCACTGATTTCCTCGCTGTTCATCCACTGGATAAATAGATAGGCGGCCTCCTTGTTCTTGCTGGTTGAAGTTACAGAAAGTGCATGGCCAATGGCGAGCTCTGGATGGCCGCCGGGAGGTAACGCGTAGCCCACCTTTCCGGACACCTTCGAGGTCGGCACGAAGGCCAGGGCTTTTTCTTCGGCGCCATACCCTGCCGACCAGCGCCCAACGGGAGGCCACGAAATGGTCATGGCTGACTGGCCCGCCTGAAACATTGCGAGATTCTCGGCAAATTTAAAGGCCTCTACACCGGGGGCCATGAAACCGTTCTCCTCACGCATTTCAGTCAATACCCTGGCACCAATCTGACTGTTGATAGTCGCTTTCATGGTCTCAGAGTCAAAAAATTTACCGCCTTCGGTGCGAAAGCGTTCCTGAAACATGTACTGGGCGAATGCTGGATCGCGTGTGGCCGACGCGCCGTAGACCCCTTGCGCCTTCAGACGCTGGGTCAGGAAACCTCCGATGTCGCTAAACTGCTTCCAACTTTTTGGCGGCGCCAGTTCGTATCCGAACTTCGCCTTAAACGCCGAGCGGGTTCCGGTATCAGCAAAGATGTCTTTTCGGTAGTACAGAATCAAAACGTCCCCATCGTCTGGTAACGCATAAATCTTTCCATTGGCTAGCATCCAGTTATCGCGGAATGTAGGGGCGATCTGCTTCAACTCGTCGCGATAGCCATATTGATCCACATAGGCGTCCAGGGACTCGAGTGCGCCTGCTTGCGCCAGGTCTGGCATCCAGGAAGGAACGACGTCGACCACATCGAATCCGCCACCACCAGAGCGATAGTCGAACATGATCTTGCTGAACACTTCCGCCAGCGGAACCTCGATCACCCTGATTTTGATGCCGGTCAGCTTCTCCCAGAGTGGACCGGAATAATTAAGCGGGTCCAATGCTTGAAGGCCCGCCTGGTATTCGATGGTTAGCGTGGTGCCGGCATATTTTTTTGCGCCTTCGACCGCTCGCTGCGCAGCTCCTGTATCAGCAGCCGGCAAATTTTTTACATTTGCTGACAAATAAAAAATACA
This sequence comes from Burkholderiales bacterium, assembly GCA_045810225.1. GTDB lineage: Bacteria > Pseudomonadota > Gammaproteobacteria > Burkholderiales > JACQAP01 > JACQAP01. Next base: position 4,925 of record JBJMWI010000015.1, read on the forward strand.
GGCTATAAAGCCAAGGCACCGAACCGCTCCCGTAAGCGCGTTGGGCATCTTTTTTTTCATGGTCACTCCCTGATCGCGGACCGGAAGGGAATTCTATGCGATTACTACGAAGCTCGGTCAATGTTGCGTTGCATGGGAAAGTCTTCGACGATATCAACGGTCGGCGCATAATTGACATTGAAAGCGGACTTGGCTACAAAGAGCGCGTCCATCCGGCGAATGCGGAGTAGGGCAGTCGGAGCCCACTAGCTTGCCCATTAAACCAATAAACTTCTGCCCCGACGGGGCAGAGAGGGCGCTGCGTCGACTATGCTGTGCACAAAATGTCAGCACGATAATCCCGTCGATGCGAAGTTCTGCAATGGTTGTGGAACCCGCCTTCTACTAGCTTGTTCTCAATGCCGCTATTCCAATCCTCCGGGGAGCCGTTTTTGTGGTCAGTGCGCAAACCCGTTGGAAGATCCCGCTCCGGCTGCTTCTTCTCCACGCTTCGAATCGCCTGAAGCGTATACGCCTAAGCATCTT
>JBJMWI010000016.1:0-21665 GCA_045810225.1 Burkholderiales bacterium
ACACGTTGATCCTGATAACGCTGCCCGGGCTCGATCGCCAGGCGCAAACATCAAAATGGTTTACGGCGCTGGAAGGCTGTGGCATGGCGGTGCACGCTGCTTCGGTCAAACGCGACCGTCTCGGTCAATGGCTCGTGGGACGGCTGGCGCAACAGGAGCAGCAGGCTGACCAAAGCCTCATTCAATTTTTAGTCGACCGTGTCGAAGGCAATCTGATGGCCGCCCATCAGGAGATACAGAAGCTCTCCTTGCTGTTTCCGAAAGGAACGCTGCCGGGGGAAGACGTACGCAACGCGGTCGTCGATGTCGCCCGCTTCAATGTATTCGAGATTGGCGCAACATTGCTGAAGGGTGATCGCGTGCACTATGTTCGCATGCTCGATGGCCTGCGCGCAGAAGGAATTGCCGCACCGCTGGTCTTGTGGGCAATCGCGGAAGAAGTGCGGACGATGGCAAGAATCAAAGCGGCGCTATCCGCGGGCCAGCCGCTTGCGCAAGTTTTGCGGGATGGCAGAGTGTGGGGCGTGCGCCAGGAACTGATGCCGGGCGCCCTGCGCCGTCTGCAGCAATCACAATTGCTTGTGGCGTTGCGAGACGCTGCGCGCATTGACCGCATGATCAAGGGTCTGGCAGACGGCGACGTGTGGGACGCGCTGCTGCATCTTGGACTGGCCCTCCTGGCACCCGTCCCACAGGGCCGCGACGTCGCGAATAGGCGTAAAATCGGCGCCGACATTCGATAATGAAGCACATGGACATTCAGTCCTACATGCATTCGATTGGTATCGCGGCACGCAATGCATCGCGGGCCATGGCCAAGGCGGACACTAGCGCGAAAAATCACGCGCTGTTGACGATCGCGCAAGCCGCCGAGCGCGATGTCGCGCGCCTGCTGGACGCGAACCGAAAGGATATGGCGGCGGCCCGGACCAAAGGACTCGACCCAGCAATGCTGGATCGCCTGGCGCTGACTCCAAAAAGCGTGGCGGAAATGGCGGAAGGGTTACGCCAGATTGCGCAGTTGCCCGATCCGGTGGGCGAAATAACCGACCTGAAATACCAGCCGAGCGGCATACAGGTCGGGCGCATGCGCGTGCCGCTCGGCGTCATCGGCATCATTTACGAGGCGCGGCCCAACGTCACGGCGGACGCCGCGGGTCTGTGCCTCAAGTCAGGTAATGCGGCTATTCTGCGCGGCGGATCCGAGGCAATTAATTCGAACCAAGCCATCGGTGCCTGTGTACACGAAGGTCTTGCTGCGGCCGGATTACCAGAAAACGCCGTGCAGGTAATCGAAACCACCGATCGCGCCGCGGTGGGCGAACTCATTACGATGAAGGATTACGTCGACATTATCGTGCCGCGCGGCGGCAAGGGGCTCATCGAGCGCATCTCCAGCGAATCACGCATTCCCGTGCTCAAACATTTGGACGGCGTGTGCCACGTTTATATCGATGATCGGGCCGATCTGGACAAGGCGCTCCGCATCGCCGACAACGCCAAGACGCAGCGCTATGGCACCTGCAACACCATGGAAACACTGCTGGTGCACCAGGCAGTTGCAGCGCAAGTCCTCGTGCCTCTGGCGAAAATCTATCTGGACAAGGGCGTCGAACTGCGTGGCGACGATGTCGCAAGAAAAATAGTGCCGCAGATGAAACCAGCCGCGGACGAAGACTGGTACACCGAGTATCTTGCACCCATACTGTCCGTACGCATCGTGAACGATTTGGACCACGCCATCGAACATATCACTACTTACGGGTCGCAGCACACCGATGCGATCGTTACGGAAGACATCGCGCGCGCGCGTCGTTTTCTGCGCGAAGTGGATTCCGCTTCCGTTATGGTTAATGCGTCAACGCGCTTCGCGGACGGTTTTGAATTCGGGCTTGGCGCTGAGATCGGCATTTCAACGGACAAGCTGCATGCCAGGGGCCCGGTCGGACTGGAGGGTCTGACATCACTCAAGTTCATCGTCCTCGGAGACGGGCACATCCGCGAATAGGCATTGCCGGTGCGCCCAAGCGCGCATCAAGAAGAACAACGAGGAGTTACATGAGCAATTTGATCGAGGTCAAAGTCCCCGACATCGGCGATTTCAAGAACATTCCGGTTATTGAAGTGCTGGTTAAGCCAGGCGACACCATCGCAAAGGAAGATTCGCTTATCACGCTGGAATCGGACAAGGCCACGATGGAAGTGCCTTCCCCGATTGCCGGAATCGTGAGAGAACTCAAGGTCAAAACCGGCGACAAGCTTTCGGAAGGCAGTTTGATCCTGATGCTCGAGAGTGCCGCGGCGAGCGCTCCCGCACCGAAAGCGCAGGCGCCGGTGGAGCAAGCAGACGCGCGAAGAAGCCCAGTTTTACCGGGCGCAGTGCCGGCGGCAAAGAGTCCTGCATCCGCATCTGCTGCGCCGGGGCCAAGAGGCGAGCTACATGCACAGGTGGTCGTGCTGGGCTCAGGCCCTGGCGGTTACACCGCCGCATTCAGGGCGGCTGATCTCGGGATGCAGACCGTGCTGGTGGAACGCTATCCTGTGTTGGGCGGCGTGTGCCTGAATGTCGGCTGCATCCCGTCGAAGGCTTTGCTGCATGCGGCCCGAGTAATTGCCGAGGCCGAGGAAATGGGTCACTTCGGCCTTGCGTTCGACAAGCCAAAAATCGAGCTCGACAAATTGCGCGAATGGAAAAGCTCGGTAGTGGAAAAATCGATTCGTGGACTTGCGGGCCTCGCGAAGCAACGCAAAGTAACGGTCGTGCAAGGTACCGGGACTTTTACGTCGCCACATATGATGGACGTTGCAACGCCTGAGCGCGTAAAGAAGATTTCATTCGACCACGCCATCATTGCCGCGGGTTCCCAATCGGCCCGGATTCCAGGATTTCCTTATGACGATGCTCGGCTAATGGATTCTACCGCCGCACTGACGTTGACTGACATTCCCAAGCGGTTGCTCGTAATAGGCGGCGGCATCATCGGCCTGGAGATGGCTTGTGTCTACGACGCGCTCGGCACAAGAGTCACGGTAGTGGAGTTGCTCGATGGTCTGATTCCGGGTGCCGATCGCGACCTGATCCGGCCACTGCAGAAACGCATCGAGAAACGCTACGAAGGGATTTATCTGAAGACCAAAGTCACACAACTCCAGGTGCAAAAGGATGGCCTGAAAGCTACGTTCGAAGGTGAGAATGCGCCTACGCCGCAGCTGTACGATCGCGTGTTGCTTGCAGTCGGTCGGCGTCCGAATGGCAAGGCCATTGCAGCGCAAGCGGCCGGCGTGAACGTCGACGATCGCGGTTTCATTTCGGTGGACAGGCAATTGCGCACCAATGTGCCGCACATCTTTGCAATCGGAGACATCGTGGGCGAGCCGATGCTCGCGCACAAGGCGAGCTATGAGGGCAAGGTTGCGGCGGAAGTCATTGCCGGCCACAAAGCCGGGTTCGACGCGCGCACCATTCCTTCGGTTGCCTACACTGATCCGGAGATTTCCTGGATGGGGCTTACGGAAACACAGGCCAAGGCTCAAGGTATCGAAATCGACAAAGCCAGCTTTCCCTGGGCAGCCAGCGGGCGCGCGCGCGCCATGGCGCGCGACGAAGGAATGACAAAACTTCTTTTTGACAAGAAAACACGCCGCCTGGTCGGTGCCGGCATCGTCGGCCCGAACGCCGGCGAACTGGTCGCGGAAACGGTCCTCGCGCTTGAAATGGGAGCAGACGCGGCCGATATTGCACTCACCATCCACGCGCATCCCACCTTGTCCGAGACGGTCATGTTTGCTGCTGAAATTGCCGAAGGCAGCATCACTGACCTGTACATGGCCAAGAAATAACCATGGTGCTGGCCACGCCCGACCGGTTCACTGCGCTGGTCACACCACCAGCGCAACCGACCGGGCCTGCGCTCTGGTTCGCTTTTCAGGGGACTCAAATCCTGGTCATGCGCGATACGCAAAGCGCAAGCGTACCGAACGCACTGGACTTGCGTGAACTCGGCGTATCGCCCAAAAGCAACCTTTACCTTGGCGTGCTGGACGGCCAGCATTGTTTCGCTTGCGAACTCGAAGACGGCTGTGCCGCTCCTGAAGGGATGCAATGGTCCGGGTTGCGCGCGCTGTTCGGGTCCATTGATGATGCGCTGTTCGCGCTGGCGGGCCGCGCATTCCAGATCGTCGACTGGGACCGTTCGCATCTGTTCTGTGGACGTTGTGGCACGCCCACACAAATCAGGAACCATGAGCGGGCACGCGAATGCCCTAACTGTGGACAGATACATTATCCGCGCATCGCGCCAGCAATCATGGCGCTGGTAAGGCGCGGGAGGGAATTCCTGCTGGCACGTTCCCCGCATTTCGCGCCCGGTATGTACAGCGCGCTGGCCGGTTTTGTCGAACCTGGGGAAACGCTCGAGCAGACCTTGGTGCGCGAAGTGCGCGAAGAGGTCGGCATCGAAGTTGCCAACGTGCGGTATTTTGCCAGCCAGCCATGGCCCTTTCCGCATTCGCTCATGATTGCGTTCAACGCCGATTATGCAGGTGGAGAAATCACGCCGGATCCCGGCGAAATCGAAGCGGCGGACTGGTTCACACCCGAGCGGTTGCCGCCAGCATTGCCAAGCAAGATCAGCATATCGCGGCGTCTCATCGACGCCACGCTGGCCGAACTTGGCGCATCGCGCTGACACAGGCGACAAAACAGGGAGACGGCCATGCTGAGAATCTGGGGACGGAGCAATTCAGTGAACGTGCAAAAGGCATTGTGGTGCTGCGAGGAAATGAATCTGCCTTACGAGCGCGTTGATGCGGGCGGAACATTCGGAGTCGTCAATACGCAACAGTATCGCCATCTCAATCCCAATGGCCTGGTGCCGACCATCGAAGAAGATGGCTTTGTCTTGTGGGAATCGAATGCGATCGTGCGTTACCTCGCCGCCAGGCACAGCCCGGGAAAGCTTTGGCCGGAGGATTTGAATATTCGCGCTGAGGCCGACAAGTGGATGGACTGGCAGAACACCACGTTCTGGCCCACCTTCCGGCCTCTATTCTGGAATCTGGTGCGTACGCCCCCAGACCAGAGGGATGCAACCGCCATGGAAGAATCCCGGCTTAAAACTGCAGAAATCCTCGGTTATCTGGATGCGCATCTGAAAAATCGGGCCTATGTGGTTGGTGATACGTTGACTATGGGCGACATTCCCCTGGGGTGCGCGATCTGGAGATGGTTAGGACTGCCAATCGAGCGCAGCGATCTGCCAAATGTGCAGCGCTGGTTCGAGGCGCTCAGCAACCGGCCAGCGTACAAGAAAATCGTCATGCTTCCCCTGACCTGAGGCACCCAAACTGGTTGGCAGGCCGCGCGCTCGGATAAGCGCGGGAAGCAAGTTAATTTGACAAGTGAGCTTCGCTAATCCGAGCAGTAAACTGCGAACAAGTAAAATCCGAGCAACACGGCAAAGCCTGATTCCGTGCCGCCAAACTCCATTATCCGGACCTTATCATGCATCGAATAGCACGCGGCTTTACCGGCCTGCTGGCCGCTCTTGTTTTTGCCTGCCCAAACGTGTTCGCGCAATCGCGTTCCATCACCCTGGGACACGTGGATCTCTCCTTCTACGAAGTCACCGCCAAGGTCGTACAGGGAGTACTCGAACGTTTGGGCTACAGTGTCGCCGTGAAAAGCGGCAGCCACGCCGAGATCTATCCCCTGTTGGGCAAGGGCGACGTGGACCTGTTGGTTGCAGTCTGGTTGCCGCATGCACATGCGTCTTATTGGGAACAATATAAAGAAGCTTCAGTAAAAGTGACCACGCTGTTCGAGGACGCCAGACTGTACTGGTCGGTGCCGGATTACGTGCCTGCGCGCGATGTAAAAAGCGTTGAGGATTTGCGCAAGCCTGAAGTCGCGGCAAAAATGCAGAAGGAAATCCGCGGCACGCGAGCAGATTCAGGTCTGATGATTGGTTCAAAAAAAATCATGGAGGAATATGGCCTGGCAGATGCGGGGTATCAACTTGTGCCCGGCAAACCAGCCGACTGGATAGCCAATTTTGAAAGCAACATCGCGGCCAAACGCTGGTTCGTCATGCCACTCTGGCAACCGCAGTATCTCAACCGGGTTGCGACAATGCGTATCCTGGAAGAGCCAAAACAGCTTTTGGGTGGGGTGGACAAGGCATATCTGGTGGCGCACAAGGATTTTCACGACAAAGTGGACAAGCACACATTGAAAGCGCTTCAGCGCATGTCCTTATCGCTGAAGGCGGTGACTGAATTGGATTATCTCGTCAATGTCAAAAAATTGACGCCCGAGTATGCCGCGCGCAACTGGATGGCGGCACACCCCGACACGGTCAATTTCTGGCTGCAGCCCGATGTGGACGAATGAAGTGAGCTTGTCGCAATCCGAGGTTATGGCCGCTGGGCAAACAGATGGGGGCCCGGTCGCTTGACAACCTGGTCCAGCCGCCGGTCGATCGCATCCAGATCCGGTGCTTCGCGCGAGATCCATTGCAGCACGGGTTCGAGCTCTACGGCTGTGGCCGCCGGCTTCCAAACTAAAGAACTGGAGGATGCATGGCAGGATCGGTAGCAACTCGATGCCTGCATTTCCCAGCGCCAACTTCCGGCATAAACAACTGCATAAAGTCCCTTAGCCTGCGTTTCGGTCAGCCCCTCTGCCAAGCTTGCATCAAACAGGACCCGGTGCACGTGTTGCCACGGTTCTGTGCGGGTCCGGCAAAAGTAGCCATGCAACAGCGCCGCCTTTCGGTATTCGGCAATGTAGGGAAGTCCGGGAACGCCTACCAGATCGCGCGGTACCGCTTCGTCGTCGACGATACCGCCTTTTCGCGCGATCCAACGCTTGCCGCTAGCATCAATAAAAGTGAAGTCCTCCAGCAAACGGAAATGATGAGCGAACTCTATTTCATCCAGCAGCTCAATCATGACCCGGCCGGAATAAGTGTCCGCGCCCGCCATCGCCACGATGCATAGTGCCGAAAGGCCAGCGGCGGTCATCAGACGAAGGACTTTCCCCTTTCCCAAACAGACTCTCCTTACGAACGGGCTGAATCTCGGTCCAGACAATACATCAAATTTTTGGCGGACTGGCTTGAGGACCATCGTATCGATGGCCCGGAGAACGCAGGAAAACTGTCCTACACAAAAATGCTTTACTTGAACCGCAAATCGCGGCGCAGCATCGGTTCGCTTTGACAGAGGCTCCAGCCAAGAGTAGTTTTTTTTGCGAATCGCACCGTTCTACATCTGGCCGTGTTCGCGGTCGCCGTTCAGGGGTATGGAGCTTTCTCACTGGAACGATAAACATATCAAAGGGAGGACGCCATGGAATTCAATGTTTTGCAGCACTTCAAAGGTCTTGCCGAACTCGGCAAGGACTTGGGCACCGATCCGTTCGACGGCGATCAAGTCGGCACTTCGCTGTTCATGACCGGTGGCATGGGTCCGCAAATCTCCAAAAAGATGGATGAAAGTGCAAAAAAAGCGGGGATGTCCCGGCGCAATTTCATTCGGTCTTCCTTGGGATTTTCCGCAGCAATGCTGGCCGCCAACGAAGTGACCGGAATGAAATTTTTCGATGTCAATGCCGCGCAAGCCGCGGATATCGACGCGAAAAATGAGGCGATCCAGATCGCGCGCGCGAGCGGGGATTTCATCGTGGATGTACATACCCACGTCTGCACACGTCCTGGTCACTATCAGCTGGGTGTCAACGCCACCGAGCGCGGCATGTGGTTCGTGCAACTGCTCGACGACCTCGGTAAGGCTTTCGGCCTGGCGAACGGCACGCGCGACATGAACGTCGAGAATTACGGCAAGTTGATCTTGCAGGAAAGCGATACCACCGTTGGCATCTTCAATCCGTTCGGCTTTCGCGAAGACTATGGCGGCCAGGACATGATTCCCATGGAATACCAAGTCGGAGTCAGGGACAGATGGCCGAAGTCCACGCTGATGCTAGCGGGTGGTTTGACGCCGAATCAGGGACTGAGCGTGACGCTGGATCGCCTGACGCAGTATGTCGAGCAATACAAGGTTTCGGGGCTGAAGCTCTACACGTTCGATTCCACCAAGAAAAAAGGTTGGTGGTTCGATGACGAAAAACTTGCCTATCCGATCTGGGAGAAATGCCGCAAGCTCGGCATCAAAAATGTCGGCTGTCACAAGGGAATTCCGTTCGGGCAGTTCTATGCCCGCTACGCCCATGCCGAAGATTTCGATGCGGCCGCGGACGATTTCCTCGATCTGAATTTCATCGCTTATCACTCTGCCTGGCCGTATCACGCGGAACTTGCCGCGCTGAAAGGCTTTAAGCCGCAGCGCAAGAACCTGTATTGCGAGGTCGGCTCCACTTTCGCCGCGACTGTGACGAGCCGCCCGCTAGAATGTGCGCACGTGCTGGGCACATTGCTAAGAGACTTGGGGCCCGATTACGTGTTGTGGGGCACCGACTCGCTGCTGTGGGGCAATCCGCAGTGGCAGATCGAGGCGTTCCGCAATTTCCAGATCCCCGATCAGCTGGTTGAAGGTCACGGATACCCGAAGATCACCCCGGAAATCCGTCGCAAGGTATTTGGCGAAAATGCCGCGCGCATCTGGAACATCGACAAGAAAGCGGCAATGACTGCAAAGGCCGAAATACTGGCGAACAAGAGCAGCTACGCCTGATTTTTAAAGCGCACTCGCCACCGGGGCCGATCCTTCCGGGTCGGCCCTTTTGGTTTCGGAGAATGCGGAGATTTGAAAATGCCAACCTATGAATATGCTTGCGATCCTTGCCTGACCATCTATCGAACACGCCACGGAATGAACGAGGAAGGCCCGGCGCGCTGCACGAGCTGCAATGGCGAGCTCAGGAAAGTCATTTCAGCTCCAAGTCTCAATACGCGCAATCATTCCAGCCCGACGCAGGCGAAATATTCGAAGCTGTCCGAGAGCGATGAGATCGCCAAAGAGAGCCAGTTGCAAAAGGTCTACCAGACGATCTGGGTCCCTCCCGAAGTGAAGCACAGTCCATGGGACCACGATCACTGAGCGCCAGGCGCAGATTGTTCCGCGCGTGATCAATGTCGGCCGCAGGATGTATGTGCTGGCCGCTTTCGGCTTTGCTACATGGATTGCCATGGCCGATCCGCAACCAGCCGATCCGGCCGCGTTGACCGCCGGAGCGTTTACGACTCCGGAATCCGGTGAGCAGGCATTTTTGATCCCCTACGCCGGCCTGGATAAGGAACAGGGACGCCAGTTTGCGGAGGGCCATGCTCAGTTCAACGAAGCCTGGGTGCTCGCGCCTGCACGTGGCGTTTGGGGACTGGGGCCGACCTTCAATGAAGATCGATGCGCGCATTGCCACGTCAACAATGGTCGTGCGTCCGCACCGGCCGAAGGTCAGGAAGTAGAGCACGGGATGCTGGTGAGGTTAAGCATCCCGGGCCACACCAAAGAAGGCGGGCCTCTTCCGCACCCGAGCTACGGCGACCAATTGCAGAACCGCGGGATCGAGAATCGCGTGCCCGCGGAGGGCCAGGCCATCGTCCGCTATCGCGAGAAAAAAGTTGTCTTTGCCGACGGCGACGAAAAATTGTTGCGCTTCCCCGAACTCGAAATGCAGAACCTGCAATTCGGCGATCTCGACCCGGAGACCATGATGTCTGTTCGGGTCGCGCAGCAGCTGGTCGGACTTGGATTGCTTGAGGCTGTACCGGAAACAACGATGCTGGCAATAGCGAAGTCGCAAGCACAAACCGCTTTTGCTGGACACCCCAATTACGTCTGGGACATCGAAAGCGAGCGCAAAGTCATTGGCAAATTCGGCTGGAAAGCAAATCAACCCAGCCTGCGGCAGCAGACAGCAGCGGCTTTTAATGGAGACATCGGCGCGACTTCGTTTCTGTTCCCGGAAAAGAATTGTCCGCCAATCCAGAAGCAATGCATTGAATTGCCGTCAGCGAGCAAGTGCGGCGGGCAGGGAGGATGCACCGGAAATGCGTTTCGTCCTGAAGTCAATCCCAGTCGCCTGACCAACATCACGTTCTATTTGCAAACGTTGTCGGTGCCGGCCCGCCGCTCGGTTGCCAATGCGGAAGTACTGCACGGCGGATCCGTGTTCGCTGCACTACAGTGCACGGGGTGTCATTTGCCGGATTTGCAGACCGGGCCCAAAGCTTTTATCCCTGCGGCAGCTAACCTGATTTTTCACCCCTACACGGATCTGCTGCTGCATGACATGGGCGAGGAACTCGCCGATGGCCGGCCAGATTTCGAAGCCGGCGGTCGGGAATGGCGTACCGCGCCGTTGTGGGGTATCGGGCTGATTCCTACCGTGAACGGCAGCATGTCTCTGCTCCATGATGGCCGCGCCCGGGACGTTATCGAAGCAATACTTTGGCATGGAGGACAGGCGCAAGCGTCCCAGGAGGCATTCCGCTCACTGTCCAAGGGCGAGCGCGACGCCTTGGTGAAATTCGTCGAATCGTTGTAGAGCAGCTCGGAACGCCTGATCAACCGTCCGACAGGCGCGAGCGTCAGATGACGCCAGCACTGCGCAAGCGCGAGATGTCAGCGCTTGCATATCCGGCTTCACGCAAAATCTCCTCGGTATGCTGACCCGCTTCGGGGGCCGGGCGTTCAACCGAAAATTCGTATTCACTGATTTTCCAGGGCGGCGTGAACTGCAATGTGCCGTTTTCGCGCACTACCATCCCCCGTGCACGGATGTGCGGATCTTCAAAACTTTCTTCCAGCGTGAGCACCGGGCTGACGCAACAGTCTTCGCCGCGAAATTTTTCGACCCAGTAAGCTTGCGTTTGCGCCGCGAAGATTGCACTGGTTTGCACCTTGCCCCACTGCGCATCGTGGCTGCCTGACATGGCGCGGATCTCCCAGTGGCAATCTTTGAGGTCCGGGCGTTGTAAAACATCGCAGACGCGATCCCAGAACTTCCGTTCCAGCGCGCCCACGGCCATGTGGCGGTCATCAGCGGTGCGATACACCGCATAGCATGGCTCGCGTCCGGACAGGAAATCTCCGCCGCGTGGAGGAGCCTGTCCGGTGGTGGCAACAGCGGCCAGGGCTTGCAAGTTGTGGACGAGTACGCCTTCTGTCATGGCGACATCCACGTAACGGCCTTGACCGCTGCGCTGTGCATCGAGCAGCGCAGCCAGGATACCCATCGCCGGTACGACAGCACCGCCGAGAATGTCGGCGATCTGAATATTCGGCACGACTGGATCGCCCTGTTCAGATCCATTCTGGTCGATGAATCCGGCGTAGCTGCAATAATTCACGTCGTGGCCAGCGTATTCGCGGTAAGGTCCATTTTGGCCATAGCCCGATATGGCGCAATAGACAATGCGCGGATTCATAGCGCAGCAGGCGTCATACCCGACACCAAGCCGGTCCACGACGCCAGGTCGAAAGCCTTCGACCACCGCGTCAGCAGTACGCACCAGCCTGTGAAAAATCTGCACGCCCTCGTCCTGCTTCAGATCAAGGCGCAGGGCTCGCTTGTTGCGGTTTATCGCGGCGAAGACCGGTGCGAGCTTGCCCGGAAGCGCGCCCAGCGTGCGGGCATAGTCGCCTGCACCGGTATCCTCGATTTTAATGACGTCAGCGCCAAGATCGGCTAGATGCAACGTGCAGACCGGCCCGGGCAGCAACCGCGTCAAATCCAGAATGCGAATGCCGGAGAGCGGTTTGGCGCGCATTGGATACTTATCCGGCCGTTGCTTTTTTGGGACCGGTATAAAACTCCGGAAAACGCTTCGCGACCACCGGACTATCCGCGGCCCATGCATGGCAAGAATCCATCAGACCGGGGCGCTTGCGCGCACCTTGCGAACGCTCGCGCCGCGCTCGCAAGGGATAAATGGTTTGAAATGCCGTGGTGGCAAGTGGCCCAAGCAGTTCCAGCAGATGCGTACAGCCTTTGGTGCCACCGAGTAATTCACGCGTCTTCTGCGTCCACCCACCCTGGATTTTCAGCCCCTTGAGGACCTGAAAGTTCGGCGTGATATCTCCGCACATATGATAGGGAGCCCATACCGTACGAGCCTGCACGTCAACAACTGTGAGTTCATCATTGACCGTAAGCCGCAGCCACATTTCGTGCAGCGGCTGTCCGGCCGGTGCGGGACCGCGATCGAGGTCATTCAAATCGTAGCTTTTGGTATCGACAAGGTGACCCTCGATGTCCCAAAGGCCGTCCTCACGGTGGTATCCAATACATTCTATCTGGCGGCGATGCATGAGCTTGCGTGGACTCGCTTCGGTCAATCCGGTATTCAATGTGAACTCCCCGTACGGCGGCGCTCTTCGATACGCTCGAGCACCGCAAGTTTTTCGGATGCGGAAAAATCCAGCCAGCCGGCAATCTCGTCAAGCGTACGCAGGCAACCGCGACACAGACCGTTGAACGGATTCATCTGGCAGATATTTATGCAAGGCGAGGGTATGTTGCTGGCATCCGTGCTCACACGCTCGCCTTGTCGCGTTTCAGACTCAGCGCCCGGCCGGCGCGGGACGCCGTAGGGCGGCCGAGATGGTTGCAGATGAACTGGGCGGCATCGAGCAATCGATTCATGTCAACGCCGGTTTCGATATCCAAACCGTTCAGCATATACAGCACGTCTTCGGTGGCGACATTGCCGGTGGCGCCCTTGGCGTACGGACAACCGCCCAGTCCGGCCGCGGAACTGTCGAAGGTCGCTACGCCCAATTCCATCACTGCGAGAATGTTCGCCAGCGCCTGTCCGTAAGTATCGTGAAAATGTCCGGCGAGCATCTCGATCGGGATCCGACGCGCCAGCGTCTCAATAAGTTTCTGGGCGCGCGCAGGCGTACCGGTGCCGATAGTATCGCCAAGTGAAATTTCATAACAACCCATGTCCAGTAATTGTATGGCGACGCCCGCGACTGTTTGCGGCTTCACTTCACCTTCATAAGGGCAATCGAGCACCACGGACATGTATCCGCGCACGCGCAGCCCGGCTTTGCGAGCAGCATCGCACACCTCCTTCTGACGCTGCATCGATTGCGCGATCGTGCAGTTGGTATTGCGCATGGAGAAAGTTTCTGTGGCGGCAGCGAATCCCGCAACTTCGGTGGCGCCCGCAGCAATCGCGGACTCCAGCCCCTTCAGGTTGGGGACCAGCACCGGATACGCAACACCCGGCTTGCGGCGGATACGGGCCATTACGTCCGCCGTATCGGCCATCTGCGGCACCCATTTCGGAGAAACAAAGCTACCCGCTTCCACGGATTGCAAACCTGCGACCGACAGCCGGTCGATCAATTCGACTCTGACATCCGTCGGGACCGAAACCTTTTCATTTTGCAGGCCGTCGCGCGGACTGACGTCCACGATTTTTACGCGGGCTGGATACTTCATGTCTTGCTTGCCTGTTCCGGTTCGAAATCGAGCAGTTGCGCGCCCTCCACCACCTGCTCCCCTTGGCTGAAGTATATCTGCTTGATGGTCCCGCGCCGCGGCGCCGTGATCGTATGTTCCATTTTCATGGCTTCAATAATCATAAGCGCTTGTCCTTTGGCGACCGTTTCTCCGCTGGTGACTAGAACGCGGATCACGCTGCCCGGCAGAGGAGAAACCAGTCGTCCGGAAGGATCTTCTTCTTCCGCCACAGCTGCTTTCTCGAATGCCAGCCCGTGACTGCGGCCAGCGCCGAACACGGTAAGATCTCCCGCACGCCGCACAACGCGCGCTCGGCTGCGCCTGCCATCGAGTTCGACATCGAGCGACCCGTCCTCAGCCAAGGTAGCGGAAGCCGGCAAGCTGCTGCCCCCCGGGAGATCGAGCAGGTAGCCGCCTTCCCGATAATGCGCCACGATTTGTTTGCGCTCTCCGTTGTCTACGAATACGAACGCATGATGGTTGCCCTGGTTCAGGCGCCAGCCATGCCGAAGGTGCCATGGCGAATAAGGATCGGTCGAGCGGGCCGCGGCCAATGCGGCTTCTCTATCCATGCGCAGGGTTTCGCTCAATACCGCAATCGCCAGAACATCATCGGGTACTGGCGCTGGCGGCGGGAAAAGCGCTGCACGGTTGGATTCGATCAGCGCAGTATGCAACGCAACGGGGTCTCGATCGGCATTGGCAAACGCGGAATGTGCGGTGATCGCGGACAGCAGGGACACATTAGTCATCACCCCAGTAACCTGATATTCGCCCAATGCGCTGCGCAACCGCTGCAGCGCGGACGGACGATCGCGGTCCCAGGCGATAAGTTTTGCGAGCAGCGGGTCATAGTGCACACCGACTTGGTCGCCTTCCTGGACGCCGCTATCGACCCGGACGTGCGCAGTGGCTTGCGGTTGCCGTAAGTGTTCTATGCGACCGGCAGCCGGTGCGAAATCGCGTGACGGATCTTCGGCATAGATGCGCGCTTCGATGGCGTGACCATTAAGAGAGAGCTGCTCCTGCCGCAGCGGCAATTTCTCACCAGCAGCGACACGCAACTGCCATTCGACCAGATCAAGGCCGGTGATCATTTCGGTAACCGGATGCTCGACCTGCAGCCGCGTATTCATTTCCATGAAAAAAAAGTCACCGTCTGGCTCGGCAATGAATTCCACCGTACCCGCGCCGACGTAGTTGACCGCTTTCGCGGCGGCGACGGCCGCGCCACCCATGTGCCTGCGGCGCTCATCGCTCATGCCGGGTGCGGGCGCTTCTTCCAGGACTTTTTGGTGACGGCGCTGCACCGAACAGTCGCGTTCAAATATATGCACGCAATTGCCGTGCATATCTGCAAACACCTGCATTTCAATATGCCGCGGACGCTGCAAATATTTTTCAATCAGCACCGCATCGTCACCAAACGAGGAAGCGGCCTCACGCTTGGCCGCCGCCACGGCTTCCGCAAATGCAGCCGCGTGTTGAACCGCGCGCATGCCTTTTCCGCCTCCGCCTGCAGAAGCCTTGATCAACACCGGATAACCAATGCGGTCGGCTTCTTTTTGCAATGTCGCAAGATCTTGGGCTGCGCCGTGATAGCCGGGCACCAGCGGTACACCGGCTTTCTCCATCAGGGCCTTGGCGGCCGATTTCGAGCCCATGGCTTCGATTGCCTCAGGCGGCGGCCCGATAAAAACTATTCCGGCTTCCTGACACGCTTGCGCGAACGCCGCGTTTTCCGACAAGAAGCCGTAGCCGGGATGGATCGCTTTGGCCGCAGTGCGCTTGGCCACTTGCAGGATGCGATCTCCACGCAAGTAAGAATCGCGCGGGTGCGCAGGACCGATCATCCAGGCCTCGTCGCAGGCAGCGACATGCAGGGCGTGCGCGTCTGCTTGCGAGTAGATGCCGACTGTAGCGACGCCGAGGCGCCGCGCGGTACGCGCAATGCGGCAGGCGATTTCGCCGCGGTTGGCAATCAGAATCTTGTCAAACATTTTGGTTTTGCCGCCGCTGGGTAACGCGCCGTATCAAGCTTAGGTCCATGTGTCATCCACGTCGTCCGGAGCAAGCGGTTCCACTCGGCCATCGGGCAATTGTGACAAGCTGCGATGCAACAGCAGTGCAAGCATGAAACATACGCTAAACAATGCCAGCCCGATAAAGCTCGCCGTCATGGCGATATGGACGAGCGTCTCGATTGTTCCGCCACGCGCCTCCTCGCAGGCCGCCCAGCCCTCGCGCGTCCTGAGCGCAATGTCGATGATCGAGGAGCCTTGGGCGGATCGCAATTCACCCAGCAGATTTTCGAAACCCGGCAGAGTGAATCTGTATTGCCCCGTGTAGTGCCACAGCCAGAAACCCGCGCCCAGATCGAGCATGAACATCGCCCACCCAAGTGCGCAGAACAAAGCCAGGAGCTTGGCCCGCTGCGCATTGACGGCCGCCTGTGGGTGCATGTGAGCTCGCAAGTTTTACTTCCAGTCCGGAGCGCGTTTTTCCACGAAAGCGGCGATGCCTTCGCGTCCCTCGCTGTCGACGCGAATTGCAGCGATGCGGCGCGCTGTTTCCATCGCCAGATGGTCGTCCATGGGCCGCCTGCCCACGTCTACGATCAACTGCTTCGCGGCCGCAAGAGCCTTTGGTCCGCCTTTGAGCAGATGGCCGATCATGTTGGCAACCGTTTGGTCCAGTTCCCCACCGGCGACGACTTCGTGTACCAGCCCAATGCGCTTGGCCTCGGCTGCGTCGAATCGTTCGGCCGTCAAAAAATAACGGCGCGCGGCACGCTCCCCAATTGCCGCTATGACGTAAGGGCTGATGACCGAAGGAATCAAACCAAGGCGAACTTCCGATAGCGAGAAGCTGGCTTGCGTACTGGCGATCGCGATATCGCAGCAAGCCACCAAACCAACCCCTCCCCCGAATGCGGCTCCCTGTACTTTCGCGATGGTCGGCTTTTTCATGCCATCGAGTACGCGCATCAAACCGGCAAGCGCTAATGCGTCCTTGAGGTTTTCGTCGTGGGAATACCCGGCCATGCGTCGCATCCAATTCAGATCGGCGCCGGCGGAGAAGCTTTGGCCGTTCGCAGCCAGGACAACCACGCGGGCGGCCGGCAGTTGCTCCAGCCTGCGCAGTTCCCCCGTCAGCGCAGCGATGAGCGCGTCATCGAATGCGTTATGCACGTCGGGACGGTTCATGCGGACGGTCGCCACACCAGCGTTCAATTCGGTTTGCAGCGTGTCTTGAGCGATTGTCATTCCAGTCAGTCCGGCGCAAACCGTTTGGCGACTTCTTCCAGCATGACTTCCGTAGCGCCACCACCGATTGCCAGCACGCGCGCATCGCGCGCCTGGCGCTCGATAGCGGATTCCCGCATGTAGCCCATGCCACCATGAAACTGCTGGCAGGTGTAGACCACTTCATTGGCCAGTTCGCCGGTCAGCGCTTTCAGCATGGACACTTCTCGCACGCACTCGCGCTTCTGTGCCGCGAGCCATCCACAGTGGTAAAGAAACTGACGCGCCGCATGGGTCTTTGCTTCCAGCATGGCCAGACGCTGGCGGATCACCTGCTTGTCGAATAGCACGCCGCCGAACGCCTTGCGATTCTTGACGTATTCAATAGTCAGGCGCAGTGACGTAAGCGCGTTGCCCACTGCCATCGCGGCCGCAGCGATACGCTCGCGTTGAAAATTTTTCATGACTGCATAAAAACCCGCATTTTCCTCGCCGAGAAGGTTTTCAGCAGGCACGCGGCAATCTTCGAAAACCAGTTCCGCCGTGTCTGAACATAGCCAACCAGTCTTCTCCAGCGCACGCCCAACACGGAAACCCGGCACGCCCTTTTCCACAATGAACATCGAAAGACCACGTGAACCCTTGGCCCGCCCATCAGTACGCGCGGCGACGAAATATAAATTGGCATGTACGCCGTTGGTGATGAACATTTTGGCGCCGTTCAACACCCATGCATCCCCATCGCGCACAGCGCGAGTACGGATACCCGCTACGTCGGACCCAGCGTCCGGCTCGGTGACGGCAACTGCGGTGATCGCTTCGCCGCGAATGATAGCGGGCAGGTATCGAGCAAGCTGTGCCTTCGAACCTGCGTTGACCAGATGCGGTGAGGCCATATCTGAATGGACCAGCGCCGTCACGACAAAACCCCCGAACGTGCTGCGGGAAAGCGCTTCTGCCACCACCAGGGCACTCAGCGCGTCGGCCTCCGAGCCACCGTATTCAACGGGATAGGTGATACCGAAAAATCCGAGTTGACCCATCTTGCGCAGGACTTCGCGTGGTACGCACCCCTGTTGCTCCCAAGCCATGCCGCAGGGCTCTACTTCCTTTTCGATGAAGCGCGCCACCTGGTCGCGCAGCGCGACATGCTCTTCGTTCAGGTAAATGGATTCCACTGGTCTTGAGTATCGACGTGATTACATCCGGAATACGCCGAATCGCGTGCGCTCGATGGGCGCATTTAGCGCCGCCGACAGGCCGAGACCCAGTACCATGCGCGTGTCAGCAGGGTCGATTACGCCATCGTCCCACAACCGTGCGCTCGCATAGTACGGATGGCCCTGGACCTCATACTGTGCGCGAATCGGTGACTTGAACGCCTCTTCGTCTTCGCGGCTCCAGCTCTTGCCAGCCTTCTCAATCCCATCCCGCCTGACTTGCGCCAGCACGCTCGCGGCCTGTTCACCACCCATTACGGAAATACGCGCGTTCGGCCACATCCACAGGAAGCGTGGCGAATACGCGCGGCCGCACATGCCGTAATTGCCGGCGCCGAAACTACCCCCGACGATCACAGTGAATTTCGGTACGCGCGCGCAAGACACAGCAGCGACCAACTTGGCGCCATCCTTCGCGATGCCGCCCGCCTCGTATTTCTTGCCCACCATAAATCCGGTGATGTTCTGCAAGAACACCAGCGGAACGCCGCGCTGTGCGCACAGTTCAATGAAATGAGCGCCTTTCAGCGCCGATTCCGAGTACAGGATGCCGTTGTTGGCGATAATGCCAACTGGATATCCGTGGATGTGCGCAAAGCCGCACACCAATGTGCTGCCATAGAGCGCCTTGAATTCGTCAAGTTCGCTGGCATCGACGACGCGGGCGATCACCTCGCGAACGTCGAACGACTTGCGGGTATCGGTAGGCACAATGCCGTGCAGTTCGGCCGCCTCGTATAGCGGTGCACGCGGTTCGCGCAATTCAAGCCCTATTTCCTTGTTGCGGTTGAGATGGGAAACGATACGCCGCGTGATTTCCAGTGCATGGACATCGTCGTTGGCATAATGGTCAGCCACCCCCGATACGCGAGCATGCACATCGGCACCACCCAGTTCTTCTGCGCTGACAACTTCGCCAGTGGCCGCCTTCACCAAGGGCGGTCCGGCAAGAAATATCGTTCCCTGGTTCCTGACAATAATCGACTCGTCAGCCATTGCCGGAACATAAGCTCCACCGGCAGTGCACGAACCCATGACGCAGGCAATCTGTGCAATGCCCATCGCAGACATGTTGGCTTGATTGTAGAAAATGCGGCCGAAGTGGTCGCGATCCGGAAAGACCTCATCCCAGGTTGGCAGATTGGCGCCTCCGGAATCCACCAGGTAAATGCAAGGCAAGTGGTTCTGCTGCGCAACTTCCTGCGCGCGTAAATGCTTTTTGACGGTGATCGGAAAATAGGTGCCGCCCTTGACTGTTGCATCGTTAGCCACGACCACGCATTCGCGCCCTGCAATCCTGCCGACTCCGGTGACGATGCCGGCCGAAGGCACCTGATTTTCGTACATGTTCCACGCAGCCAGCTGCGACAGCTCCAGAAATGGCGAACCCGTGTCCAGGAGTCGTCGAATACGTTCACGCGGCAATAGCTTGCCGCGACCGACGTGCTTTTCCCGCGCGGCTTCGCTCCCACCTTGACCAATGGCATAGATTTTCGCGTGCAGGTCCGCCACCAACGCAGCCATGGCCTCCTGGCTCGCCTTGAACTCCGGCGAGCGTGGATTGACTTTGGTCTCGATGGCCGTCATTTAAGGCATCACGCGCGTTTTGGAAGCGGATGGCCCGGCAGCAATTGATAGGGATGTTTCCAACCTGGCTCGGACTGGATGCGCCGCAGCCAATCTTTGATGCTTGGAAACTGGCCCCAGTCGACGCCAAGTTCATCCGCGAAGAACAGATAGCCGCATGCCGATATGTCGGCGATGGTCAGGCGTTCAGCCGCGAGATAGCGGTTGCCCGCCAGATGTGCGTCGAGTATTTTCCAGCTTGATTCAGCACGCTTGCGGAATTCTTCCAAGACTGCCGGATTCGGGTCAGGCATCAGCACCCGCAGGAACCGATAGGTCGCCGTATAGCTGGTGAGCTTGTGGTTGTCCCACAGCAGCCAGCGCAAAATTTCGCGCCGCTCCTCATTGTTGCTCCAGCCATACTTACCAAACCGCTCGACCAGATAATCAAGGATCACACCCGACTGGCTCAGGTTGCGCTGCTTGTGCTGGAGCACCGGAACTTCACCCATCACGTTCATCGCACGGTACGCGGGCGTGCGTGTTTCGCCATTGAAAAAATCCACAAAGCGCGGCGCCCAATCTGCCCCGACCAGTTCCAGATACAGGGCGGGCTTGTAGGAATTGCCCGATTGCGCAAATCCAAAAAGCAGATATTCGGCCATTGCTTACCAGCCCCCGTTCTGCAGCCAGCGATCGATGTGCTCCAGCCGATCAAAGCCCCAGAACGGTTCGCCATCCACAATGACATAAGGCGATCCGAATACACCCTTGCCGATCGCGGCTTCGGTTTCTATCTTCAGCTTTTCCTTCATGGCTGGATCGGCGATCACCCCGAGCGTCTGCTGTGGGTTCAGGCCAACGGATGCGGCCACTTCGGCGGTTGTCTCCGGATTGGAGATATCCTGGTCATCGACCATGTAGGCCCGGTAGAGCGCAAGTGTTACTTCTTCCTGCCGCGCCGCGCCTTGCGATTCCAATGAATAGATAACGCGCGACGGCGACTGGCCCGCTATGGGAAATTTACTGGGCAGCTTGTATGGGATATTGAACAGGCGCGCGCAGCGTTCCATATCACGCCGGCTGTAATCGCCTTTTAGAGGCGCATTCGGCAACGGCACACCACCAGTCACCTTGAACACCACGCCGAGCAGAATTGGTTTCCATTCTACGCTGCGGTCGTGTTTCGCGGCTAGCGCAGTAATCCTGGTCGCCGCCATGTAGCCGTAAGGTGAAGCAAAATCGAAATAGAACTGGATTGGCTGGGGCATTTTGTAAGATGGTTAGGACTTCGGTGGAAAAGCGGTGTTATTGAGCTTGGCCACTGCAGGGACCAGCGATGCAACCAAATTATCGGGTCCGCCGAAACCCAGATTTACTGCCTGAGTTAGCGTCTGCAGCGTCGCCGCCGCCATCGAACCCGCAACGCCAAACTCCATGGCCATCTGGCTGTAATACCGTACATCCTTGAGTGCGTTGGCGAGGCCGAACTTCATGCCGTTGAAATCGCCATCCACCGCCTTGCCCGCCATCATCTGAAAAATTCCGGAATTAGCCGCACCGGAAGAGACCAGCGCGAAATATTTTTTCGGATCAACGCCTAGCTTGGCGCATGCGGTCAGCGCTTCGGCAATCAACGCCATCTGACCGATGGCCGCGCAGTTGTTGATGAGCTTGATCTTGTGACCAGTGCCAACGTCGCCAATATGAAAAACGTTCTCGCAGAACGACTTCAGTGCTGGCTCGATTTCCCGGAATGTCGCTTGATCCGCGCCTACCATCGTATTCAGGCGGCCTTGTTCGGCTTCCACCGGGGTACGGGTCAGCGGCGCATCCGCGAAACTGACGCCTTTCGACTTGAGCTCCGCGGCAATTTTTAGTGTCGAGCCGGGCTGGCTGGTTGAAGTATCGACAACGATCTGGCCGCTTACGACCGATTCCAGGATACCGGCTTTGCGAAAGACCAGGTCCTCGACCTGCGATGATCCTGTCACGCACAAAAAAATCAGGTCGCTATTTTTAACGAGCTGCGCAACGTCATTCGCTTCCCGGGCTCCCCGCTTGACCAGATCTTCCACCGGACCGCGATTCCGGTGACCAAGCACCGTCGTCTGGTAGCCTTTTTCTACCAAATTTTTCGCCATCCCGTGACCCATCAATCCGACCCCGATGAACCCGATCTTTTTGTTCGCCATTTCG
>JBJMWI010000017.1:0-3952 GCA_045810225.1 Burkholderiales bacterium
CGTCGGTCTCGTAAACAAGAAACTGGTGATGCGACTCCTGCTCATCCAGCCATGCGGTTAGGCGAAGACCGGCGGCATCATGCTCGTCGGCGATAACAATTCCCGGGCGGTTAAGCAACTTGTCCACGCGGTGCGCCGACAAATGCAGCGTGGATCCAAGACGACTCAGGGCGCTGACCAACCGTTCAGTGAATTTCGCGTCCGCATCATTTTCCCCGGCTGACAGCACGGCGACGCACTTGCCGGATTTTGTGGCCGCGGCGAGTGATTCCTTCTGGCGAAGGCGCGCAATAACGATGCGGGCAATCGTTTGCATCACCTTTGGATATTTATCCACGATCTCGTCAAACGCACTTCTGGAAAGGCGGACCAGGTCGCTATCTCTTACGGCGATTACAGTCGCAGTGCGCGGATCACCCGTCAGCAATGCAATCTCTCCGATGCTTTCGCCGCGCGTCATTTCGCTGAGCGTTCGCCCATCGGGAGCAACCGCGCGCAAACGTCCGCCAAGCACGAAGTAGAGTTGCTCCCCCTTGTCTCCTGCTGAAAAAAGTGTTTCCCCGGCGTGAAGACGAACCCACTCCACGCGGTCCTCGACAAATTTCAGCATGGTTTCATCAAGTGGGCCGAATAGCCGTGGCAAACCGATGGCGAGTTGATCGCGTGCCAATCGGCGTCGGATTCCGCCGGCCATTTCGCGGATGGCCCCGGAGTCCAATTTGGCGAGACGTTCGAACACCTCGCGAGGCACCTGTACTACGGCCGCGTCTTCGGCAACCGAAACCGTCGCGCTGTAAATGCCACCCCCGGCAAGAATGGCCATTTCACCGGCCAGTTCGCCGGGACCGAACTCTGACAAAATCAATTCCCGTCCATCTTCCTGAAGAGTTGTGGCACGTAACAATCCGCCAACAACCACATACAGGAATTCCGCCGTTTCGCCCTTGCGCAACAGCACATCGCCGGTCACAAGTTTGAGTAGTGACATGTCATTGATGGCATGCTTGAGAAGCGCGAAACGCAGTGCCGGCAGCCTGTCCGCCAGGCACTCAAGTAGCCTCGGTAAGTCCGGCACGGGTTCACTCATGGTGGCGTGAAGTTCTGGCGACCTGTGACAGCAGGTGACGTAGCCGGGTCCTGGCCTTAAGGCACGGATTCCAGCTTGGCACGCAGTTCCCGCAACAGGGCCGATGTCCTTGTATCCTTGACTCGCTTGAGCGCCCGATCAATCTTTGTATAGAGCTGCGCTACTCCTACTCTTAGCGCCGCGTGGAATTCACTCGAACGGGAATCACTTCGATATTTCTGGGCAATTTCCGATAGAGGGGAATACACCGAGCGTGCGCTGGCAAGGTGACGAGCTTCCAGGCCCATGGAACTATCATCGACGTAACGGTTTTCGATGGCACGCGAAGAAGACTGCGGATCATTGGCGACACCTGCGGCAACCAGCAGTTGCGTCACATAGTTTCGCTGAAGATCGCGTCGATACAGTTCAATTGTGGGCACGGGCACTTCCAGTTCCCGAAACAATCCATCATTGAGGTCGGATAGCAAGTCAATTCCGGTATAGCCACCAGCTTCCGGTTCCATCGCTTGTGCGATTGACATGCGCTGGAAGACAGCCGGATCAAGTAGCTGTCGCAGCAACTGTACGTTTGAGCCTTGCAGGGAATCAGCCGAGCCGGACGGTGAAAACCTCAAGAGCACGTCACTATCCAACAACGGTTTCGGAGTGCTGAAAGCACGCTCCACCAGAAACTTTACGGCTGCGCGTTGGCGCGCGGCCGGCACCGGCTTGAACGGCGCTACTCCACGGCCCGCCTGATAGCGAATTTCTTCCACTCCACCCACGAGTTTCGCAACTGCCGCAAGCTCACGATGCCGCTGGGTAACGAGCGTTTCGTATAGTTCATTCATGCGGGTGTAACTGCCACCCAGTTGCGTCGTACCGGAAATCAGCATCGGCACCACGCGATCGATATTCTTCAGCCCCCAGCCCGCCGCTTCTACCGGATCACTGCCGAGCACATTCGTCCCCACTTGAGGATCGAGCATCGCCTGGTCGTCTTCTCCGCCAAAACGCAACATCGGCTCGGTGACCTGGCGCGCCGCCATCGCGTCAAGGCGGCCCCATTCGCTGTCGCTGCTCATCGGCACAACAGTTCGTTTACCGTCGACAAATCCGATCTGCATTACGGGTTTGTATCCCCACTCGATTGCAAATTGATCGTACGGCCCGATCTTCGGCAGCAGATAGGCATTGTCCCCGGGTTGCGCGACGTAATTCAGCCGGGAATAGTCCATGATTGAGGCAGAATTGCCCCACCTCTCGGTCCATTCGCGATCGCGCAATTGCGCCACGGAATAAGCAGAATGGCCCTTGAAGTTGTGTCGCAAGCCCAATGCATGGCCGATTTCGTGCGAAACAATGTAACGCAGCATTTCGCCCATTATCTCTTCCGGCAGCGGCAGCTTCTGCGCGCGCGGATCCAGTGGACTGACTTGAGTGAAGTACCAGGTCTCGGCCAGACGCAACACGTCGTGCCAGAAAATCGCGTGCGAAGAAATGACTTCACCACTGCGCGGATCGATAACTGCCGGCCCCATGGCGTTTTGCCGGCCGCTGGGTGTCCAGCGCACGACGTTGTAGCGCACGTCCTCGGGGTCCCAATTTGGGTCTTCTACCGGACTGGGGGCGTCACGCGCGATGATGGCGTTGCGAAATCCCGCCTGCTCAAACGGCTTCTGCCAATCTTCGATGCCGCGCTTGATGTAGGGGCGCCACTGGTCCGGAATCTCTTGGCTCATGTAGAAGACAATCGGCTTGATGGGCTCCGAAATTTCCGCGGTGGGGTCGCGTTTTTCCAGCCGATAACGTTGAATGAAGGCGCGCCGTACTCTGCCGGGCTCGCCAGTGCCGTAATCGTCGAACGGAACGGTAAAGTAACCTACCCTGTCATCCGCAAAGCGTCCACGCATGGGCTCCTTTGGCAGAACCAGAATGCTGGCGTGAAAAATAAATCCAAGCGTGGCGCGCCGCTCTTCTTCGTCATCGCCCGATTTGCGTAATTCCGCAGGATCGGCTGTCCAGGTCTGATAGAAGCGCACATCGATGCTTCCCCGGTACGCTTTCACAGTTTCGATATGCGAGCGTTTTGGATCTATCGCGCGCATGCGGAAATGCCGCATGAGGTCCAGCGCGAACCCGGCCGGTACTTCACTCGTGAATATGCCGGTCACATCGATTTGCGGTGCGCCGCCGGTACCTTCGCCGATCACATCGAATACCCGGATGACTGTGCGCAACGATGCTGCTTCGACGCCGCGCTGCAGATTTGGCTGCTTTTGCGCGAGGATTTCGTAGCGCACGTCCTCGAGTTGAATTTTGCTGCCCCGTCGGATGAGCCGGACAACGCGGTTATCGACCAACGACCCCGGGGCAACAAAATCGCTACCGGTCGATAGCGCGGCAAATTCCGTATTGACCAGTATGTCGCGGTCAAATCCTGCAGGCGGGATCTCGAAAATGACGCGGTCGCAAATCACATGCACAGTCAGCAAACCTGACAGCGTCTGTGTTGGTTGTTCCTTGCCAGGCTGGCAGGGCGTAACGACTGCTGTTTCTGCGCCGAACCCGTTCTGGCTGAAAATCGCGACAACTATCGCAGTGGCAAGGACAAGAGTGCGCATCATCTCTACCTCTTCAGGACAATGTGAATGCAACGACATGACGTTGCAGAATCTTGAGGCGTGGAGCAATGGAAGTGGCTAATTGGTGAGTTTGTTTGTGCCAGCACCGGAGCGTCACACTTTCCACAAGACCATGATTTTAGCGCCTGAAGGAAGCCGGACTGTGAAGTACGAATATTTATTGGGCAATTCTCGCCGCTCGGGGAATGGTGGCGCACTGGGAGCGAACGGATAGGATGGCGACCGTAAGGCTCGTTTT
>JBJMWI010000018.1:0-3534 GCA_045810225.1 Burkholderiales bacterium
CTTGCCGGTTGGTTTTTGATCCTGTTCCATTGCGTGTCTCCTGATTGCCCTTCGTACAGTTTAGCGGGCGTTCAGATGATCCGGGAAGGCGCGGCCGGGATGTCAACTAAATGACCAGTCAGAATAGCCATTGCCCCAACCACCAGAACGCCGCCGCGATCAAGGCCGCACTGGGAATGGTGAATACCCACGCCCAGACGATGCGCCCCGCTACGCCCCAACGCACCGCAGAAAGTTTTTGCGCCGAACCCACCCCCACGATTGCACCGGTAATGGTGTGCGTGGTCGACACCGGCACGCCCAACGCAGTGGCCAGGAACAACGTGACCGCGCCACTGGTTTCTGCGCAGAATCCATCTACCGGTTTCAGCTTCGTAATTCTCTGGCCCATGGTTTTCACGATGCGCCAGCCGCCAAACAACGTTCCGAGCGCAATGGTGCCGTAGCAGGCAAACGGCACCCAAAGCGGCAGCGGATCCCGGGCTCCCGTCAGCTGCGCCGCGATCAACAGCATCCAGATCACGCCCATTGTCTTCTGCGCATCGTTGCCGCCGTGTCCAAGACTATATAAACCGGCCGATACGAATTGCAGGCGCCGGAACCAGCGGTCGATGCGCCGAGGTGTTTGCGTGCGCGCCATCCAGGCAACCGCGATAGTCAACGTGATGCCGAGTACAAAGCCGAGCATTGGAGAGAGCACTATGGCCGCGGCGGTTTTGAGAAAACCGCTCGCGATGAGCGTATCCAAGCCGCCTTTTGCCACCGCCGCACCGGCCAGGCCACCGATCAGCGCATGAGAAGAACTGGACGGAATGCCGTAATACCAGGTAATGATATTCCAGGCGATCGCACCCACCAGAGCACCGAATATGACGTGGTGGTCGACGATACCGGGATCGACGATGCCTTTGCCTACGGTAGCGGCCACCGCAACGCCGAAAATTGCCAACGCCAGAAAATTGAAAAACGCCGCCCAGAGCACCGCCCACTGCGGGCGAAGAACGCGCGTAGAGACAATGGTCGCAATGGAATTGGCGGCATCGTGAAAGCCGTTCATGAAATCGAACGCAAGCGCCAGCAGCACCAGAAACATTACGACGTGAATACTCATGAATCGCCTTTATTGTTTAAACGACGGCGAAGACAACGATGGAAGCACTAGGAATTATCGAGCACAATGCCTTCGATAATATTGGCAACATCCTCGCAGCGATCGGTGACACCTTCGAGCAACTCGTAGATGGTGCGCAGTTTGATGACCTGGCGTACGTCAGGTTCGTCGCGAAACAGGATGGCCATTGCCGAGCGCATGACGTGGTCGGCTTCCGATTCCAGCTTGTCGATTTCTGCGCATACAGCCAGGATCTTTGCCGCATTTTCCATGTTCGACAGCATTGAGACGGCTGCCTTGACCTGTTCCGCGCAAGCCACACAAATGTCGGCAAGACGCTTCGCGTCCAGCGTGACTGAACGGATGTCGTAGAGGTAAATCGATTGGGCGGCATCCTCCATCATGTCCAGAATGTCATCCATGCTGGTGATCAATTGGTGGATCTCGTCGCGATCGAGCGGTGTGATAAAGGTCTTATGCAGTAACTCGATTGCCGTATGTGCTATGCGGTCGCCGCGCTTTTCGATCGTCTCGATGTTGTAGCAGCGGCGTTGCACGTCGTCGAAAGCTGCCATCAGGCTGGCGAGTTCACGGCTGGCGTGCACGATTTGTTCGGCATGCTCCGAAAATAATTCGAAGAAGCGGCCTTCGGTGGGCATCAGGCGGGCAAACACGGCGGCTCCCTAGTAATTTTTTTCAAGAATGAAGCATCGTATTTCGGCGCGGGAAATGGCCTGGCATTGCAAGCATCCCGCGTCGGACGCTATTGTAGAGCCTCCGGCACATGCATGTCATAACGCTGCCAGCAATTGAGTCTCAGACAAAACTTTGGCAATGATTGCACTGCTTCAGCGGGTTACCGAGGCACGCGTGGAAGTCGAAGGTCGGCAGATCGGTGCTATCGGGCCCGGACTAATGATACTGGCCTGCGCGGAGCGCGGCGATCGTGAGTCGGAAGCCGAGCGTCTTGCCGAACGCATACTCGGCTATCGCGTGTTTTCGGACGCGGAGGGCAAAATGAATCTGAGTCTGCGGGATGTCGGCGGTGGGCTGCTGATGGTCCCGCAATTTACGTTGGCCGCCGATACCAGCACGGGCACTCGTCCCAGCTTTTCGCCGGCCGCGCCGCCGGAATTGGGCAAACGCCTGTTCGATCATTTGCTTCTGTGCTGCCGCCGGCGCCACTCTCCGGTCGCCAGCGGGCAATTTGGGGCACACATGCGAGTCGGGCTTGTAAACGATGGCCCAGTCACCCTGTGGCTGCAAGTACGCGCACAGCCGGAAAGCGATATGCCGCCCTAATCACGGGCAAACTTGAACTGTTCCGGAAGGAAAAATGGCAGGCTTGCGAGCGGTAGCGTTGTGATGCTCATGAGACAATAGCGAACTTGATCGGTATCGCCTCGAGGACGTACAAGAAACATGGCAATGCATTCGAATCCCCACGGCCGCGTGCCACGCGTTTTGCTGGTAGACGACGCACCGGACAATCGATTGCTGATGTCACTCTATCTCCGGCGCTCCGGGGTTGAAATTTTGACCGCCCGAAACGGCGAGGAAGCCCTTCAAATTACCGCTTCGATGCTGCCCGACCTCGTGTTGATTGATATCGGCATGGGCGGCATGTCCTGTTACGAAGTCTGCAAGCGCATCAAGGCCAATCCTGCTACCTCTGAGACACCGGTGGTATTCCTGCTCGGAACTGAAGAACGCGAGGAGCGCATGAAAGGATTGCAGGTCGGCGCCGATGATTTTTTCAGCAAACCGATCCAGAAAGAGGAATTCCTGGTACGCGTGAAATCGCTGGTGGCAGCGTACAAGACGCGCAAGGAGCAGGCGGACTCCTCCGTGACACCGGATGGCGGCGTGGACAACATGCGCGATGATTATAGTCATCTGCGATCGCGCAAGCTGGTGGACAAGATCCTGACTACACCGGGCGCACCGGGAACGCCGCAGGCGGGCTATCAAAACCGTTTCGACGCCGTGATTCTATTCGCTGATTTGCGCGGCTTTACGCGCATGGCGGAAAAGATGCCGCCGGCGGAAGTAGTATTGCTGCTGAACGAATATTTTTCGCTGCTGACAAATGTCGCTTACAACTACAAGGGCGTCATTTTTAATATGGCGGGGGATAGTCTGCTGGTCGGGTTCGGCGTCCCATTTCAACAACCTGACGCGGCCGAGCGCGCGATCAAATGCGGGCAGCAGATGCTGGCCGATTTCGATGCCTTATCCGTTGATTGGCGCGCCCGCCATGGACTGGAGACTGGCCTAGGTATCGGTGTGAACAAAGGAGAAGTCGTAGCAGGCAACGTAGGTTCTGCCGCTTACTCGAATTTCACAATCATCGGCGATGCCGTAAATATCGCATCCCGGCTCATGCAGCGCGCCCGTGCTGGAGAATTGCTGCTGGCGGACAA
>JBJMWI010000019.1:0-14066 GCA_045810225.1 Burkholderiales bacterium
GAGCCGGATGAACAGCGCGCTCAAATCATATTCGCCAGCCTCTTCGATCTCGCTACGTTCGACATGGACGTAGTCCACGGCAAGTTTTTTTTGGTCCGTGAGCTGCTCCAGGTCGAAGCCGAGCGAGCGCACATTCTGTGCTAGCTCCTCGGGGGTCTCCTCAAATGCCAGGAACACGCCCGGCTCGCCGAACTGAGTCGCACCACGAACCAGGAATTCGATGCCAAAGAGTGTTTTGCCGCTGCCTGCGCTGCCGCAGATCAGCGTCGGCCGACCCCGCGGCAAGCCGCCGCCGGTGATTTGATCCAGTCCGTCTATTCCGGTTCGCGCCTTCGGAAGCGAATGCTTCACGGCGGTGGCATTGGTAGCAGTTCTTCCCATGTCTCTCCCCAACATGCTGGTTCGCGATTGCGTGGCTATTTTTGCAGAATTATAAAGAAGGCGTTTTGCGCCGGTCGGGTTGGGTGTTGGCGAAGCATGGAATCCTCATTGAAAATTGGCGGGCGGAGGCCGCGTGCGGTTGTTGAACAATTGGATTGATCCAGTGACGACCATTCCGGAGGGATTGGTCCGGCAGTAATCATCGATCGCAGCAAAAACAGACTGCCGGCTTATCGGCACCGAATTGGAGTGCCAGAATTCCTTGCCGGTTCCGAGTGACAATCCGTTCAGGCAACCCAGCACAAAGTGCTCCAGCACTTCGGCATTGCGCGCAGCTCTGGCTTCAACCCAAACTGCACACTCGGTGGAGCCGCCCGCAACGGAAACTTGCTGCGCCGATACCGCGTACGGCAAAGCGGACACAACGAGCCACAACATGAAGCGCGCCTTCATTACTGCCTCCCCTGGCATCCTGCAATGCGCCCAGCCTTGAGAATGCGTCCCAGGATCGCACGCTTCATCCGCAGACCAACACTGAGCAGTTTCGCATCAGGACATTTCTGCACGAACATTTCTGCACAAGCCACCACACTCATGCCGTTAGCCCTGTTTTGTATCGGGCCTTATGACAACGCAGTACTACCATTCAAACACTGGCAACCGCGATGGTGCCCACGCGGCGACATTCAAACTTCGTTGGTTAGGGTACTCCTTTGACTGCCGTAGCAGGCATGTCGGCGAAAAATAATTAATCCCCGGCAGCCTCCCTGAACAATTGCGGCTTGTTTTGTTTTTGCAAATTGCTGCGACAGCGATTGTTGCGGTGCCAACTCGGATGCCAAGCCCACACTAAAAACGGACCTATCGCTGGGCTGCCCCGGAATCAGTGGCTGGCGTAACATTCAGGTCTGAAGGAGGCGGCAGGCTATGCAAGAGAAATTGGAAGTCGGCGATTACGTCGTCACGGTCACCGCAGTTTATTCGCAGGACATAAGCAGGTGGCAGCCGATATTGCGGATTTCCCGTCGGAAGGCGGGATCGGACGAAATGAATCATCAGGATTTCAACTTGCTGCCGGCGGTCTCCAGATCCGAGGCCGATGCAATCCAGTACGGCTTGGCCAAAGGAAAATTACTCGTGGCGGGTACGGTCATAGGGTTGGCGATCTGACGACTAGCGCTTGCATCTATCAACGGTCTTAAAAACACGAAACCCGGGAGGTGGGTGCCTCGCGGGTTTCGCGCGCCGCGCCAGGCGAACCAACTTCGAGGGCGACGCAACCTTCTACAGGTATGAGGCGTTAGTCAGATGCTCGTGTAAAGAGTTCCTCGTGTCGTTGCCGCCCGGCTGGCATGTAAGGTTACATGCGACCGAAGCTATCTCTGACGTTGGCGATGCACCGTTCCCGATTTTTCGGTTTCCCTGCCTCACAATGTTTCACCGCCGCCGCATATTCGTCGTCGGTAAACAGGCCGGTCTTCACCGCATTCTCGTCCTCCACTTCCACAGACACCGCGCGCGAACTTCCACCGCCACCCGCTGGCCGGATGTTCACGACACAGCGCGCACCCTCGGTGCCCGTCATGCTTCTGCACTTCTCCAGCGCTGCGTTTGCTTGCGAATCGGACATGGCGGCGGTTTGAGTGTTGGCATTTGTAGTGGACTGCACGTCCGCTGCATAGAGCGGCACACTAGCCGCAAATCCAAGCGCGGCTCCAATCGCAATGCTAATTAGTCTCGACATAATATAACCTCCAGATGGATGAACAGGTGACAGGTGCGGAGTACTATTTTGCAAAGAACATGCCCGCGGGAAATGTAAATCAGCAAGCAAGCCGCGCTTGTTTTTTAAGATCTAATTTGTGAATGCACTGATCCGGTCTGCTATCCATTGTCAGGCTTACAAACCACCAGGTAATGATTACCCGGCAGGCGAACTCTTTACAACGCGCAGCTTTGCGCCAATTTGTCTCAGGGACCAACAGTGTTCTGGTCGAGGTGCACCGCAAAAGCCAGTAGCTTCCCGTTGACGGATGCGCCAGCACCCATGACAACCGACGCCGCCGGCAACAATATTCCCCGCGTTTGCGATCCCTCGTGCAACTGCACCTCGAACGTCGGCACCCAGTAAACGTTCTGCGCAGATGCGCCGCCTTTCAGAATGATCTGGACGCCTGGACTCACGTCCAGACCCTGTTTGATCTGGAATATCCATACATCATTAGGGCCGCCGGTCAGAATAAGATCCGCCGGTATCGAAACGGCAGTGCTCCAAAAATAGGTCGCGGGGCCGAGGTTGAGGCCGCCAATGCTGCCATCCCCCAATTCACTGTAATCCGGCGCGCGGGCAATGGCATCGAGGTACGCGTTGTCGGCATCCACCTCGGCTTGCGCCAAACCGGCGGCGTCCGTTACGCCACAGGAGCGCCTGGTGCTATCACGGCTTACTATTTGTCCTGAGACCTCGCCGCAACTCAATCCGATCTGGGAACCCGCTGCTTTCGTCAAACCAACAGTGCCAGTGACGGTCGATGTCGGCTGGTTGGTCAACGCACTGACGCTCAAGATGACGTAATTGGCCGACGTGCCAAGGTCCAGTGGCGCCGGACCGTGACCGAGACCCGCAACACCAGTGCCCGCACCTGCCGCTGTAGGCGGCGGGTCGGTGTCCGGAAGGAAGGACGTTCCACCGGTTCCTGTAGCGCCTTGCTCGTCGGGGCCACCACCCACGCCGCACGCGCTCAACAAAGTACAAAACAAAACGATTCCCGTCAGGGTGCTTGCTTTCAGCGCAGCCTTCGCGGCCGTATATTGTGCAGTCATGTTTTCCTTCGCCAAGCGTTGTTCAACAAGCAAAACGTCGCCGTTGCTTAGGCGACCTTCTTGCAGCGTGGATTGCGCTCGCGAAATATTGCACCAGCCAAGTGCTCTTACTTCGCACGCAGGCTGATGAATAACATGACTCCATTGGACCAATGGCACAGCAGACCATGTTGCGGAATGACGACAGAATGAACGCGCGTCACTCCATTACGCCGCGCCTTCCCCACAACGACGGATGATGAGTACAGTGGAATAAATGGCGCTTGTGCGCCGCCGGAACAAGAATCAAACGTTGGCGGGTCAAGTGCAAGCGAACGTTGTTGCGTTCGCATGCAACACGCCTCACCAGATTGGCACGCGCACACCAAACACGGGAAAGAACAGCATTGCGCGCGCCATATCGGCCTCGGTTTCCTCGGTTTCCGGCGTCATTTTTTCCGCTTGCGCCAGCGCTCCCGGGCCTTGACTGGAATCCTCGGCTTGGAGGGCCTTGACGTAGTGTCGACCGGCCGCGCCTGCTGGAGTGGCGGTACCGCGCGCACTTGACGCGCTGTCAGCCTTATTGGCAACGTTTATTTTTGTATCGGTGTGGGCGCAGCCTGCGGCCATCACTCCAATGCTCAGTAGCAAAAGCCAGTGAGCGACCGCAGAACGCGTCTTCATACTGCTGACTTTCTATCAAGGCACTTACTGGATCACACAACGAGGAAATCTCGCAGTGCATTCTTCAGACAAACTGGACTCTGCAAACGCCGTGCCCGCGCAGTCTTAAATAAATTAATGCGAACATTCAGCGGATTGATTCGTATTCCAGCGCGTGGATCCAGACAATCGGTATTTT
Source organism: Burkholderiales bacterium (assembly GCA_045810225.1). Classification (GTDB taxonomy): domain Bacteria; phylum Pseudomonadota; class Gammaproteobacteria; order Burkholderiales; family JACQAP01; genus JACQAP01. Next base: position 4,046 of record JBJMWI010000019.1, read on the forward strand.
TTACCGGTTCGCAACGCACCCAATTGTGTGCTGGATCAATCGTTCAATAGATCTGCGGCAGGAATGGATTCCCGCGCGTAAAGCGGCCGGCCGTCATCGCTCCACATTAACGTAATGCTAACGCCCGCATGGTCGGACGCTCTGCGGCGATACTGTTTCAATTTAACGTCGCCCCGGACGCTGACATATCCTTCCAGGATCAGTTCTTCTTCCTCGGGCCGTATTTGTTGCGGCAGACCCACATGCATTACGGGCGTCAATAAAACCATTTGCTCTCTAAAACCATTTGCTCTCCGGTTGGCGTGGGACAAGGCTAAACCGGATTGAAAAGCGAGTAAATCGCCACGTATGCCTGGCGCGCGCCAAGTACCGTTGAACCACCGACCGCATTATCTTGTCTGCAATCGAAGCGCTTCAACAATGATCACTGAATGGAGTAGTTCATGCTTAAATGGGCAGCCATATTTTTTATCGCATCGGTGATCGCGGGAATTTTCGGTTTTACGAATGTCGCGGCGGGTGCCAGAGGCATTGCAAAAGTTCTGTTTGCGGTCGCCATTGTTTTTTTCCTAGTCATTCTAATTTTTGGCGTTTTCCTCGGGGTACTGGTGTTCTAGTCCCGCGCGTCGCGGACCGGCCAGAAAATTTCCAGAACTGTAATCCGGAAGAACCACGGGCACCTGCTCGTGGTGCGTTCGGCCTATCGCCGCAGCATGCGTTTTCTCGCTGGAAAGCTAATGTGACAGCGAACTTTCTTCATCGATGAAAAAAGATTTCTTCTTGGCACTGTTCGCGCTGGTTCACACGAGCGGAACATACGGCGCGGGACAAGCATGTGTAGCGGCAGCAGCAGACCTGACTCAAGCAAGGCCGGCCGACGGCCAGCATTGCGTACCGCAACCGTTGCAGTGGGCCAGGCGGTCGACGCAAGCCTTACTTTCCAGAACGATCCCCGAAGAACAAGATTACGTTGCGTAGCAGCGCTTCTGTTGCCGCTGCTTCTGACAGCATGTGGCCAGGGTAATGGCGGCAACAATGGCAATCCAGCTCCGTCATCGGCCGCTACCCCACCGCCGGTCACGACTCCACCGCCGGTCACCGCTCCGCCCCCGCAACCCAGCCCGCCGCCCACGCCCGTCCCGCTACCCACTCCGGTCCCACCTGCCACGGGAACCGCGCGCTATTTCGTCTATGTCGCCAATTTCGAGGACGGTACGGTTTCAGCGTACACCGCTCTGACGAGCGGACATTTGAGTGACAATGGCACGGTCGGGGTCGGGGCTGGACCGGTTTCGCTCGCCATCACGCCATCCGGCAAGTTTGCTTACGTGGCGAACGCAAATGCCGACAGCCTGTCCGCGTTCAAGATCGATGCAGCGAGCGGTGCCCTCACCGAAATTGGCGGCTCGCCGTTCGCAACTGGAACCAATCCTTTCCATGTCACGGTTGATCCGGCCGGGCAGTTCGTCTATGTCGCGAATCGAGCTTCCAACAACGTGTCCGCTTTTTCGATCAATCCCGCTACAGGCGTCCTCACCTCGGTAGCCGGCTCGCCTTTCACTGCCGGGCAAAACCCGTTCACCGTGGCGGTCGATCCTGCGGGCCGGTTCGCCTACGTGGCCAATTACATGTCCAACGATATTTCAGCGTTCGCGATCGATGCGGCGGGCGCGCTCACCGAAGTCCGCGGTTCGCCATTCGCTGCCGGGACTGCGCCTGCATCCATTGCCATCGACAAGTCCAGCCAGTTTGCCTATGTGGCGGATTTTTTCTCGAACGATATCTCCGTATTTTCGATAAACGAAAGCGGCGCGCTTGCGCTTGCGGCAAAGGTGCCGGTTGCGGGCGCTTTACATCCGGTCTGCATCACACTGAACCCGGCCGGAACGCACGCATACGTGGCCAACCGGGATAGCGCGAACATCTCGGCTTTTGCCATTGCAGCGAATGGAACGCTTGTAGCGGTCGAAGGCTCGCCATTCGTTACTGGACAAGGGCCGTTCGCAGTAACCGTTGATCCTGCCGGTACATTTGCCTATACGCCAAACCAGAGGTCCGACTCAGTCTCCGGATTCACCGTCGATGCATCGACCGGCACGTTGACGCCGCTGGGACTCGTGTCGGCCGGGAAAGGACCGGTGGCACTAGCCGTCACGACGGGCGGACTATGAGGTCGGCCGCGAATGCCGCCCCAAACAGCAGGCCCCAACGAAAAGGAACTCGGCGCTCCGGTGCACGCCAAAACCTTATCCTTGATCACGCATATTGATACGAGGCAACGCTTGGCAGCCTGGCACTGCGTTCATATCCCGCATACCTGCGTTTTTCACGCAGTTAACCAGACGTTTCTGAACATGATGTTAGAGAACGGCGTACAGAGCCGTCCGGACTGCGCAATTTATCGCAGCGTGCCCGACGACGCAGACGGATACGTCTATTATTTTTCCCCTGGAGCCGCCGAACAATACAAAGGTTTCTTGCAATTTTGGGGAAGTACCGACATCCCGGAACCCGACCACCTCGGTTGGATGCGTCGAATTATTTGACTCGACAGGAAAGTCCGGTCCGCGATCCGCTATTAAGACCCAGACCTCAAGGGTCTCATTGATCTCACGGCGTCATTCGCTTTACGGCATCATGGAGAAGGCGCCGCGCTTCCGGCATCGCGGTTGCCGCGGTACGAGGCAGCTTCCTTCGTTCGGCCGTGCCGGCGCTGAAGCCTTTTTGCTGGGCATCGACCAGGCAACTGGTGAAGCTTTGGAATGGCCCGACCCTTAGCGACATCCTCTCTGCGCCAAGCTTCTGCTTCTCCCAATACCAACATTCGTGGCCGGATCGTTCAAATTGCCATCGCATCGGTTGCATAGGCCGCCTTCCAAAGTAAGGCACAGGATAAAGCGCGCCTGCTTGTTACGCCACCACCGCGAAGACCCATGGGGCTCAAGCAGATCGTGTAAGCCACGTGGGTGCATCAGCCCCCGACTCAGTTTGCGAGGTATCTTACTTCACGCGCTTTTCACGCGCCGCCCACGCAACGCATTTCGCAACCGGGCTGGCTTCTGGGGCGCCGGCGCCGTTCCCGCTTGGCAGGTTCAAAGCCATTTGCCTTGGCATCGGAGATACAGGTCGCGAGGTCCGGAAAAGTATTTTTGCTGGTGACCATATGGTCCGAATCGCCGTGCTGCCAGCGCCAGGTCGCGCGCGAAACTTCGACGAACCGCCACGGTTTTGTGCTCATGCGATATCTCCCCTGTCGGATTGCCGTCGCCGACGGCCACATCGCCAGCGTCAAGGTGCCGGCTCGAAAACGCAACACAAGTTGCAAATTTTTAATTTCCGTAACATTTTGATCGTAGCGATCGCGCTACGGCTATCGAAAGTAGTCCTACAAACTCACCGGCAGGCTAGCGGCAGGCTAGTGCGCCAGCATGAACCACTCGCAATGCGCGCATGCACGTACCCTGCGCCAAAGGCAATCCCGAGGCAATCGAAAGTGCCCGGCTTAGGTGCGCAACTCCAATGAGATAAACAAGCGAGTAACGCGCGCTATTCACGTCGCGCGACAGAGTCCCTGTCTTTCGCGTTATCCAGCTTTCGTCTGCGGAAGGACCGGCCCGACTTGGGCTGGTTTTCGACTTCCGACTGCGCGAATCTTTCCTCGCCGACGTAAGTCATGATGGTCAGTTTTATGCCCATGGACAAGGCAAAATTCTCCGCGTCCATTTCCGATGCAAACTGCGCGGCCTGGGCACGCATCGTCGTCTGCTCGCCTGTACGGGAGTAGTAACTATTCGGACGGTCTCCATACTCTTTCGGTTTCGCGAAAATCACAAACCGTCGCTGGTTTCGGTCGCTTAGCGGCAAAGACATTTGTCGCTCCTCCGACCGTTGGCGCAAGCCCTATTCCTGTGCATTGTTTTCCTTCTCGGCTTTGTTCTTGGCGTCGCCATAGGCTGCCTTCACGTTGCCAGCGACCTTCTGGGCCTTGCCCTTTAGTTGCAATGTCTTGTTTCCGACTGCCTTGCCGGCGGCTTCTTTGACTTTGCCTTTCGCTTGTTCTGCACGGCCCGTCGCTTGTTCCTTCTTCATGACGTTCTCCTTGAATGCGACATGCAAAGTGCACATCGCCTTCCATGAGATTGACATTCCCAGACAAAAGTTCAGCTACTTCAAAGCGTCTCGGTTAAGGCGATCGGATGCGCCCTTCGCCACCCGCATGGGTGCCGACATTAGTATGTGGAACAAGCCATGACACCTTGTCGAGCCGTTCCAGCCAACTCGGCACAAGCGATCGCGCAGCAACATGTACCGATTCGATGCTAGGCTTGAGCACGGGTTTGATAAACGCTGTCATGGTAGGCCGGTCAACAGGCGAGCTGCCAGGGTGTAAAACAATGCCAACAATTCGTCACCCCAAGGACTTCTTTGCGGGGCTGCTGTTCGCGGCACTGGGCGCTGCCGCTATCGTCATAAGCACTGGGTACACACTCGGCACGGCGGCACACATGGGACCCGGCTACTTTCCGCGCATGCTGGGGATCCTTCTTGTCGTAATTGGCGTTGTGCTCAGCGTGCGCGCGTTGCGGCTCCGTGGCGAATCTTTGCCTGCGTGGAGATGGCGCCCGACCGTTGTGGTATTAGGCAGTGTGGTGCTGTTTGGCGCGATCGTCACGCCATTGGGCCTGGTGCTTTCGACGCTCGCTCTGATTGTGTTGTCTAGCGCCGCAAGCGCTGAGTTTCGTCCCAGGGAAGCGGTGATCAGCAGCATTTTGCTCGCCGCGGTTGTCGTCGGAGTGTTTGTGTTCGGACTGCACCTCCAGCTGCCCATCTGGCCCGGAACGAAATAGCCCTTATCAATGGAACTGCTCAACCATCTGGCTCTGGGATTCAGTGTCGCCCTGACGCCGGGCAATCTTGTCTACGCACTGGTCGGAGCACTGCTGGGAACCTTGATCGGAGTGCTGCCGGGTATCGGTCCTGTGGCCACGATTGCGATGCTGCTGCCGACCACATTCACGCTAGAGCCGGTTTCCGCGCTGATCATGCTGGCCGGGATTTATTACGGAGCGCAGTACGGCGGCTCCACCACTTCGATACTTCTGAACATGCCAGGCGAGACGTCATCGGCAGTCACTTGCCTGGATGGTTACCAGATGGCCCGTCAGGGCAACGCCGGCGCTGCATTGTCCGTTGCTGCATTGGGATCTTTTTTCGCGGGTTGTGTCGCGACCATCATGATCGCCACTGTGGCGGTGCCACTGTCGGAATTCGCACTGAAGTTTGGACCGGCGGAATATTGTTCCCTGATGGTGCTCGGGCTGGTTGGTTCCGTGGTGCTGGCGCATGGCTCGCTGTTGAAGGCCATCGCCATGGTGATTGTCGGGCTACTGCTCGGGATCGTCGGGACAGACGTCGGTACTGGCACACCTCGTTTCGTTTTCGGCATTCCGGAATTGGCGGATGGTATCGGCGTCGTGAGCGTCGCCATGGGCCTGTTCGGCTTCGCCGAAATTATCAGCAACCTCGAGTCCGTGGAGAAGCGGGAAATCCTTACTGCCAAACTGGGTGGCATGTGGCCAACCCGCGCTCAGTTTCGTCAATGCTGGCGGGCGGTCCTGCGTGGTACGGGCCTAGGATCCCTGCTCGGATTGTTTCCCGGCGGCGGCGCCATGCTGGCATCGTTTGCCTCGTACGCGCTGGAAAAAAAACTGGCCGACGACCCGACCCGGTTCGGCAAAGGCGCGATCGAAGGAGTAGCGGGGCCGGAGTCGGCCAATAACGCCGGGGCGCAATCCTCTTTCATTCCGCTGTTGACCCTGGGCATTCCCGAGAACGCAGTCATGGCGTTGATGGTGGGCGCCATGACGATTCACAGCATCCAACCCGGCCCGCAGGTGATGACGACGAATCCGGCGTTATTCTGGGGCTTGATCGCATCGATGTGGGTGGGCAACCTGATGCTGGTCGTGCTCAATCTGCCACTCATCGGGATTTGGATCAAACTGCTGCACGTACCGTACCGTCTACTCTATCCCGCTATCTTATTGTTCTGCGCCATCGGCGTGTTCACCACCAACAATGCGACCTTCGATGTGATGCAAACCGCGTTCTTCGGACTGGTTGGCGTGCTGTTCGTCAAGCTCGCATGCGAGCCGGCGCCGCTGTTGTTAGGTTTCGTCCTCGGTCCGATGTTGGAGGAAAACTTGCGTCGCGCGATGTTGCTCGCGCGCGGTAATGCTCTGGTGTTCGTGAAACGGCCGCTGTCGCTGGCAATGCTCACGCTGGCAGTGGCGCTGCTGTTGCTCATTGTCCTGCCGCACTTCCGCAAGACGCGCGAACAGGCGTTTCGCGAACCCGGGAGCTGACCGGCCGGTGCAAACCACGAAACACAAAGCGCGTCTTGCAGCCGACGCGCCTTGTCGGTATTCCAAGCGTGGACTACTTAATCTTCGTCCTCATCCGACGACTCGCCAGATTGCAGCCTGAACACATCTTGCGATTCCTCGTCACCTGACTGTCCCGGTGCCATGATCAAAATCTCGGCGTCCGGAGAAGATTTCAGGAAAGCAACCAGCTGCTCCATCGTCTCCTGCATTTCAGCCGGCACGACGATGACCATGCGCTTGGGAGCATCGGAAGTTCCACCCGAGTCTTCATCCTGATCGACTGCGCTGGACTGTTGGTCCGAATCGCTCGTTTCGCTTGGTTCAGACATGCTTTGCTCAGCTTGCCCGGACGACGCCTTGGTGTCGCGCGCGCTGGAGGCTTCACCGGTTTTGCGCTTTGCCTCCGGCGCGGCACCGGATTGGCCTGTACCGGACTGGGCGCCGGCATTCTGACCGGAGCTGGCATCGCTTCGTTCAGCGCTGGAGGCTTGTCCCGTTTTGTGCTTGGCTTCTGCGCCCTCGGAGTAGGCATCCGATTGCTGATCACCCGTGGTCATGTCCGACGACTTCTGCTCACTATCGGATGTTTGGGGCGTAGCGTACGGTTGTTGCTGATCCGCCCCGGCAGCGAAGGCTGCGGCAGGCGAAATACCAAGGATTACTGCGGCGATATAGGTCTGATATCTCATTGCGAACCTCCTGAAGCTGTAAGTGGCATAGGCCAGGACTTCTCGTGAAGTGAAACCGTTTGCATCAAACGCCCGCTCCGTCGTCAAGTCACGACGCGAATCCAGCGCTGACGCGTGCGAAATAACCTACCTGAACGTTTCTACCTTGCTACCTTTGGCGGGAACCTGAAATGCTTGCGGAGCGCATCAACGTATGGACCCACCGCGGCGACCGCTTCTTGCAATTCATCTTCTGTTACTTCAAAGGTTCTCGCCCAATACCGGCGTTCCCATTCTTCGCTCAAACTTACCCTCCCGCCGTCGGACCGACCTTTCCTGGAAAGATCATCACCCATAGTCGGATCTCCTGTCGCCGCACATTTGCTCCCTATGTAGTTATAGATGCAAGACGTGTGCGAAGCACGTACGTCGGCGATCCAGCTTTGCATTCTGTGATTTGAGCTGGTGGCCTTAGGGCCTATCTGGCTGACCCGACTCCCAAATAGCGGTCCACCACCGGTATCGCAGCCGGGATCTGTGTTTGCCTTGCCGGTTCACCGGCGACCACCAGCGGAAAATTGTAGAAGGTACATCCGCAAATAACACCGCCCTTTACGCACATGGGTCCGCGCGTACGTTAGCCAATTGGCACATCCCTTGCGGATTGCGGTCGCAAGGGGCTTCCACAGTTCAACCCGCACTCCCGGAGACGCAATGAGCCGAGTTCATCGATCGTCCATCGACGAGGGCAATGACGCAGCCATCACTATCCCGCTGGCTAGCGAAGAAGTAGAGCTAAGCAAACGCGCGGTTCAGCAAGCGGTCGTGCGCATTCAGACCAAGGTGCGGGAAGAAGAGCGGATTATCGAAACAAGACTGCTGAAGGATGAAGTTACCGTCGAGCGCGTCGAAATGAATCGGCCTATCGAAAGCCCAATGGAGCCGAGATACGAAGGTGAGGTTCTCGTCATTCCGGTCATTGAGGAAGTCCTGGTCGTGAGCAAACAGCTGGTGCTCAAAGAAGAACTGCGCATAACGCAACGCTCGGTAGCGCGTCCGCACGCGCAGGCGGTCTTGCTGCGTCACGAAGAAGCTACGGTAGAACGCGAACCGACCGGCGAGCAGACCGCCAAGAGCGGCAGCTCGACATGATGATTAAACACAACCCCAAGGAGTCTATGAAATGGCAAAGACAGTCGTTGCTTTGATGGAAACGCCGCAGGAAGCGGAAAACGTAGTACGTGATCTGACCAGTACCTGTGGCTGTGACCGATCCGACATCGGCATGATGGCACGCGGATCACAGCAAGACACGGCCGAAGTATCAAGCGCAAACGATACGTCCGCCGGAGACGACCGCAGCACGGTTGCCTCGGGAGCGCTCAAAGGCGCGGGGACCGGGGCTGCAGTGGGCGGCATTCTCGGACTGGCGGCCGGCGCCGCAGCGCTTACGATTCCCGGCATTGGACCGTTCATCGCAGCGGGCCCGATCGCGGCGGCACTCGCCGGCGCAGGCATCGGCGCCGCGGCTGGCGGTGCGATAGGCGCGTTGGTGCATCTTGGCGTGCCGGAGGAAGAAGCACACTACTATGCGGAAGGAGTGCGCCGCGGCGGTACGCTGATTACAGTGAACGCCAGCACCGACGAAATGGCGACCTGTGCAGCCATGGTCATGAAGAATCACGGCGCTGCGGATATCGAGCAGCGCGCGGCTCAATGGAAACAACAGGGCTGGGGTGGCAGGCTGACAGCCGACAACGATCAAAACACAGAAGAAGTGTTGCCGGTGACGCAGGAGGAACTCGTCGTGGGCAAACGACAGGTTAGCCGTGGTGGTGTGCGCGTCTACTCGCAAGTCACCGAAACTCCGGTTGAGGAAAACGTGCAGCTGCGCGAGGAGCATGTCCAGGTTGAACGCCGCCCAGTCGATCGCCCGGTGGAAGCGAGCGACGAAGTTTTCCAGCACAGATCCATCGAGGTAACCGAGACGGCCGAAGAGCCTGTGGTCAGCAAGCGCAGCCGGGTGACGGAAGAAGTTCGCGTTGGCAAGCAAGCCACACAGCGCGAGCAGACCGTGAGCGACAAGGTCCGCAAGACCGACGTACGCGTGGAGCAAACCGGCGAGGGCAGTTCCACAGCCGGGCAACGGCCTGAGCGGCGCATGAATCCATCGTCCTCCTACAGCGGCGGTGATCGTCGCATGGCGCGCTGATGCAAGCCATTAGCGGCGCGGCCTTGCCGCGCCGCCACCACACCCCATGAAAACGAGGTTGCAAAAAACCGTCGGCGTATATGAACGGCCCCGGCAATCGAGTACGGCGCGGATTTTTGCGATCGTAACGATAGCCATTGTGCTGGTGGCCGCGATCGTGGCCCTAGTGTTGTCTTCGGCAGCCTTCGATTAGCCGGCGCACAAATTTCCCAAACCAGCCGCGATGACCGGCCAGCACAACGATCGACACTTCCACGCATTGGCGATTGCGGCGCCAGCATGCACCTGCTGTCGCCGCGTCCAGACACTTTCGTTTGAAGCGATGCGAGCGAAACTGCCTTGCAGTACGGCGACAATCGTCTAAAATCCGCTGGCGGATCGTTATCCCGCACTGACCTGCGCACGCTTCCGAAACGGCCATGACTGGCCGTCGCCGCTAGGTCGTTGCTCCATCGAGCTTTGCGCGCACGGTGCGCCACCCGCCGACCATCTGCGGATGTGCGCTGTGCAAAAAAATTTAACCAGCGCAGAGCTGGCCGCTTGCGGCCATGAATTCTTTAGCAAATCCATTTTCCGGCGACAGCTATGGACGCGATCAAAATGTTGTTTGACACCACTAATTTCATGCCTCACGGCCATTGTTACTTGTGGACGCCTTCCCTGCTTTGGACCTATGTCTTCTCCGATGCATTGATTGGCGCTTCCTACTATTCCATTCCAGCCGCGCTGACTTATCTGGTGTGGAAACGAAAAGA
>JBJMWI010000020.1:0-27849 GCA_045810225.1 Burkholderiales bacterium
AGCCGCCACCATGGCTGCATAGAAGACGAATGCGGACAACTCTCCGGCGGTGAGCTTGCCCGCCAATACATCATGCCCGCCAATCCACAAGATCACGCCGATGCCGGCAAACACCAGCACGATGACCGCGGAGATGAGCCAGGCGCGCACGCGGACGCGCCGGCGCGCGGTTTCGAAAGCTGCTTCGATACGGCGCCCGAACAACTCGCGATCGGTGTCCTCGTGGCCGTAGGCCTGCAGCGTGCGTAATTCGTGCAGGGCTTCATCGACATAGGCGCCCAAATCCGCGACGCGATCCTGGCTGGCTCGGGCAAGCTTGCGCACCCTGCGGCCGAACAGAACGATCGGAACAATAACTACCGGCACGGTTAGCAACACCAGCAGCGTCAGCTTCCAGCTGGTGAGCATGAGCATGACGAGTGCACCGGCGCCAAGCAAGGCGTTGCGCAACGCCATCGAGAAGCTGGAGCCGATGATCTGTTCCAGCAGCGCGGTGTCCGTTGTGAGCCGCGAGATCATCTCGCCGGTGCGCGTTTGCTCGAACCAGCCCGGCGATAACTCGAGCAAATGGGAAAACACCGTGCGCCGGATATCGGCGATCACGCGTTCGCCCAGCCATGAAATCAGGTAGAAGCGCACCCAGGTTGCTGTGGCCATGACCACGATCACGCCCAGCAGAAAAAACAATCCCTGGTTCAGTGCTGCGGGATCGCCATGCGAAAACCCGCGGTCGATGACTTGTTTGAGGCCCTGGCCGATCACCAGAAAACATCCGGCGGAGACCATGAGGGCAACCGCAAAAAATAACATGCGGCGCCGGTAAGGCCGGGCGAACTGCAGCAGCAGCGACAGCGCTCGCAGATTAGCCGTGCGCGGGGACAACAGTGGCTGGGTAAGGTCTTGCGCTTGTGTGTTCATTTGCATGCCATGCAAGGCTTCGCTCAGCAGCGCGAAGCTTGTATCATGTTGCTCAGGTTCAATTGCGTGAAGTCACCGGCAAATGTAGCCGAAAAACCTTGGGGAAAATAATGAACAAATCGATTTTGCGAGCAATAGCCGACCCTTCCGCGCGCTCGATCATTTTTGCGGCTTCGCTGTTGATCGCGGGAGCAGCCTTCTTCATGGCAAAGGCACACGCGGAGGAACCATTTACGCGTGGCAAGGTATCCGGATCGCTTTTCATCAGCAGCGGTCACGCACTTGACCAGACGTATACGACGTTGGGCGTTGGCCTCGGCTACATGGTGTCGGAGGGCTTGATGGCCGGCCTCACCGGCGAGGCCTGGTTTGGCAACGATCCGAGCATCTACAAGCTCACGCCGGAAATACGCTACACCTTTACCAAAGTGCAACGCGTGAAGCCTTATGTCGGCGCCTTCGTTTCGCGCATGTTTTTCAGCAACACGTACGACGACCGCAATAGCTATGGCGCGCGCGCCGGCATCTATCTGCCTTTCAGTACCAATGCCGCAGCCAACTTCGGCCTGGTCTACGAAAAGATTTCTGATTGCAATGAGGCAATCTACAAGAGTTGTTCGCAGACCTATCCCGAGGCAGGAGTGTTGGTTTCATTCTGACGCAAAGTTCCGCGAAGGGGAGCACTGGATGCATGCTCCCGGCGTTACCATGTTTGCACACGAAGTGAACGGGCTTAGTTCATCGGTACCGTGTACCGGCACTCCACGCAACGCGGAACTTCGGAATCATCGAACCGTCTTAAACGTCACGGGATGACAATTTCATGGCTGTCTCCGAACGGAGACGCAAACGTGGTCTCCTTCTGACCTCTCCCGGGAAAGGCTGTTGGTTGGAGGGAAACAAGCTTCGGTGGCGCGCATATCGTCTCCGAAGCGAAGGGCGCCCCATCTCCATGGCGGCGCCCTTTTCTTTTGCCGAACCCAGTTGAATCTAAACCGCGCTGCGCTACTTATTTGAGCACGAACTCGACCAACTCGAGTTCCTTGTCGCCGACATTGGTTAACTTCGCGCTGGTGGTCTGCGGCTGAAATACGAATTGCGCCGGCGTCAGGCGTGTCTGCGTCAGCGTGTCCTCGATTTCGTGCTGCAACTTTCCGTCAGTCATCGCCACGCGAATACTCGGCCCCGGAATTGTTAGTGGACCGATGGACGCACCTGGCGCCAGCTTGATGCGATACGCGCCCACGCGCTGGTTATCCAGGACGACCTCGGCGCCTGCCACGGGCGGCAGACTGGATGCGGTTGATTGCGACGCGGGCTTGAGGAGTTCGATGCCGATTGCGCGGAACGTCCCGGGCCCGCGGTTGATGAAACGATGGGTATACGCGCCTTTGGTGGCCGCGTCGTAGTAACCGACGAAGCCGGCGTTCATCTGGACATCCTTGGCCTCCTGGCCGTAAATCTGGTTATACAGCGTGACGCTGGTCACCAGCACGTACGGATAGTCCAGCGAATGAGTGTGATAGAGCGTCTGCTCGCCTTCGGGTATCTCGACATCGACAAGGCGCACCCATTCGTTTTCCAGCTTCACGACATGGCGCGGCTCTTCATTGGCCGGAACGACACGCTCGTTGTCCGCAGCGACGGAGCCGCCGCAGGCCAGGCAAGCCAGTGCGGCGACCGCAGCGAAATGAATAAAGCGGTTTGCCATGATCAGGCCAGCACGTAGCTGGTTTTTACGGTGGTGAAAAATTCAACCGCATAACGCCCCTGTTCGCGCGGTCCGTAACTGGAACCTTTGCGCCCGCCGAATGGCACGTGATAGTCCACTCCCGCCGTCGGCAGATTGACCATTACCATGCCGGCTTGCGCATTCTTGCGGAAATGCGATGCGTGCTTGAGCGAAGTGGTTACGATCCCGGAGGACAAACCGAACGGCGTGTCGTTAGCGACGGCCAGCGCTTCGTCATAGTTATTGACCGCAACCACCGACGCGACCGGGCCGAATACTTCTTCCCGATTGATGCGCATGGTGTTGAGGGTTTCCGTGAACAACGCGGGTTCCAGATAGAAGCCGTCGGTCTCGCGCTTGATCAGATTGCCGCCGAAAGCTAGCTTGCCGCCTTCCTTCTTGGCTGCGTCGATGTAGAACAAATCCTGGTTGAGCTGGTTCTTGTCCACCACCGGGCCGATGTCGGTTCCCTGCTTCAGCGCGTTGTCGACCTTGACGCCCTTCAAGCGCTCCACCAGCGCCGCCACGAATTTGTCGTGAATACCTTTGGTGACGATCAGCCGCGACGATGCCGTGCAGCGCTGCCCCGTCGAGAAAAAAGCGCCGTTGACTGCGCATTCGACCGCGACTTTTAAATCAGCATCATCCAACACCACCAGTGGATTCTTGCCGCCCATCTCGAGCTGGAATTTAGCCATGCGCGCAATGGCTTTCGCGGCAACCTGGCGTCCGGTCTCGACCGAGCCGGTGAACGTGATGGCGTCGACGCGCGGATCATTGACCAGCACTTCGCCCACCACGCTGCCGCGTCCCATGACGAAGTTGAACACGCCTTTCGGCACGCCGGCATCGATCAAAATCTTGGCGATGGCGTGCGCCATTCCCGGGACCAAATCGGCGGGCTTGAACACGACGCAGTTGCCATACGCTAATGCGGGTGCGATCTTCCAGGCCGGGATGGCCGCCGGAAAATTCCATGGGGCTATGATGCCGACCACGCCGACAGGCTCGCGCGTCAATTCCACGTCGATGCCGGGGCGCACGGAGGGAACCAGCTCCCCGGTACGTCGCAAGACTTCGCCGCCGAAAAATTTAAACACGTTGCCGGCGCGGACGACTTCGCCAATGCCTTCCGCCAGCGTCTTGCCTTCCTCGCGTGACAGCAGGCGCCCCAATTCTTCCTTGCGCGCGATAATTTCATTGCCGACTTTATCCAGCAGATCGGCCCGCGCTTGCACGTTGTAGGTCGCCCATGCCGGGAACGCCGCGCGCGCCGCTTCCACCGCGCGTTCAGTTTGAGCTTTGTCGGCCTGAGCATATTCGGCGATCACGTCGCCGGTATCGGACGGATTGACATCCTTGGATGTCGTCGCACCGGCGATCCATTCGCCGGCAATGTAATTCTGCAGTTGGACGGTACTCATGTTGTGTTTCCTCGTTTCACTCGGTCGGGGGTCTTAGTGGCTAGTGGTTCGTGGCTAGTGGTTGGTGGCTAGTGGTTCGTGCAGCGTTAGTATTTCAAGGTTCGTTTGATTTTTCGGGATCCGGCGGATCGGGGTTTAGTCCTGACAACTCGCCACCAGCCACTAGTCACTAACCACTACGAAGTTTGCTCGACTTGTCGCAAAACTTCGTGAGCCGCCGATGCTAGCACGACGGCCAAGCCAAGGTCACGCCGAGGGGCGCGTCCTGCGCTTGCGACGAAGCACATTGAAGTCGTCGATTTCCCAGGGCCGCAGTGCCAGCACGACGCTGGCCGGACGGCGCTCGCCGATCGGCAGGTGCTTGTCGTCGTTGTGCAGTTCGGAAAACTCATTCGCGAGCTTGCGCAACTTGGCGACGAACTGCGCGCTGGAAGCGGGCGACAGCATGGCATTGACTACCATGATGATTTCGTTCGGCCCATCGAAACGCGAACGGAAGTACTCGTGCTGCGCGCGCGTCATGAAGTATTGCAGGATCGGGCCGTTTGGCAGCCAAGAAAAATTCGGTGCGACCTTCAGCCGGATGCGATTGCGGGGCATCAGCTCCAGAAATTTTATCTTGTCGAGCTTGAGTAACAGCTGGATGGCCTCGGGTTTGGCCATGTCATAGGTCGCCAGCATCTGCTCCAGACTCATGTGGTTCAGTGCGCAGACCGCGACCAGAAACAGTTTCGCATTGCCGACGAGCTCGCGTTCCTGCTCCAGCGTGAGGTGCGAGATGTAGTTTTTTTCGCTATCCACTTCGCGCGCCAGCTCCGTCAAGCCCAGGCCGGCGATCAGGCACACCTGCTCGAAACGCTCCAGCGTGAAATGGTGGGACGCGAACATGCGTTTGACGCTGGCCTCGCTCATGTTCAGGCCGCGCGCCACCTGCGCATATGTGAGTTTCTTGGCCTTCAGCGAGCGCTTGAGCGCTTCGACCACGGCAACGGTCTGCGACATTTGGCCCTCCCCGACCGAAAGTCTAACGGGATGATACCGCGAGACGCCGCGGTAGCAACCCCTCATGCAGCGTTTGATGACGATGTGCTGCTGCGCAAACATGGCGCCGCTTCACCGATCAACCCTGACTGCCCGGAAAGGCCCGATGATGAAGACCCGCACTTTGTTCAGCGCGTTGTCCGATGCGCAAGCCCGTGTGACCGCTACGCCCGCCGTTCCGATGGCACTTGCGGCAGCGGTCGCGACCGTCGTTGCGCCCGGCGACGATGCCAACCTGCTGGCTGCCCTGCGCAACAGCGCCACCGATCGGGATCAGATCATGCAGCGGCGCCTCGGCCCCTTAAGCCTCGAGCACGAAAGTATTGTTTGACCGTCTGTGCGGGCGGGACCCCAAATCCCGCCGCTTCGGCCGGCTCTTAGTCCAGGAGCCGGCCTTTTTTTGCCACCACTCCAGCCCTCCACCTCACCCCAGCCCTCTCCCCCACTGGCGGAGAGGGTGATGGCAGCTGTGGTGGCAGCTCTGGTGGTTTGGCGCCGTAGTGCTATCAAAGGTTCGAGAACGCATGTTTTTTCGACAAACTCCTTCTCCGCGCCGGGGAGAAGGTTGGGATGAGGTGCACTCCTTCTCCGCTCCGGGGAGAAGGTTGGGATGAGGTGCCTCCCTCTCCGCCACTGGGGGAGAGGGTTGGGGTGAGGTGGAGAGTGTCTGTTAATCCAGTGTCCTTCTGTACGCCTTCAACCCAAGCGCCATCACCACGATCATGAACACCAGGATGGGCCACAGGCTCGGCCACAGGTCCACGAACGAATTGCCCTTCAGCATTAGCCCGCGCACCAACGTTAGAAAATGCGTCAACGGCAACACATTGCCGATCCACTGCGCCCAGTGCGGCATGCCGCGAAACGGGAACATGAAGCCGGAAAGCAGTATCGACGGGAGAAAGAAGAAGAACGTCATTTGCATCGCCTGCAATTGATTGCGGGCCAGCGAACTGAACGTGATGCCAAGCGTCAGGTTTGCCGCAATGAAAATCAGCACCCCGGCGTACAGCAAAGCGATGTTGCCCTGTAAAGGCACATTGAAAATGTATCGCGCCGCCAGCAGCACCAGTGTTACCTGGACCAGCCCGATCAAAATATACGGCATGATCTTTCCGGTCATGACCTCCATCGGCAGGGCTGGCGTGGCCAGCAGATTTTCGAACGTGCCGCGTTCGCGTTCGCGCGTCATCGCCAGTCCAGTCATGAGCACCATGGTCATGGTCAAAATCACGCCGAGCAACCCGGGCACGATGTTGTAGGCGGTGATGCCCTCCGGGTTATAGCGGCGATGGATACGCAAATCGACCGGCGCGGGCTCCGCCGTCGAATCCGCGAGCGGTCCGGTCAGGTCATGCGCCAGCGCGGTATTGATTGCCTGACCCAAAGCAGCCAGCGCGTTCCCGGTGGCCGCAGGGTCGGTCGCATCGGCCTCGACCAGCAGCACCGGCCGTTCGCCGCGCGCGAGCGCGCGTTCGAACCCCACCGGGATGGTAACGACGAATTGCACGTCCCCGCGAGCCAGCAGATGTTCGGCTTCATCTTCGGTCGCGATTTCCCTGACCACCATGAAATAGCCACTGGTCTGCAGCGCGGCCGTGACCGTGCGTGCATAACGGCTGTTGTCTTGCGACAGCACGGCGGTCGGCAGCGATTTGGGGTCGGAATTAATGGCGAAGCCAAACAGCAGAAGCTGCAGCACCGGGATGCCGACGATCATGCCAAATGTGAGCCGGTCGCGCCTTAGCTGGATGAATTCCTTGACGACGATGCCCATCCAGCGCGACAGGGAGAAAGCGCTGAGCCTCATTGGAAATTGTCGGGCGCCGATTCCATAAGATGAATGAATACGTCTTCGAGCGTGGCGTGCCCGGGCTGCCAGCGATAGCGTGCATCCGCCCGGAACGGTGCGATTGCAGCTTCCAGCGCCGCGGCATCAACGCCCACCACATGCAACGTCGAACCGAAAGGGGTAATCAGGGCAATGCCGGGCCGCCCCCGCAACTGCGCTTCCAGTGCCGGCAGCTCCGGCCCCGACACCAGCCACGTGGAAAGATGCTGCCTGGCAACCACCTCTTCAGCCGTACCACGGGACAGCACAGTGCCATAGGCAATGTACGCCAGACGATGGCAGCGCTCTGCCTCATCCATGTAGTGCGTGGAGACCAGCACAGAGATGCCGTGTGCCGCCAGCGTATGGATCTCTTCCCAGAAATCGCGCCGCGCCTTTGGATCGACGCCGGCAGTGGGTTCGTCCAGCAACAGCAACTTGGGATGGTGCAGCATGCATGCCGCCAGCGACAGGCGCTGCTTCCAGCCGCCAGACAGCGAACCGGCCAACTGATTCTTGCGCGCAGTCAGGCCAAGTTGATCGATCGCGTGATCCACGGCCTGCTTGCGATCGGGCATGCCATACATGCGCGCAACGAAATCGAGGTTCTCGCGGATGCTGAGGTCTTCCCACAATGAAAAACGCTGAGTCATGTAGCCAACCTCACGCTTGATTGCCGCGGTCTCGCGAATTACGTCGTAACCGAGGCACGTTCCGCTGCCGCTGTCCGGCGTTAGCAGACCGCACAGCATGCGAATGGAAGTCGTCTTGCCGCTGCCATTCGGTCCGAGGAAACCAAAGATTTCGCCGCGCCTGACCTGCAGGGAAAAATCGCGCACGACATGCTTGTCGCCGAAGTGTTTGTTCAGGTTCTGCACGTCGATCAGCAGCTCGGAATTCACAACGTCACGTCCACCGGCTGGCCGGGCTTGAGTTTGGTGGCATCGGCGGCAGTCGGCACCGCCTCGATCATGAACACCAGCTTGGCACGCGACTCCTTGCTGTAGATGACAGGCGGCGTGAACTCGGAATTGGGCGCGATGTAGCTGATGGTCGCGGCGATCGGCGCGCTGCAGCCATCGCAGGTTGCGGTCACGCGCTGCCCGGTTTTGAGTGCGCCGACCAGCGTTTCCGGAACAAAAAATCGCAGCTTGATGTTAGCGGGCGGCAGCAGGCTGACCACTGGTTTACCCGCTGGCACCCACTCGCCCTGCACGAAGAAGGTGTCCTGCACCAGACCGGCTTGCGGCGCGCGCAGGGCTTTTTGCGCAAACTTCCACTCGGCCTGCGCGACCACGGCTTTGGCGGCGTCAATTTCGGCCTGCGCCGCGGCAAGCTCGCCGGATCGGCCGACACTCTGCTTTCCCAAGCGAATCTGCGCTTGCACCTGCTCGGCACGCGCGCGGTCACGTGCGAGGTTGGCCTTGGCCTCGTCGAGTGCAGATGAGGAGATGAAGCCGCCTTCGAACAATTTCTGGCTACGCACATATTGCACTTCGGAAAGCTTGCGCGCGGCCTGCGCTTGTTGCTCCTCTGCGATCAACGCCTCCAGTTCCGGGGCGCGCTGGCCTTTGCGCAGATTCTCCAGTTTCGCCTGCGCGGCGCGCAGCTTTTCGTCGGCCTCGTGTTTTTCCGCGGCCTCGTTCTGCTGTTCCAAGGTAAACAGCGCAGCGCCGCTTTCGACGGTCTGCCCGCGCGCAACGTTCAACTTCTCCAGCGAGCCCGCATAAGGCGACGCGATCAGCACGTAGTCGCCCTCGACATAGCCCTGATAGGCAGTCACCTTGGCCTGCCCGCACGCTGCGATCAGCAGCGCGACCGGCACGACGCAAAGCATTCGGTAACTGCGCTCGCCAGCGTTCATGTTTTTCTCCGTCCGGTCTTCGGCCGCGCTGCTGGCGGACTCTGGAGCAGAAACGTTTCCACCGCTAGCCGCGCTATGTCAGCGCATTCGCGTCTGGAATTGGCATCGTCGCGGGCGACGTTCAAAACCGTGGCGCCGACGAACAGCATGTGCACGGCTGCAATGTTGACCGGATCAGGCTCCGCGCCGAGCATCCTGGACAATTCCGTGAGTGTTGCGCGCACGCGCGCCACGAAATCGCGCATGAACTGCTTGATCTGCCGGTCCTCCTCCGAACTAACGATAAGCCCGAGCATCACGCGCGCACGCCGTTTGTCGGCCAGCGCTTCGCCGGAAAGCTGTGCGAACAAGGCTGGCGTAAGTTTGCCCGCCGAGGCACCGGCTGCCAGCGAACCAAGCATGGATTCGATGGAATGCACCGCGAGCGCCTTGAGCAATTCGCTGCGGGTCGGGAAGTAGTAGGTCAGGTGGCTCTGGCGCACGCCGGCCGCCTTGGCAATCTTCGGTTGCGTGACTTCCATGAACCCGTGCCCGGCTAGCAGGCCCAGCGCGGCATCCAGAATTCTGAGCCTCATGTCCTGTGCGCCGTCCGCCGCCATCGTCTCGCTCCTTGGTATCCTTACCAAGTAGTTTGGTATAACTACCAAGTGAAGTCAAGGCGAACCGCCTCATCCCAGCCTTCTCCCCGGAGCGGAGAAGGAGTCACCTCATCCCAACCTTCTCCCCGGAGCGGAGAAGGAGTTTATAAAAATAGATGCGCTCTCGCGCCTCATGATAGAACTAACGCCACAACCCACAGACCTTGCATCACCTCTCCGCTACTACGGGAGAGGTTCGGGGTGAGGTGGCCGGAGCGGAAAAGGAGTTTGTCGAAAAATACATGCGTTCCCGACCTTTGATAGCACTACAGCGCCAAACCACCACAGCTCATCACCCTCTCCGCCAATGGGGGAGAGGGCTGGGGTGAGGTGGAGAAGGCTGGGATGAGATGCATCACCCTCTCCGCCACTGCGGGAGCCCAAAGGGATACCGGGGCTATGCCCATAAGGGCTGGGGTGAGGTGGATGCCGTCATATGCCAAAATGCGGTCCTTTGCTTAGGTCCTCCATATGGATTTCGGTCTGCCTTCTGCTCGTCCCGGCGTCAAAGCGCTGCGCTCCTCGAAGATCCGCGAGGTCGCCAATGCAGGTATGGGCAAGGAAGATTTGATCGCGTTCTGGTTCGGCGAGCCGGACGAAGTCACGCCGGAATTCATCCGCCAGGCGGGCATCGATGCGCTCGAACGGGGCGAAACGTTCTATACGCAGAACCTCGGCATCCCGAGTTTGCGCGAGGCGCTCGCCAGGTATGTCACGCGCCTGCATTGCCCGGGCAGCACGTCGCTGTCCATGGACAACATTGCCGTGACCAGCTCAGGCATGTCTGCGCTAATGCTTGCGACACAGGCTGTCGTTTCGCCGGGTGACCGCGTGGTGATTGTCACGCCGGTGTGGCCAAACCTGGTCGAGATTCCTAGGATTGCCGGCGCGGAAGCGGTGACTTTTCCGTTGACCTATTCCTCGGCGGGCTGGACGCTCGATCTCGAACGCCTGTTGGCCACGCTGACGCCGGGCACGCGCATGGTTTATATCAATTCGCCGAACAATCCGACCGGCTGGACGATTTCCAGAGAGCAGCAGCGCGCGATTCTCGATCATTGCCGCCGTCATGGCATCTGGATCCTCAGCGACGATGCTTACGAGCGGCTCTACTATGACAACGGGCTTGCACCGTCGTTTCTTAGCATCACAGACGCGCGGGATCGCATCATCAGCGCGAATACGTTTTCCAAATCCTGGCTGATGACCGGATGGCGCCTGGGCTGGCTTGTCGCGCCCAAGGAACTCACACCGGACCTGGGCACGCTGCTGGAATACAACACATCCTGCTCGCCATCATTTGTACAGAAAGCTGGCGTGATCGCCGTCGAGGACGGTGAAGCGGTGATAGAACGCACGAAAGCCCGCTTCCACAAGGCGCGCGATTTCCTGATTGGGGAATTAAGCAAAATCGCCGGTGTGGAGGCCACGCCACCACCCGGGGCGATGTATGCCTTTTTCAAGGTTGCTGGCGCGAAGGACACCCTGACGTTTTGCAAAAGGCTCGTTGCCGAAGTGGGCCTCGGCTTGGCCCCCGGCATTGCGTTCGGCCCGGAAGGCGAAGGATTCGTGCGCTGGTGCTTCGCATCCGGAGAGGATCGGTTGGCACAGGGCATCGGGCGACTGAAAAAATTCATGGCACACCGTTGAAAATCATGGGCAGCACAACAAAGCATCATCACTATAAAAGCACGGTGCGCTGGACCGGCAACCTCGGCACCGGTACATCTTCGTACCGCGCTTACGGCCGCGATCACGAAATCAGCGGCCAGGGAAAACCTGTGATACCCGGATCATCGGATCCGGCCTTCCACGGCGATCCAGCGCGCTACAACCCGGAGGAGATGCTGGTCGGTTCTTTATCGACCTGCCACATGCTGTGGTACCTGCACCTGTGCGCGGTGAACAAAGTCGTGGTGCTGGAATACGAGGATCACGCAGAAGGCACGATGGAAGAAACGGCGGACGGTGGTGGGCGATTTCTGGAAGTGACGCTGAAACCGCAGATTACGGTGACGAAGGAATCGAACTTGGAAACTGCGAAGAAGCTGCATCACGATGCGCATGAAAAATGTTTCATTGCCAGCTCGGTGAATTTTCCGGTGGGGTGTGAAGCGGAAATTCGCCAGGCGAGTTAGATCGCTATGGGGGACCGACAAGAAAGCGCCTGCTCGGCTGGGCCGGGGGCAGCCCGGCGGTTGGTTACTTTGGCTTCTTGAGTTAATGGGGGTCAGTCCTGCAAAGATGCATAAAGCCTAATTGCCCAAATAGAACTTTTTACGCAACTATGCAGACCTGTCTTCATTTTCTATCACGGAGAACACAGCAATGAACGTAGATGGCAAGAAAGCAATCGTCTTTGGCGGCACATCGGGCATCGGCCTCGCCACGACCGGGCAACTCGCCGCGCTGGGCGCCAGGGTCGTAGCAGTGAGCCGCGATCCGAGCAAGGCCGGCGCTCCGCCCGCAGGCGTTACGCTCGCCAAGTGCGACGTGCTGGATCGCGCCGCACTGGAAACGTTGTTCAAGCAGCATGCTCCGTTCGATATCCTCATCAGTGCAGCTACCGGCGGCAAACGGGCGATGGGCCCTTTCCTGCAAATGGACATGGACGGCTATGAGGCTTCATTCGACAAGCTGTGGGGCTACGCGAACGTAGTACGCTATGGCGCGAGTCACCTGGGCAAGGACGGCACAATCGTTCTGGTCAGCGGAGCACCGGCGCGCAAATGCAGGCCGGGCCAGGTTTCGCTGTCTTCGGTCGGGGCGTCGGTGGAAGCCCTGGTGCGTGCGGTGGCACCCGAAATCGCTCCACGGCGTATCAATGTGGTGTCGCCAGGGTCGATCGACACGCCGATCCTGGCCCTCAAGGGCGCGGAACGCGAAACGCTGTACAAGAACATTACGGCCAAGAACCTGATCCCTCGCGCAGGTAAGGCCGAGGAAGTTGCGCAGGCCATCGTTTTCCTGGTCCAGAACGAGTTCGTCACCGGTACCACGATCGATGTCGACGGCGGCTGGTTACTTTCGTAGCGGCGACAGATTGGTTCGCGCGAAGAAACATGCAATAACGTGCCCGCTAGAGATTTGAGATGGCTCGTTTGAGTGGCAAAAAGGGTGGCCCCCAACATTGCCCCGCATGATGCGCATGCCATTCGAGAAGCCGGCCACGAAACCGGCCACGCCACGCCAATGGCTTGTCGACAGTGGCGGCCACTATGCCTTGAACGCGCTGGTCGCATTTTTATTCGCGTGCACAGGCCCGGTTGCGATCATCCTCACCACCGGCGCGCGCGGCGGCCTGTCTGAATCCGATATCTCGTCCTGGATTTTTGGCGCATTTTTTCTCAACGGCTTTTTGACCGTAGCGCTTTCCCTGATCTACCGGCAGCCGCTGGTGCTGTTGTGGAGCATTCCCGGCGCGGTTCTAGTTGGCCCTGCTCTGACTCACCTGGGCTATGCCGAAGTAATCGGCGCATTTCTCGCCACCGGCGTGCTGATGCTGGCCTTGGGGCTGTCGGGCTGGGTGCGGCGCGCGATGGATGCGATACCGATGCCAATTGTCATGGCCATGGTGGCCGGTGTGTTCCTGCGTTTTGGCGTGGACCTCGTGCGCGCCTTTCGGGAGCAACTGTGGATTGCCTTGCCGATGACGCTCGTGTTCGTTGTGCTCACTGCCGCACCGCGCCTGGGCCGCGCCTTGCCGCCACTGATCGGTTCACTAGCCGTGGGTGCGCTCGCCGTGTGGCAACTCGGCGCGTTCAAATCGCCCTCCGGCGCGCTGTTCGGCATGGCGCATCCGAATCTCTACGTGCCGGAGTTCAGTTGGGCCGCGATGTTCGAGCTTGTGGTGCCACTTGCCATCACCGTGCTGGCGGTACAAAACGGCCAGGGCATCGCCATCCTGCGCGCCAACGGCCACCAGCCGCCGGTCAATGCAATCACGGCCGCGTGCGGCATCGGCGCGATCGTTACCGGCCTGGTGGGAGCGGTCTCGACTTGCCTGACCGGTCCCGTCAACGCGCTCATCTCGACCACTGGCGAAAAGCAAAGGCAGTACACGGCGGCGGTCATGGTCGCCTTGCTTGGAATTATTTTCGGCCTGTTTGCGCCTTTCTTCACGCGGCTCATGCTAGCGATGCCGCCCGCTTTCATCGCCACGCTTGCCGGCCTTGCCATGTTGCGCGTGCTGCAAACCGCGTTCGTGGCATCGTTCCGTGACAATTCGACGCTCGGCGCACTGGTGTGTTTTCTGGTCACCGTGGCCGATGTGCCAGTCTTCGGCGCGGCGTTCTGGGGACTGGTGTTCGGCCTTTTGACCACGCGGGTGTTGGAGCGGCCGACGCGAAAGACTGCAACACCGGAAAAGTGATGATGACCGGTCAGGTTTGGGTTGTACAACAATGCCCCTAAGCCCGATCGGAAGAGCGAGATCGCCCGCAGCTTAGGGTTGTCGACCTCGCGTCAGCCGATTGGTGGCAAGACGATGAGGCAAAAGGCAAGGCTTGACCCCATGTTGCATGCATATGTTGTATAGGTAATGCAATATCCCAAGCCTGATCCAAATGGGCGCGTGCCTGCGGAAGGGTTGTCGATACCCCGCGTGACCCGATCTGGGTGGCACGAGGAGGCAACAAGGCCTGACCCCATGTTGTGTACATGTTGCATGCAGAGCCCGACGGCAAGTTGGCGTACGTTGCGAATTCAAATTCGAATACCGCCCTCACCTACTCGATTGACTCCGCAACGGGCGCGTTGACGCTAACCGATGGCCGCAGCTCTTGAAGGGTCCAGCTCTTGAAGGGTCAGGCCTTGCCTTTTGCCTCCCTCGTTCATCTGCGCTATCTCAATGTGAGTGAACCGAGGCAAATGGCTGACTGCCGGTGCCCAGTCCGTCCTCATCTAAATTCAAGGTCAGATTGGGGGCCAGCATCAGAACAGATTGATCCGCACGAATAAGGATTCAAAAAAGTGCTCACGCGGGAAGCCAAAACTCCATTCCCGTTTACTTGGCTGCTGGGGCGCCAGCGGGCGAGTTAGCAAATAGGAGGTAAACCATCGACTGCCTGGCCGCAAGGATGACGTTCTGCACCGCGGCGTGAACATTGGAGAATTCCGGCGGTTCATCCCAGGGATCGTCGATCGCGGCTGAGTCCGTGGTCATTTGGCGCCACAAGATCTCGTTCGTCTCCAGGTCGATAATTTCCCCGCGCGCGTTCAGCACTGCGGTGGGACGGCTGGTGGGGATGAAGCCGTAATACGAACGCTGCGTTCCTACCGCGACAACGGTAAACAGTAACACCCGATCTGCTCCGTCAAGCTCCGCTTTCAATGGCCGGAAGTCCTTGCTGGCGTAGGCGCGGGACTTGTCCTCTGAATGGAAATCCTTGAGCGCGTTGGAATCGACGGTCTTGTCGTATACGGAGCTCTTCATCCCTTTTTCCTGCATGCGCTTCACGACCTCGCTGCGGGTCTGCCCATATGAATCTGTCAAAGTGATGGTTTTCAGGGCCTTGGAGAGCTGGTCCGCCATCGCGTTGTTGATGGCCAAATCCAATAGGCCCTGTGGGCCTTCCTTGTGAGGCATCGCTTCCGGAAGATTGGCGAGCGCTACAACGACGCTGCGATCGGTCTGCGACCAGAATTCCTCTTTCATCTGGACCGCCGGGTTGACGGCGCAAGCGGCAACCAGCGACAACAGGCCGATCCCGACAAAGAGACGTATCAGAGATTTTGAAGTCATGTGATCCCCCTTGTAGAAGACTGAATATTCCGCGCATCCCAGCAGTTGTTGGATAGTACGAATGCATAATGTAGCCCAATCGTACTTAGGCTGCTTACGCACAACTACATTGAAGGAGGTTACCTTTTGCCTGCCTCTTTCAGCTGCGCCATCTCAATGTCTGGATGAAACGCGAAAAAGGCTGGGTGAGTGAACAAGCGAAGGGGTCAGGCTTTGCCCTTTGCCTCCCCTCTTTTATCTGCGCTATCTCACAGGGGTACCCTGCGAATGCAGAGCGCGAATTCAGCGGTCGGCCGTCTTTGGTTACCTCTCTTGGCGCGCAAGAAAGATGAGCAGCAGCCGGGCTGTCCCCGGCAGATTCAGAACTGGTACAAGGCACTTACCGAATACATGTAGGCTTTGTCCAATTCCTTGATGTCTATCCTTTCCACTTCTGCGCGGATGCCGATGCGTAAAATTGTGAACCAAGCGCCCACGCCATAGACCGGTGCCCTGCCGTCGAAACTGTTATTCCCTCCGCCGGTAATCTTGTCCAGCTCGTAGTTCATTGCGCCCACACGACCGAACAAATTGACCGGGCCCAACTGAACGCCCGCCAACACGCCGTAGTCCGGGCCATGGATGCGATAGTCCGCCCTGCCGAGTTCGCGGTAGCCGACTTCTGCGGAAAATTTAACAAGCGGGATCGCGTCGAGGCGATAACCCGCGAAGAGTTTCAGTCCAGCCGCCGTCTGGTCCAACAGCACACCCGCGGGATTTCCTGAGCTGTCCTCAACCTTCGTTCTCCCGACGCCGCCGCCGACATAGATCCCGCTGTCGGCGAGTGCTGTCATCGCCGCAAAACTTTCAGCGAAGGCAAGGGTCGCGAAGGCAAGCAGTTTGATACGGTTCATTACGGGCCTCTGCGTTGCTGGTTGCTGGTTGCGGTTTGCCTGGTTGCTGTTTTCTGTTTGCTGTTGCCTGTTGCTGTCTCCGCCGACTCGACAAGCGGTTCTCCGCGAGGGGCCGTTCTCCTTTGACCGTTAAGCAGATCTCCGTTTGCGGGAACAGCTGCGTATACCCTAGCCAAGATCTAAGTTATGGCAAAGCCGGTATGCCGAGGCGGCAACCCTTTTAGACTCGGATCGGTAACAACGCACAAAGCGATCATGGCGGTATACTTTTCTGGCGAGCGCCCATCGCATTGCGACTCAGGTTCAATAGAACCGTACGAGGGAAGCCCTCAGTTGGCAATGTACTTCGATCTATCTGGTCAGTTAAATGAATTATCATGAGTACCCCTGAATCCCACTGCGCTTTTTATGGCAAAACCTGCGCGAATCGATGAAGCGGCAACGGGGCGCTCCGCACGCCAGGCCAAAAAATCTTCGGCACTGCGCCATTCACCTTCCTGGTGGATTGGAATCTGCGTGCCTCGAAGACAAGTCCTTATAGAAATTCTTTCCAAAATCTATCTGATCGTTGTCACGACTTGCTTGATCGCATGCGATGGCGCAAAGGACGGGAACAGCGGTAACAGCGCAGGCGGCGTTAGCCACGCGAGTGGCAATGCTCAACATGTTGCTCCATCGGCCATAGAAACTTTACGTCTAGCCCATCTTGCTGATGCCGAAAGTGGTTCGGTCGCCAGTTACACTTTGGATCCGCGGAGCGGACAGTTACGCCGTAGCGGATACGCCACCGCGGGGTCTCTGCCGCGATCCATTACTGTTGCTCCATCTGGCAAGTTCGCCTATGCAGTGAATGACCTTGCCGATGAAATTTCGGTTTTTGCCGTCGACACGGAATCCGGGACGCTTGCGAAAATCGGGACGGCTTTGGCAACGGGCACCACGCCGAAGGGCGTCACCATCCATCCTTCCGGGAAGTTTGCTTATGTGGCGAACTTCGGCTCCAACGACATCTCGATTTACGCAATAGATCAGAAGACCGGGACACTCGCACTCACCGGTAGAGCGGTCGTGGTCGGAACCAGTCCGCTTTCGCTCAGTGTGGAGGCCGACGGCAAGTTGGCGTACGTTGCGAATTCAAATGCAAATACCGCCCTCACCTACTCGATTGACTCCGCAACGGGCGCGTTGACGCTGACCGATGGCCGCAGTACAGCAGGAGCGAATCCATTTTCTGTACCCGACACTCCTAGCCGTTAGCATCGTACAGGTGTGGACGCCGTTGCTAAGCAGAATCAATTGCCGGGCGGGCTGCCATTACGCAATGCGGTCGGAATATCGAATTTTGTCTTCGGCCAAATGAGTGGTACGCTGACTTGCCGTTCCCTGTCTTAATGCCCTCTAGCCTCTCTGACGGTGCATCGATATAAGAGGCATATGACAGATTAGGCTCAATTGAATATTTCAACACCAAGGAGGAAGGGAATCATGTTGAAGCAATTTGTAAGGGGGCTATTAGTGTGTGGTTTGGCAGCCACTATGCATTCCGTGGCAGCTGATCAGCCGCTGAAGGGCACGTATCGCGGCACCTTGAATACTCAGTGCATGGAGTCCGAGCACGGATTCACGCAGAACCTGCTGTTTGATTTGCAGGGCGGATGGGGGGGCAAATACACCGACACAAGCCTGAGCACAGCAGTATTCCGAGACGGAAAAATGACGGAAACGGTGCGCGGCACGACGTACTTTCAAGGAGAAGCATTGAATCCTTTCAGTCTCGGTGCAGGCACTTTCGAATCGACCTGTAACTATGACGTGACTGTCAAAGCGAATAACAGCATTGTTTTGACGGGAAGCTGCAGCGGATTTATTCCTTTGGGGCCTGCGGCCGGCCAAAACGTCACCGTCGAGGGCATCATCGCTAAAGGCCAGGTTTCCGAAGACAGCAGCATCATCATCATCGGAAGCGACGAACCGAATGCCCAAATTCTCAAATTGTTTATCCCTGGGCAATCGGAACCAAGATATACGGCAAACCGCCTTTGTGGTTCATCGTCCACTTATCTTCGGCTCAAATAAGCTGACGCATCGATCTCGCCTAGTAGATCCCGACGCAACTTCGGTCCAAAAAAAGAAGAACCCCTGCAGCTGATCGCAGGGGTTTTTCATTGCAGTAACACGAGTGAGAGGGGCCAAACCCGATGAGGGGTCAGGCTTTGCCTTTTGCCTCCCTCTTTCATCGCGCTACCTCAATGTCTGGCTCAATGTCTGGTCAAACTCAAATGTCCGGGTGCTGGTCGGCCCTCAGTACAAAAACCTTCCAACGCAGTAGCAGCACAAACCCGAGGGTCACAAACCCTGACGAGGGGTCAGGCCTTGCCTTTTGTCTCCACTTTCATCGCGCTAGCTCAATGTCTGGGTCAAACGCAAATGTCCGGGTGCTGGTCGGCCCTCAGTACAAAGACCTTCCAACGCAATAGCAGCGATCGGTAGTCTGCGAATAGCGGCTTCTTACCAAGCTTGTCGCGCACTTGCGAAGCCCTTCATCAGCGCCGCCGTCCACCACCGCCACTCCGTCGAGGCGCGGATTGCGTGCGTTCGCGCGATGCGCCTGTTTGCCTGGCCTGGTTGGCGCGGTTGAGATCGCTCTGATCGACTCTGGGCTGCTGCTGCGCGGAGGCACGAGTATTTTCGAACGCCGGACTCTGGCTTTGCTCCGGTTTCCACGCGTTGTGGTCGCGCGTTTGCCATTCGTTACCGGAGCGGCGCGCGACGTTGCCTTCCTTGTCGGCGAAGACGTCGTTGGCACGGCCAGCCGAAGGTTGCGCCGGGCGAAGTTCTCCTTGCGCCGTGGCGCGATCGGCGTTGCGTGCGCGCGCTTCCGGATGCTTGTAGACATTGTCTTTACCAAGGCGACCGCCATCGAGCCCATTGTTCTCCATGCGGTTCTTGACCTGCGCCCGATCGCCGGTATTGATGCTGTTGCCAATGTTGATGTCGCCGTGATGGATAACGACCGGACCGCGATAGCCGCCGCCGTACCAGCCGCCCGGAGGATGGCCGCCCCAGCCGCCACCCCAACTCACGCCCACGGTAAAAAATCCGTTACTCCAACTTACCCCGTAGTTCCATCCGGTCCACGGGTTATAGCCCACATGAAAACCCCAGGTCGGCGGACGCGGATAGTAATAATAAGGGCCCCAGTACGGCGGGTAATACCATCCCGTGCCGTACACGGGCACGCCATAGTAGGGATACGACCAGAGGTAGCCCGGCGTGTAGCCGACATAGACGATTTCCGGTGTTGACTGGTAAACGTGGACATAGGTCGTGTTATAGACCGGCGAACTCGGCGGAATTTTTTGGATCTCTTCGTTCGGAATTTTGTCCGCGACGCTCCAGGGCCCGGTGGCGGCTGCCGACGTGAACCAGACACCTTTGTCGACTGCGTAATAAGCCCCGCCGATCTCCAATACCTGTGCGCCGGTATTGACCGCATAAGAAACGGCCGTGCCGGCAATCTTTTCGAACTTCGGTTCTCCGTCGTACTTGACTTCAAGTTTGGCTTCACTGCGCTTGATGGCCGCCGTCTGTGGAATTCGCGCGTCAAGCAACGCCTCCTCCGCTTCCGGTGTGCCGGCAACCGAAACGCGCACGCCGCCGATATCCGATGCGGGCGGGATGTCCTTGAAGGCGACGGGCAGCTTGTCCGCCCTGACGAATGTCCATGGGCCGCTCTGGGACGCAGCGCGAAACCAGCGGCCGGAAAGCAACACGTACATGTCGTTGCCGGTCTGCTCTCTCAGCCACGGCGTTTCCGTGTTGGACACATACAGCAACTTCCCCTCGGGCAGCGCCTTCCAGTTGGGTTTACCATCGGTAACGATCAGCTCGGTTGGCTCGGTCGCCACTACGATGGCGGGTATCTTCTTCGGTACCGGCTCACTTTTCTTGGAAGGCGCCAATAGCTTGACCAGGTCCGCTGGCGGCGAAATTGTCAGGGTCCACGGGCCGAGCGGATCTTTCGCCTCGTACCAGTGCGTGCCGCCGCTGAGATACAACAACTGCGTCTTCTTATTTCGCACTACCGCGAACGGCGTGTTCAGGACGCGCTCGTAGTCGCTGTTCTCGACTGGCGAGAATTTCGGTGTGCCGTCATATAGAAGCAGCACCGCGAGCTGCTCGCCGAAGACGATTTTAGGTGGCTCGTTTTTCAGGTCGGCAAGGCTTTTTTCTTCCTGTGCCGCGGTGGCCAGGCTCGCCGATAGCCGTTTCATCGAAATGCGGAAACCGGACTTCGGCACGGCGTCATTGACAATTTTCGTGAAGCGCTGCTCCTCGCTTGCCTTCGAGTCCGGCCACCGTACCTTGGTTACTTGCCAATTGCGGACCGTGGCGACGTCGTCGTCCGCGTCCGTGTCGACGATCGCGGTGAACCAGAATGCCCCGAAAATCGGTTCCCTGCGGTTTTTCAGTTCAAGCGACATCGCGGCCCGGCCGGTGAGCACGTTGCCGCTGAGCTTCTCGGGCTGCGGCTGGTACACGACTATGGTGCCTTCGGGCGCTTTGACTTCCTGCGGCCAGGTGAGCGGCTGGGCGAAAACAAGTGCGGTCGGGGCGAATACGAATACTGCCAAAATAATAGTGCGCGAAAGACAACGCCAGAAATGCAACTGCCGGGTCATATGGTCTCCTCAAATCGCCTTCGGTCGGCGCGATTATGGCCTGCATAGCTGTATACAGCATTGTCGGCATTCGCAGTGAAGTCGTGACGGACGTGACGACGTGACCGTCCTGACGGACGTAACGGTCGAAAAAACCGGTTCTTTTACCTCTTGTGTCGCTCCGAAGCTGCGCGAGGCATCAGAGGAATGAGTAATGACAGCCTAATGGGATGGAACGAGCAGCTGGCGCAATGACGTTTTGCGTTTCTTCTTATCGATAGCTTAGGAGACGCCTTACCAGTCTCAAGAATCAGGACGATCCGCTGGCTTCCGCAAAAGCGGGACCCAGCCGGACCTGAAAGCGAGGCGCGATGGAAGCCGCGTCTTCCATCGCGACGCGTTTCGGCAGCGTAACGGTGCCAATCAGTTACGCGTTGACGTCGACCACCGTACGGCCGCGGACTTTGCCTTCGAACATGCGGCTTACCACAGAGGGCACCTCTGCGAGCGGGACCACTTGCGTGGTGCGGGCGAGCTTGCTCAATTCCAGATCGCGCGCAAGTCGCGACCAGGCTTCGATACGGACCTCGCGCGGAGCATTGACGGAATCGATGCCGGCAAGAGTTACATTACGCAGAATGAAAGGCAGAACCGATGCAGGCAGATCCATGCCTTGAGCCAGGCCACAGGCTGTAACGACACCGCGATACTGTGTCTGCGCCAATATGTTTGCCAGCGTACGACTGCCGACGGAATCCACGGCGCCTGCCCATCTTTCACTCGCAATCGGCGCTCCCGGCTCTGAAAGCGTTCGGCGTTCGATAATCTCCGCCGCGCCAAGGTCGCGCAGATAGTCGCTCTCCTCGGGACGTCCGGTCGATGCAATCACCCGATACCCTAGGTGAGACAGGATGGCGATCGCGATGGAGCCCACGCCGCCATTGGCACCGGTGACGAGAATGTCACCGCGCTTCGGTGTCAGGCCGCCGTGTTCGAGTGCCAGCACGCAAAGCATTGCCGTGTACCCTGCGGTGCCGATGGCCATGGCATCCCTGGTCGAGAAAGCTGCCGGAATCTTGGTGACCCACTCGCCTTTCACGCGCGCCTTCTGCGCGTATCCGCCGTGATGGGTCTGGCTCAAGCCCCAGCTGTTGACGACAACGCGGTCTCCAACAGCGATTCCGGGATAAGAGGACGCCTCAACGGTGCCGGCTAAATCTATGCCCGGGATCAGCGGAAATTGGCGAATGACCTCCACGCGCCCGGTAATGGCCATCGCATCCTTGTAGTTCACAGTCGAATAGTCGACCGCGATCGCAACGTCCCCGGGCATGAGGTCTTGCTCTTTCATGTCGACTACGCTGGTCGAAATCGTTTTATTTGTGTTGGTTGCGAGCAGTGCTTTGAATGTCATGGTGCTCTCCCAAATGGATTACTTCTCGAGGATCGGCGTGCGGGGCAAGGATGGCGTCAGTGCGTCGAGATGCAGGTCCTTTCGGATTCCGGCATCAAGCACACCCGCGGGCGCAAATCTGCGCAGCAACCGCAGCCGGCTTGCGAGCCCGCCGGCGGTGTATCGGGCTTTCGGGCGAGCCGCGCTGGCAGCCTGCAGTACCACGTCGGCCACCACACCCGGCTGGTCCGCAGCGGCCATCACCTCTTTCAGCGTTCTGGCCAGACTCTCACGAACATCGCGGTATTCATCCAGCTTGGAATCCGCTTCCAGCAAATTCACGTCGAACTGCGTCTTCGTGTATGCGGGCTCGATGACCGAGACGCGGATGCCCCGCGTGCGCAGCTTATGGTCCAGCGATTCCGAATAGCCTTCGATCGCGTGCTTGGTTGCGGCATAGAGCGCCCCGTACGGCATCGGCAGGACGCCCAGCACGGAACCGATGTTGAGGATGCGTCCACTCCCTTGGCATCGCATGTGGGGCACGACGGCACGGATCATCCGGACGACCCCGAAGAAATTCGTATCGAATATCGAGCGGGCCTGTTCGATGGAGCTCTCTTCCGCTCCGGCAGGGGCCACACCGAAGCCGGCGTTATTCACGAGCAGGTCGATGCGCCCGTTCACCCGTATCACTTCCCTGATGGCAGCCTCGACTGATTCGTCGCTGGTCACGTCGAGGCGCAACATCTCGAACGATCGCTGGCCTGCGGGAACTTCCCGTCGGCTGGTGCCGTAGACCTTGTAGCCCGCCTGCGCGAGCCGCTCTGCAGTAACTTCACCGATGCCCGAGGAGGCGCCAGTTACGATTGCTATCTTGCTTTTTGTCTTCATGAGAATTCCTTTAAGAGAAGAAATTTGCGAATAGGCAGGCGGAATGCCAGACGGTTATTGTTCATCGGCAGCTATATACATGATGATCATCATATATTATTTCGAACGAAAGTCCGCATGAGTGCATGTGGAAATCAACCGCCGGCGGGAGCGAGGTACTTCAGCGTTGCTTCGCGCAGCGCATCGCAAAGCGTGGGATCGTCGACAGCACGGGCCATCAGCAACGTGCCGACCGCTGTGGCCACGATGACAAGCGCACGCTCGTGTGCATCAGGTTTGCCCCAGTCGGGCGACTGGCGGGCAACCAGATCGATCATCTCCTTGATGCGGCGCGTGGCTGCGCGTCTAACTTCGGGCGCTTGCCGCGGCATCTCCGAACCGAGAGCGGCCATCGCACAACCCTTCTCGACGCCAGCGATGTGCTCCTTGGAGAGATAGGCGTGCAGCAGCGCTTGCAGCGCCTGCTGTGGCGGCGCGGCAGCAGCAACGCGTTGCAAGGCGGCGACGGTTTCCGCACCGGCCCGGTCTGCTGCCTCGGTGAGCATCGCTTCCCGTGAGGGGAAATGGGCATAGAAGCCGCCATGCGTCAGGCCAGCGTCTTTCATGATGTCGGCGACGCCCGTGCCGCTGTAGCCGCTGCGCCGGATGGCGCGCGCGGCGGCCTCGACGATGCGTTCGTGCGTGACTTCCTTTTGTTTGCGCGAGGTTCGTGTCATGGCAGTTACATTTATATGATGATGATCATTTCATAATTCGGACGAAGCGTCAACCGGATTTTTGGCGGTGTATTTTGTTTCACCGACCTTCACGCGATTCTACCGTCGCGTCCCGTGTGGTCCTCCACGTTTGCAATCGGGAGAAAGAGGGCCTAGATTGCGCAATCATGCTCGTTGCATTGCAAGTGTTTCCCTTAGATGACGCGCTATAAAAGCATTGGTGAAACGCACTTCCGATAATTCCTTGCTCTTGAGGAGGCATGCATGCGGTCACATATCGAAGTGACACACAGACGTCTTTGCTGCGCAGTGCTCAGTTCGACGATTGCCATTGTCACCATGTCTCCCTCTACCGTTCTTCCGGCAGACCCAGCGTACCCCACAAAGACTGTCCGGATCGTCTGTGCTGGCGCGGCCGGAAGCTCGGGCGATGTACGGACCCGGGTTATTGCCGAAAAATTATCGGCGCGCCTGGGTCAGCGCTTCGTTGTCGAAAACAAGCCGGGTGCAGGCACTACTATCGCGTCCGCGTTAATGCTGGAAGCGAAACCCGATGGTTACACCCTTCTGTCGACATTTACCCCATCATTTGCTGTGGCACCGATGCTCTACAGGTCGGTTCACTACGACCCCGTCAGCTCCTTCACGCCCATCGCGTTTATCAGCCGTGGCTCTCCTTTTCTAATCGTTCATCGGTCGTTACCTGTGAACACTCTCAATGAGTTTGTGGCACTGGCGAAAGCAAAACCTGACACGCTGAGCATCGCGCATGGTGGCGTAGGCGGTACGAATCACCTTCCAGCCCAATTATTGATGCGCGCTGCGGGTATTCGCTTATTGGAAGTCGCCTATAAGAGCGAAGCGGCCGCGCTCCCGGATGTTATCGGAGGTCAGGTTTCAGCCATGTTTGCTTACGTCTCCATGGCGGTCCCGCAGATCAAGGGTGGCAATGTGCGCGCCCTGGCTGTAGCTGGAGCCCATCGAAACGCTGCGCTTCCTGATGTACCGACGCTGGCGGAATCCGGATATCCCGGTTTTCGGTTTTCAGCCATGGCGGTGCTTCTCGGACCGCCCGGGCTTCCAAAAGAGATCGTGACCTTGCTGAATCGAGAAATCGCTGCAGCCTTACGAGAACCAGATGTGCGCGCCAGCTATGACGCCGCAGGATCGGAACCCATGTTCGGTTCTCCACAAGAACTGGCTTCAGTCATTAAATCGGAGACCGAAATAAATGGTGCACTGGTAAAAGATCTTGGCATCTACCTTGAACAGTAGCCGGCCCGGGGTTTTTACGCTCACATGCAGGACGCGATGATAAGTGCGTGGCGAATTACGCGGTATCTTGGCGTTTCCCGTGTGAGCCGGCCGTTGCGACACGGAGAGCCAACTGCAGGTCGCGCCGCGCTGAGATCAAAACTCCGTGGCGGCACGGACCTGGACAAACAACGGAGGTAAGATCATGACGGTACGCTTAGGCATTGGCCAATTGTACGCAGCGTTGTTTGCCTTAATAACTAGTGCGGAGGTGTACGCAATGATGGAAGCGGACAAATTCGTTGGAGCGTGGCGCCTGGTGTCCACGGAATACCATACGGACGACGGCAGCCCCGCCGAATCGCCCTATGGTCCCGAACCGCAAGGCCTGCTGATCTATGACTCGCACGGCAGCATGTCCGCGCAACTGGCGCAGAAAGGACGCACACCTTTCGCAATCAATGACCGGATGAAAGGCACGCCAGAGGAAATCAAGGTGGCGTTCCAAACCTATCAAGCCTACTACGGGCGCTACAAGATCGATGAGCGCGAGCATGTCGTCACACACACGGTGGTCCAGGCGCTGTTGCCCAACTGGGTCGGAACAGAACAGCGTCGCGAGTACAGATTCAAGGACGGTAAACTGATCCTGCGTACGCCGCCCATGGTCATCGGCGGGAAGCGCCTGATCGGAGAACTCGTGTGGGAGAAAATCAAGCTGGGCAAGGAGTGAGCAATTGCCGCGGGAGCCTAGCTTCGTCAGCTTGCCGACTAATAACCAACCCAGGTGACGCTAATGGCTGTGATTAATTTCCTATCCTCGCTGCCAATTTGGGTCCTGGCCGTGGTACTCAATGCCTGGCTGATCGGCGTGGCGGTCCTTGGACTGTGGTTCGTGCGTCGGCAATTGCTCCCCAGGATGCGCCTGACGTACCCGGACTCGAATTACGCAGCCGCAATGGCGCAGTCCGCGATGCTGCTTTACGCCTTGATCGCGGCGCTCACGGCGGTTGGCGTGTGGCAGAAGTACTCGGAAGTATCGCAAATCGTGTCCAGCGAGGCGACCGCAATTGTGGCTTTGTGGCGCGATCTCGGTGGCTATCCGCAACAGCAGCGCGATGAAATGCGCAACGTGCTTCGCGGCTACACCGAGCAGGTTATCCATGACGCTTGGCCGCTGCAAAAACGCGGGCAGATTCCGCACGAAGGCGTGGAATGGATGGACCGCTTTCAGTCGCGGCTCCTTTCTTTCGAGCCTGCAACCGACTCGCAGAAAATCATCCATGCTGAAACGTTCCGGATGTTCAACCAGCTGGTGCAACACCGACGCCAGCGCCTGGACTCGGTACAAGCTGGTCTGCCCGGTGTGATGTGGATAGTGCTGCTGCCCGGAGCCATGGCCGTCCTTATCCCATTTTTCTTTTTCCACGTGGAGGACGCGCGTTTGCAGTACCTTCTGCTTATCGGTCTTGCCGGGTTCATTGCCATGGTGCTTTTCGTGATCATCGCTCTCGATCGCCCATTCTCCGGCGACCTCGGAATTCCAGCTGATTCGTACCAGCTCATCTACGACCATCATATGAAGCAGTAGGGTCACCCGAGGTGCTCACAGCACGCAGCACCTCCCGTCAGAGCACCCAGCAGTCTATCTACACGGACCTTGTGCGAAAGGATTATCCTCACACCTGTCATGGGTCTCACTTTCAAATCGCTGCATCCAAGCTTCGTTGCCGAAGTCGGCCGCGTTGATCTGCGGACGGTGTCCGACCGGGGCACCTTGGAACAGATCCGATCCGGCATGGACCGCTACGCGATTTTGGTTTTCCGCGATCAGACCTTTGCCGGTATGGAGCAAGTCGAGTTCGCGCAGCGCCTGGACGGGCAGCTGCACGACAAGACCGGCTCCGCGGTCATCGCGAAGAATCGTTTCGGCAACGAGGCGCTCACCGACATTTCGAATGTTGGAGAAAGCGGCGAACTGCTGCCTCCCAACGACCGGCGGCGCCAATACCTGCTCGGCAACCGGCTGTGGCACACGGACGCATCTTTTCAAGACCCGCCGGGACGCTACTCGATGCTGTACTCAGTGGTGGTGCCGCCGGTGCCGGCCGACACGGAATTTGCCGACATGCGCAGCGCTTACGATGCGCTGTCCGATGACATGAAGACGCAACTCGAGGGCTTGCGGGTCAAACATTCGATCGCGTATTCGCGCGCCATGCTGGGCTTCGAATTTTCCGAGAAGGAAAACCAAACCCTGAAAGGGGCAGTGCATCCGCTGGTCCGCACGTTGCCGAATGGGCGCAAGTCGCTCTATCTCGCTTCGCACGCGGCCTCGATCGTCGATTGGCCTGTGCCGGAGGCG
Organism: Burkholderiales bacterium; assembly: GCA_045810225.1. GTDB lineage: Bacteria > Pseudomonadota > Gammaproteobacteria > Burkholderiales > JACQAP01 > JACQAP01. Next base: position 27,368 of record JBJMWI010000020.1, read on the forward strand.
CGCCTGCTGTTGCGGGATCTGACCGAGCACGCCACCCAGCCGCAGTTCGTCTACCGGCATTCGTGGCGCGTCGGCGACCTGGTGATCTGGGACAATCGCGCGACCATGCACCGCGGGATGCCTTTTGATGACACCAAGTACCGGCGCGAGCTGCGCCGCGTCACCACGCTGGACGTTCCGCTACCGGTACATCGCTGATGGAAAAACGTAGATTAGGCAAAACCGATCTCGAGCTTGCCGTTCTGAGCTTTGGTTGTGGCGCCGTTGGCGGCTTGATGACGAAAGGCGCTGCGGCCGACCAGCAGCGCGCGGTCGCGGGCGCCATGGAATTCGGCATCAATTATTTCGACACCGCACCGATGTACGGCGACGGCGTATCCGAACGCAATCTCGGCCGCGTGCTGAAAGCGCTGAAGCCGCCGAACATGATTGTCGGCACCAAGGTACTGGTCGAAACGACCGGCGATATCGGCGAGTTCATC
>JBJMWI010000021.1:0-16608 GCA_045810225.1 Burkholderiales bacterium
GTTTCGTTTAGTATTGCAAAAATATTCAATCGAGCTTGAACATACATACAAGGGAGTGGTTGAAAACAGTCGATTGATTGATATCCCCACCAGGGGTTCACTTACGAATGACATTTTATGCACCACGGGAGCGCAGCCTGACTATGAGAGCCAAACCATGACTAGAGTCATTGCTGCCGCGACATCAACGCTCATCCTTTTGATCAGTACTGTTTCGCTGGACCATCCGGCGCTTGCTGCACAACCGCCGGTCTTGAAAACTGGCCAGATCAAGATCGCGTACATTCCCCCCACGAACCCGGAGCACCAGGCGATTTACGAACTGGTGCAAGAGCGCCGCGTGCTGGAGCGCATGCGCGACTACCTTAGGCCGTTGCGCCTGCCGCGCCGGCTGCTGCTGAAGACAGAAGGCTGCGACGGCGATGCGAATGCATGGTACGAAGAATCGGATCATTCGGTGACCGCTTGCTATGAATATCTGGCCGACGTTCTTGCCAATGCACCGCAGGAAACTACAGCGGCCGGAGTTACGCGACAGGACGCAGTGGTCGGCCCGACCATCGAAGTCTTCCTGCACGAGATCGGCCACGCCGTTTTCAGCATGCTCAAGGTCCCGATTCTCGGCCGTGAAGAAGATGCTGCAGACCATGTGGCGTCTTATATGCTGCTGCAGCTCGACAAAGACACGGCACACGACACGGTAATCGGTGTGGCGTACATGTATGGCAAAGAACTGCAAGCGAAGACGCCGGGCATGAAGCAGTTTGCGGACGTGCACGGCTTGCCAGCACAACGTTTCTATAATCTGCTATGCATGGCTTACGGCGCGGACCCGGACTTATTCGCGGATCTGGTACAAGGAGGGTTCCTTCCCGAGTCGCGCTCAGATGGATGCGCAGACGAGTACCGGCAAGTCGACTACGCCATGCACAAGCTGATTACGCCATATATCGATAAAAAGCTGAAGAACGATACCGCGCGCAAAAAGCTGCTGCGGCCGTCTGGTAATTAAGTCCGCGCGTTGGCTCGTAACATTTATATGCGACACATTGCTCGAACGGCATGCGCAATAGTCGCATTCAGCGCTTGTTCAGCAGCGAGTGCGCAGGATATCGAGCCGCGTGCCTATTCCAATGCGCCGGTTGGCGTGAATTTCTTGATTGTCGGTTACGCGAACACGAGCGGCGATCTGGCGTTCGAAACTTTGCCCCTGACCAACGCCAAATTGCATGCCTCCAGCGCCGTACTCGCTTATGCAAGGGCGCTCGATTTATGGGGCAAGTCAGGCAAGTTCGACGTCATAGCGCCGTACACCTGGTTGTCCGGAACGGCCGATTTCGCCGGGCAACCCGTTCAGCGCGATGTAGATGGCTTCAATGATCCCAGGTTTCGTCTGTCCGTCAATCTGTACGGGGCGCCAGCACTTAGCCGTGAGGAGTTCCGACAGTACAAGCAGGACCTCATCATTGGTGCGAGCCTTCAAGTATCACCACCGCTGGGTCAGTACGACGATACGCGGCTGATCAACCTTGGCACCAATCGCTGGTTCTTCAAACCGGAAATAGGTGTTTCCAAGGCGCTCGGGCCCTGGACGCTTGAGGTTGCCGCGGCGGCAACTTTGTACACCACCAATAATGAATTCTTCGGTGGGAACACCCGCTCACAGGACCCGCTGTACTCGCTGCAGGGTCATGCGATTTACGGATTCCACTCGGGGATGTGGGCTTCGCTGGATGCCACTTACTTCACCGGCGGCCGCTCAACCCTGAACGGGACCATAAACAATGACCTTCAGCAGAATTGGCGCGCCGGCGCAACGCTCGCCTTGCCCCTGAACGCCTATCAGTCCATCAAGTTGTACGCGAGCAGTGGTGTTTCAGCGCGCACGGGTAACAACTTCGATCTGCTGGGCGTTGCCTGGCAGTACCGCTGGGGTGGCGGACTCTGACGCGACACGTACTTCGCCATGCTGAAACGCGCTATCCCGGCGCGAGTCATACCGATGAAATTCCAACGCAGATCTCGAGACACATGCCGAACACCCGCCTAGCAAAGCACGACGAAAGTTATCCGCTGGAACCGCTGTTCGGGCGAATTTTTTCACCGTTCGAGCAGTTCCTTCGCCGTACGACCGCGGGTGGCATCGTGCTTATCGGCACTACGATTGCGGCAGTGGCTCTTGCCACGGCATTCGGCAGCAATGCCATCCATCGCTTCACCGACCAACCGTTGGCGCTGTTCACGACTGAGTGGCTGACTCTGGGGCTGTCCGTGCATGAGTGGGTAAACGATGGCCTCATGACGTTCTTTTTCCTGTTGGTCGGTCTTGAGTTGAAACGCGAAATCATGGTCGGCGAACTGTCTTCGCTGAAGGATGCGGCACTGCCCGTTGTAGCGGCGTTGGGAGGAATGGTATTGCCGGCCTTTGCTTATGCGCTGTTTAACGCGGGAACGCCCGCCGCATCCGGTTGGGGCATCCCTATGGCAACGGATATTGCGTTCGCCGTCGGCATTCTGATCCTGCTGGGGTCGCGCGTTCCGAAAAATCTCATCATCTTCCTGACGGCACTCGCGATTGCCGATGACCTTGGTGCAGTGCTCGTTATAGCCGTTTTTTATACGGCTGACATCAATTTGCACGCGCTCGCGGCAGCCGCGTCACTGGTTGGCCTGCTGTTACTATGCAATCGCGCCGGCATCCGCCATCCACTGCCTTACGCCGTCCTCGGCGTGCTGCTCTGGTTCGCAGTTCACTCTTCCGGTGTACATGCGACCCTGTCGGGCGTTTTGCTGGCCATCGCCATCCCTGCCCGCCCCGCACACACACCGGCGCATTTCGAGCGCCGCATCGCTGAATTGCAGTCGGCATTTCGCGCAAATCGCCGGGACAAGCACTCTACCGACGACCCGTTGAGCAATCAGCGGATGGCGTCCATCGCTCACGCGATGGAACGTTCCGCTGTGGCCGTGCAAAGCCCGCTGCAGCGCATTGAGCACGGCCTTACGCCGTGGGTCACGTTTCTGATCATCCCTGTATTTGCGCTGTCGAACGCCGGCATCGATCTTTTCAGCATCACCTGGAGCGAAGCGCTTGCGAGCAACATTACGCTTGGTGTAATCAGCGGCCTGGTCGCCGGAAAGTTTGCCGGCATTACGCTGTTCAGCTGGATTGCAATTCGATTGGGCATCGCGCGATTGCCCGCAGAAGTAAGCTGGACACATCTGATGGGAGCGGCGTGGTTGGCGGGGATTGGCTTCACCATGTCGCTCTTTATTGCGCAACTGGGTTTGACCACGCCTGAAGCCGTTGATCAGGCCAAGTTGGGGATCCTGCTGGGGTCCTCGATTTCGGCACTGATCGGACTGCTCTGGCTTTATCTGCTGCAATCACGCATTGCACGAAAAATCGTTGCTTCGGACCAAACAGTGTCAAGCTGAGACGATATGCCCCGCCTTCCAGTTCTGCATAGGCTTTAGGTCAGGCGTTAGATTCGCGTCTTCGGAAACACGACCTTATCCGAATTCGCGCTTTATCCTTTAGAAATACCAGAACCCGATCGACAGGAAATTGCTGAGATAGTCCCGGGCAGCGTCGAAGGTATAGGTCAAGCTCCAGTCGTGCTCTCCCCAAAGATGCGTTTTGAAAATCCTGATCTCGGTGCCGCCGGTAATGTGTGTGCGACTTTGGGCCTCGGCGTAAAAGGCGGGCTCGTAATAGCTACCCAGCCGCAAGCGCGCACGTCCGGGCCAGGCTTCCACTTCCATTCCCACACGCGGGCTGACCGTTGCTTTGGTGCCTACAGGTTGCTTCACTTGTGCGAGAACCGACTCGATGCCCACTGCATTTTCGCTTTTGCCGATAAACACAAGGTCCGCTGTCAGGAGCCACGGCTTGCCAGCCCAGAACGGAGCTGACTTGGTCTGATAAGACACCCCGAATCCCAGTTGCGCCGGGAGCGTGGCATCGGATGGCACGATCAATCCGTCCACTGTCACCGGGCTGCTGTTGCCTTGCGCTACTGACTGTTTTGAATTAATTGCGGAGGCATACGCAACACCGACCCGCCACGGGCCTTTTTCCGGATTCCATAGTAATCCGGCCTCCCAACCCAGTCCCGAGAGTTCGCCCGCCACAAGATCGGATGGGCGGTTGCGGAGCTGGACTCTGGTCGTGCGTAGCCCCGCTCCCAGGCTTAACTGTTGGTCCATGAACTGTCGCCCGACTACGATATTGGTGGAATTAAAAAGATATTCTTCGTTGCGATCGGAAAACTTCTCGAGCTTCAAAAGCTCGCTGTCGCTTTTGATGCCGATGCCCCAGGGGCCGTACTGCCCCATCAGGCCCAGATTGACGATGCGGTGGCTGGCGTAAGTAGGAGGAGAGAAACCGTTATTATCGAAATCCTTGCTGGCAAGATTCACGACGCCGGCGGTCCAATCCCAGTCAAATTGTTCTGTTGATCGCGTAGGGCGAAATGCGACGCCCGCGGGATTCGAACTCAGAGAGGTAATACCTTCCGCAATGCCAATGTAGGCGCCGCCCAGCGCCACTTGTTTCGCCGAACCGATGATGGGGCCTTGCCGAAGATCCAGGCGATAGTTGTTGTCCTGAATCGGCGGCCCGGTCAATTGTGCGCGCACGATGGTCGGACATGACAGAGCAATGCAGAACAGAAGAAGCCTGTATTTCATGTTCCAGCCGGTGCAGTGGGTAGCACACCAGGAGCTTCCATACATTATGCATGCGCCCGGGGTAACTTGCGTCACGCGAGTTTGATAATCGATCGCACAGTTATGTCGGCCTGTAATCAAGATGGGCCAACGACAGCATGTGCATCGCCAAGCCTGATCGACTGCTTTTAATTACACTGTCGGGATCTGGTGACAGCTCCGTGATTCGCAAGACACAAAGTTTAAAAAATTAAAAACAACCCTTGCAGAGAAAAAACACCGGTTCTATGCTAACGAACCCTACCGCAACAGTTTCGCCTGAATCTCATGAGCAAAATGTTGCAATGGCGGTTCGAGAAAATCAATGGAACGTGGTATTGGAGCGCCGGTGAACTGACAACCCCCACCGGTCCCTTCCGGAGTTTCGTCGCCTGCCTGGTTGACGCACAAGAGAACGGCCTGTTCGCGGAAGGGTACGAGCGAAAAAAAATAGCTGCGGCAAGTCTGCCCGCCATCGAACGCCGCTCGGTCGGAAAACGAATACCCCAGGCGCTTTTTGCGCCAACTGTCATCGGCCACTAAGTTAGTGGCAAGCACGCGTGCCTGGAATTAGCTACATCCGTGGCGCATAAGATCATCCTTTGGAAAAGGAGGCTCAAATAATGCTGATGTGCCTGACGGCTGGTTCAATCACACAGATGCTCAAAAAAGAACAGGAACTGCTACAACAAGGGTACAGATTGGTGCAAGGGCCAGCTCTGAAATTGAGGGAATTGAAATTGAGAGAATATTGCCGTATCCAAGGCCCCTACCCGTGGTCCGCATTCAGCCTCGCGTGGGCGGAATCAACATCCGGTTTGCGAATGTAAAAACTTTGCTCGCTGTCGGCAGCAGGAGAGAAAGACGCGCTACTGATCCTGCCAAAGCAGGACGACTCTTGTTACATGTCTACCGTTTTCGATGGCCGCCCAATCCCAGCGATGATATTCCAGCGGTCCCGGCTTGGATCGATTTGCGCTGGCAACACGGCGGTAACCTTTATTGATGAGCGAATGCTCGACAGGCCGGATCGCTTCAATGGGCCCACCGGTGGAGGCGTAAGCAGGAAATTTCACAAGTATCCTATGCGTAGATATATCAGTTCATCGCAGTTCTCGCGTATTTCGTTATACCCCTGTTAATGCTGCTGTAATATCTACCGGACGCCTATACGCGCGTAGGAAATATCTGACAGTGCGATCGTCGTGAGTTTTCTAATGGGATTTTAGTCGTGTCAAGACACGCGTTTATCGCGCAGCGACTGAATGGAAGCGAACAGACTGTTGAGTGATTCTCGGGATGCCGGCTTGACCAGATGATGATCAAAGCCCGCCTCGGCCGATAAGCGGCGGTCCTTCTCCTGTCCCCAACCGGTAAGCGCAACCAGGATGACAGTATTGAACGGCGTTTGGCGTACCCGGCGGGCAACTTCGTAACCGTCCATGGAATGCATGCCAATATCGATCAGTGCGAGCGCGGGCAGATTGGCAGCGATGGACGCGAGTGCGGTTGCACCGTCATAAACGACATCCACTTCGTGACCCTGCAACCGGAGCAACAATCCAAGGCTATCGCCTGAATCCCGATCATCGTCTACCACCAGCACACGCAGGACAGGTGTTACGCTGTCGTGCGCGTCATCCATCGGTACCGCAGAAACGGCTCTCCTTTCGCCCGCTGCACTAAGGAGCGGCAAGTGGATGACGAACTCGCTTCCCTTGCCGAAACCGTCGCTTTTGGCCTGGATATCTCCTCCATGCAGTTCGATCAGATTGCGAACCAGAGTGAGCCCGATACCGAGTCCCCTATGTGCCTTGGTGTCCGGGGTGTCGACTTGCACGAATAAATCGAAAATTCTGGGCAAGAAATCAGCGGCGATACCAATGCCGCTGTCGCGAATCGCCAAGCGAGCCTGATCTTGCTTGTGCGCCAGCGTGACGCTAATGGTGCCGCCTTTCGGCGTGTATTTGGTGGCGTTATTGAGAAGGTTGGAAATGATCTGCGTCATGCGTACCTGGTCGACATTGATGAGCAGCGGTTCCGAAGCAAGCTCAGTATGTAATTCACATCCGGCCGCTTCAATCGCTGGCGCACTAATGGCAATGGCGCTGCGCACCAGGCTTACGAGATCGAGTCGCTCCTTGCGCAGTTCCACTTTGCCATGCGTTATGCGAGCCACGTCCAGCAGGTCATCGACAAGCCGCACCAGTTGCTGGGTCTGTCGCTCCAGAATTTCATGCGTCAGCACTGGAACGGTATCGCCCAGCCCGGCAATCTTTTGCACAGCCAGTGCGTTGTAGATCGCCGCCAGCGGGTTGCGCAGCTCGTGGGCGAGGGTCGCAAGAAACTCGTCCTTGCGTCGATCGGCTTCGCGAAGGGCGATTTCTACCGTCTTCAGCCCCGTCACATCCTGGAATCCCAGCAGAATCAAATTCTCGTCGCCAAGACGGCGGCCATCGACCAGGATCAGGCGTTCGCCCAGCGCTTGCGATCGGTACACGATCTGAAAATCGTCAAAGGCAGTGTTACGCGGCAAAACCGCCTCGAGCAAATTTCGCAATTGCGGGATGTCGAATTGCCCTTGTGCCAATGCATACAGCAACCGTCCCTCGAGCTCGTCCGGTTTCATCTTGAACTCGTCGTAGAAGGCAAGATTAGCCGAATGCGTCCGAAGATCGGGCGTCAGTACCAGCAGAGGTTCCTTGATGGTGTTGACGATGCTTTCAGCATGCTTCTTCGCTTCCACAACTTCCTGCATCGCGCGCTTCTGTGCGGTAATGTCAACAAATGTCACAACTACGCCGCCAATCTGGTCTTCCAGCGACCGGTATGGCAATAGCCGGACAACGTACCAGCGTTGCATGTCATCACGGACTTCGCGCTCGATGGGTGACAATTTCTCCAGCACTTCCCGCGCGTCATTGCTGAGAGCCGGATAATCAAGTCGATGAGTCAGATCAGAGACCGGGCGGCTGCGATCGCTATTGCGAATGTTGAAAATTTCTCCCAAGCGCGGGGTGAAGCGCAGGATGCGCAACGCGCGATCCAGAAACAGGGTCGGTATCTCAGTGGCGACCATCAGATTCTGCAGGTCGTTGGTGAGCAAGTTCAGTTCGTCGACCCTATGGCGGTTCTCCTGGTTAACCGTTGTGAGTTCTTCGTTGATGGATTGCAATTCTTCCCTGGAGGTCTCCAGCTCCTCCATCGTTGAACGCAGCTCTTCGTTGCTGGACTGCAGTTCTTCGTTGGAAGTCTTCATTTCCTCCTGGCTCGTTTCGTATTCCTCGACGATGACTCGCAAACGATGCTGCACAACATCGAGCTGTCCTTGCAATTCCTGGATAATCTCGTCCCTGACATTTGGCGCAAGTTCGACTGCAAGAGAGGGACCAGTTTCGTCCCGTTCATCGAACATGATGAGCAGAAGCCCGCGCGCATCATCAGGAGAGTCGACCGCACGCACATCCATCCAGACTTCCCGCGTCAGGCCATCGATTTGTACGTTGACCGGCTTGGTCCGAACGGTCGAGGCGCTGCGTTCCGCTTCATGCAGCGCGGCGAGCAGTACCAGACGCAGTTCCTCGCGAACGACGTCGAATATGCTGAAAGTGGGCTGTCCACCCGGAAATTTGAGATAGCGTCCCGCATGCTTCGAGACATGCAGAATGCGGTGATCCCGGCCTGCCAGAATACTGGGCGGCCCGTACTGCTCAACGATATATTGATGTGCCGCTCCGTATGAGCCTTCATGAGGCGGATTCGTCCGCTGTTCCCCAGCCAACAGGGCCAACGGGCGTGGCCGCGTACCGGCAAAGACCGGCAGCCGCGGCTCTCGAACTTGGGTGTTGCGCTTTCGATAAACCCCGTGCGGCTTGTCCTCGGCATGAAATAGCTCGCCGGTTTCATCGACGGTTTCCGAACGTCCAAGAAGTAATATGCCCCCCGGGTTAAGTGCATAGTGGAACAGGGCGATGACTTCGCGCTGGACGCTGCGCTCGAGGTAAATTAGAAGGTTCCGGCATACGATCAGATCAAGTTTTGAAAAAGGCGGGTCGCCAAGGAGGTTATGTTGAGTGAACACGATGCAATCGCGCACTTCGTTCAGAATACGAAAACCGTCATTCGCCTTCCTGAAGAACCGCTTCAAACGGTCGGCAGAGACATCGACCTCGAGATTACCGGTATAGAGACCCTCGCGCGCGAGCTTCAGCGAATGTTCATGCAAGTCGGAGGCGAAGATCTGAAACTGTGGCGGAGTATCCAGCCGCGCGGCTGCTTCCAATAGCAACATGGCAATCGAATACGCTTCCTCCCCAGTAGCACAACCAACGCTCCAGACTCGAACCTGATCCGCACTTTTCTTTGCTGAAAAGAGTTCGCCAATAATCTTGTGTTCCAGTACCTCAAACACCTCCGGGTCTCGGAAAAAATTAGTGACATTAATGAGGAAATCGTCGGCGAGGACAGACAGCTCCTCCGGTTGCTCACGCAAAAGCCGCAAGTATTCCTTCAGCGTTTCAACCTGCTTCAGTTGCATGCGTCGCTGAATGCGTCTGATGATCGTGGAGGGCTTATACCTGCTGAAGTCCCGCTGCATGCGTACATTGATTTGCGCAAACAATTGCTGAAGCAACAGCTTTTCCTCTGCCTCTATCCTTTCGCCGTCCTCGGATACGGCGATGACCGGTTTCAGATTGGCCATCCGGATAAGGTGCGCCGGAATTTCGCTCAAGGGCAGTATGAGGTCCACCAATCCCGTGGCGATTGCGTTGCGCGGCATGCCATCGTATTCGGCCTCGTCCGGATCCTGGACGATTGCAGTGCCGCCGTTTTCTTTAATCGCTTTGATTCCCAGCGTTCCATCCGAGCCCGTTCCCGTCAGGATCACGCCGGTGGCATTTCCATCCTGCGCTGCCGCCAGCGTACGAAAGAGATGGTCGATAGCGCCCTGCTCATTGAACCGCTTTGACGGTGGCACCAGGTACAGATGCGTGTCTACTGCATCCAGAAATGAACCGGGCGGAATGATGTAGATTTGATTGGGTTCCAGCGATGCGGATTTGTCGACTTGCGTGACCGGAATGGCGGCGTGCGGTTGCAGGAGCTCCGCCAGATGGCTGTCGTGCGCAGGGGAAAGGTGCACCACCACGATAAAAGCGAGGCCACTGTCTGCAGGGATATGATCGAAAAAGACCTGCAGTGCAGCCAAACCACCTGCTGAAGCACCCAACGCTACAATCGGCACTTTCCTGGTGGCGATCGGCATTGCCTTTGCCGCTTGCTTTTCTTCGTTGCTCGTTTTGCGCCGGGAAGGCTTTTGGGGCGTGCGTTTTGCCTGGCTCATGGCTCCCTCGGAATAGCCTTCACAATACGCTGTCCGGGGGGGGGGGGTATAGTAGATTGTAGCTTCACTGGCTTTTAACAGGCCCTGAGCACGGCCTCGCCAGCTCTACCCGCTCTGAACTTTCAGATGATTGTCTCCATCTTGGGCAAGTTGGTGGGTTCTGCGCAACCCACTCCTTCCCAGAAGTTCACAAAAGCTTTCAATTGCTTGGCGGCCTCCGGCGAAAAAAAATATGCGTAGCTGCGAGATAGACCCAGCCGGCGATAGACCCTGCAATTGGCTGACTGCCCGAGGTCCCGATACTCGGATACGAGCATATGGCGAAATGTGACGTCGATGGCATTGAGTAATCGCTCGTGTGCAATGTGTACGCAGTACCAGCCTTCCACTCGGTAAGCCCCCTGGATCCAGGAAATTCTGAAGTTTGCATGCCTTCGTTACCTGCTCCGTATAAATTGCGGCCGCTTCGGAGCTCAGATCACTGTAATACCGTATTGATGGAAATGTCACTAAAGGAAGTTGGCGTTGCTTCGGTATGGAATGGCACTTTGATCAGCAGCGCCGGAGCCGCCATTCCAGCTACAACAGCCGTCATTGCGTCCAACAAAGAATTCACGAGTAAATCAGTTGCGCTTTTTTACAATGGAAAAAGCGATTTCTTACGACTGCACATCTTGTTTGCGGTTTATTTGATTTGAAAAATAACGCCTTAAGTGAAGCGATTCGCTTGGCATAGGCATTGCACTCTTGCATTGAGGCGGCGTGTGCGCCGTCTCAAATTACTAAAAGGAGATGCTGCAATGAATAAGCTGCTCACAGCATTATTGTTTAGCGCGATGGGGCTGAGCGCCTCAGTCCAGGGGGCCGATCAGGATAGTCAAAGTTCACAGCGGGATCAGTCGAACACCGCGCAGGCAAAGCAAGACTGTTCCAAGCTTAGTGGAAAAGAGAAGGACAAATGTACTCAGGCGACGCCGGCTGGCCCGGTCGACATGCAAACTGGGGCACAGCAGAAGGGCAAGAGCGACGTAGCCAAGGAACGCGACCGAGACAACAAAGGCACGCAAGCGGCGACCGACGCACCAGCGCAAAGCAACTCCGCTGTCGGCAACCCGGAAGAGCGGTCGCCAACGGGTCAGGCCCAGACCGGCGCTAATCCAGAGAAAAGCGGTTCGACCACGAAAGACCACCCCGAACAGAGTCAAGATACTGTTGGGCACCCAGCAGAACGCACCACGACGGGAGAAGCCCAGACAGGTCAAGAACCTGGCAAAGGGGTAGCAAATAAGTCGCAATAGCCGGTTAATAGCGGGCGGGCGAAGCTCTGTCAGGAGGATCGCCCGCTCGACCATTCTGTGACGGTTCGCTCGCATGGGCTTCCAGCTGTTTCATTTAGCAGCTGGACCGGTAGCCATGCGAATCGTGGTTGGTTAGCTCACAAAACATGTAAAGTGCTGTCCGGCAATCGAACACGTCGGGACAAACTGTTCCCCCGCCTCATGTTCAACCTGGTTTGTCTGTGGAAACATAGGTACGCCGCGCAGAAAGCACGACTGCCACCTACCATAGCGGTAGGGCACTTAACAACTAAACAAGGCTAGCGTACCGGTTCGAGCCCGCGTTTTATTGCGGGCTTTTTGTTTCTGTGCGAAACGCGTATTGCGGAAGCAAGCGGAAAACACCGCTGATGCGCGACCGGCCGAACTCCGGCGTGCCGCCCCCACTGTTCATGACTCCAGTGGGCCTCGCAATTAACAGCTTTTTTAAGCCTGCTGCCGACTCAAAATGACTAGTTCGGTCGCTGACGCGCTGCACGTTTCGGTTCGTATTGCGGGCCGGGATGGCGCTTGGCAACTTTAGAAATCTTGTCTAGTGCAAAACCATTCCAGTTCGCATCGTCCGCGCAAGCCGTATAGGTAGAGAATGGACCCGTCCGCAGGACAGTGAACGTATCTTCGCGTTCCCAATACCAAACTTTGCCTTTAGGGACAACTCTCCAGGAAATGTTATTCATATAACTCCCCCTCATCTTTGACGGTTGTGACGTGCCCACTGTGTGGGTCTTCGTGCCTGAGATTTTTGGTGGACGGCCATTTTAGGTGGTCCTTACGTCGTCCACCAGGCGGCACGCAAGCATCTTAAGGAAGCCGGGATGAAAACATCAGCGTGAAGAACGCTGATACTGGTGTAGGAGTTTTACTACACCTGCTTCGGCCCACTGTCCTACGTGATTGTTGCTACGGGTTTTATCGCTAACCGCGGCGCGCCGCCCTGCGCGCGGCCGGTTGAGTGGCGATTCAGAACGCCGTCTTCCCAACTTCTTTTACTGCTCGGTTGCCGCGGCAGCCAAGGCGGCGGAAAGGAGACTTGCTATATGGCTCGACGCAGGACAGACGCCAAGGGCGCAAGTCGGGTCACATCCAACGTCGGGGTCACAACGTCGGGGTCAGGCCTTGCCTTTTGCCTGCTCCGCCCTGGTAACCAACGTCGGGGTCAGGCCTTGCCTTTTGCCTGCTCCACCTAACCAACGTCGGGGTCAGGCCTTGCCTTTTGCCTGCTCCACCCGCGCGATTAGCCGGCTCACGCGGGAAATCGAAAGCCCAAGCTCATGGGCTATTGCACTCATGGTCATGGCGCCTTGCGTGTGCGCGTCGTACAAGGCCTGCTCCCGGTGCTCGCTATTCTCGAGCCACTGCGCGAGCGTGCGCGACTTGCGCCGCTGAACCTTCGGAATGTCAGGATCGGTGCTGTTGCGCGGGTGCGCGCTCGCCTGCATGCGCTCAACAAAGTCTTCGTCGCCGAGATAGATTTGCTGGCGCAGCGCGCTCTCCCACAAGTTGGCATCAGGTACCGAGGCCACCAGCTTCGCGTAGCGATCGGAGGCGCGGCGGCGGTCAGCCGCGCTGTGTGCCTGGCGGCCCAGCAGGTAACCGTGCAGGCCGGCGCTATCGAGCCAGTCCGGTATGGGCGCTTGGCCTACGTGCGCACGGTAACTAGACCAGGCCCATGAGCCTGGTTTCCTTGCTGACTTGGCCCGTACCGGATTCAAGTCAACGTAGCGGCAGACTTCCAGCAGATACGCATCCCGGTCGACCAGGATCGCCTTGAAGCGGCCCTGGAAAAGATGCCCTACCTTGCCATGCCGACGGTTGAAAGCCTGTGTGTAGACGCCATTGATGTGGCGCATCAACAGGGAAAGATTGGCGTGCCGAGTATGCAACACGAAGTGGTAATGGTTGCTCATCAGGCAATAGGCCAGAGCCTGGGCATCGAAGCGCGACAGCGCCTGCCCGACAATGTCTAAAAGACACTGCCGATCGTCATCATCGACAAAGATAGACTCTAGCCGGTCACCGCGGGAGGTGATGTGATAGACAGCGCCAGGAAATTCAATGCGTAGCGGGCGGGCCATGCGGGCACCGTACGCCGGGGGGAGGCAAAAGGCAAGGCCTGACCCCATTTGCTGGAGCTTGTGATTTTCTGGGGCTTGGTTTCTACGTCAATTATTGTTTCTATAGCAATGCTAAGAGGCATGCTCGGCTAGTTCCAACTTGTTTCCGTTCACTCCTCCTGCCAGTCCCAAATAGCTACCGGTAAGCGAACTGCAATGAAGGGCTTATCCTCCACGCCGGTCGAATGCAACTGCCGAATGTTCGACGTTTCCGTGTTTGTTACCCGACACTTTTCGAGTGTTTTCATTGAATGGCTTCGACGTGAGGGGCTATATGACGCATACATTCAATGGCACGCGGGTTGCGTATTAATAACCGTGCACCGATAGCCGAGTTCCGCCGGAGCAAGGCTAGCAGATAACTTGTTGGTTGCTTCTTACTGCTTTTTGAAAGGAAAAAATGTTCGGCGATTACTTTTGGGATGACGAAGAACCGCCACGCAGCAAAACGCCATGGTCCGCAAGCCAAACATCGGCTGATTCGGCAAAACGCCGAAAGGATCTGATAGCGGACCGCATCGTAGCGGGGGTGCCCTACGCGATGCTCTTGATACTCATCGGACTAATTTTATTGCCCAGATAAATCTGATTGTCAGTGGACGATAACTGCGGATTAAAAATACAGCCTCGTTTACTCTGAGGTCTCACTGACCCGAATAGTGCTATTGAAGAAATACGCTACTTTTGAAGTTGGCGGAGAGGGTGGGATTCGAACCCACGTGCCAGGTCTCCCTGACCATCTGATTTCGAGTCAGCGCCGTTATGGCCACTTCGGTACCTCTCCGATTCGTGTGGTATTTTACCAGCGATGCGGTCCATAGCGAATTTGGGGACGCGCAGTTTCGGACGTTCAGCATGAAACAGCGCGGCGTCTTCACCTGCGACAAACTGCGGCCGCTTGGCATCTTTGCCACGGCGCTGCTGCTGACATTAACCTCATGCAATAGAGACTCAACAGACCTCCCGGTGCCGCCGTTCGGCGAGTCAGATGAGCTCGTGGTGCTGGTAGCCAATGGACCTGCCACCCGTTTCCTCGGCGCCGACGGAAAATACAGCGGCATAGAGCAGGATTTGCTCGAGTTGTTCGCAAAGGACACAGGCACACGACTGCGTCTTGTAGAGCGTGTCCGGTTCAACGACATCCTGCCGGCATTGCGTCAGCATCGGGCCCATCTCGCCGCGGCGGGTCTGGCGGCAACGGAAGAGCGGCGCAAGCAGTTCCTGTTTGGACCGGCCTACCTATCCGTGCACACAGTGGTGGCCTACAACACCGATCACCAACGCCCGAAAAATCTCAGCGATCTGATTGGTAAACGGGTTGCCGTGCTCGCCGGCTCAAGCGCAGGGGAACAGCTGCGAGTGGAATTGCTGGAAAACAAAAAGCTCAAATGGGAAGAAATGTCGGCAACGGACAGTATGGAGCTGTTGGACCGGCTCGCGGCGGAGGAACTCGATTACGTGATAACCGATTCCAATATCGTGGAACTTGCGCAGAATTTTTCTTCGAACATCGGGCGCGCATTCAATCTGGGCGAGCCTGAAACCCTGTCGTGGGCGATGCCCAAAGATGCCAGTCCGTTGCTGGTAGAACGTGTCGAAGATTTTTTCGACCGCATCAACGAAAACGGAACGTTGCGGGTGCTGCTTGATCGCTATTACGGACATATTCAGCGGCTCACGCAAGGTGATGTTTCCGCGTTTCTTGAACGCCGGCTGCTGGTGTTGCCGCAATATCGCAATACCTTTCAGGAAGCACAGGAACTGACCGGACTTGATTGGCGCCTGCTGGCCGCGCTCGGCTTTCAGGAATCACATTGGAATCCGTTGGCCACCAGCCCGACTGGGGTGCGGGGACTGATGATGCTGACATCGGAAACAGCAGATCGACTGGGCGTGAGCGACCGGCTCGACCCGCACCAGAACATTCTTGCGGGCGCCCGTTACCTCAAAATTTTGAAGGACACCTTGCCTGAGCGCATTACCGAGCCGGATCGCACCTGGCTCGCGCTGGCTTCTTACAACGTGGGTTATGGACACCTCGAGGACGCGCGCGTGCTGACACAGCGCCATGGACTCAATGCAGATTTGTGGCTGGACGTCAAAAAAACCCTGCCATTGCTTACGCGCTCGGATTTTTATGTGACCGTGAAACGCGGATTTGCGCGTGGCGGAGAAGCAGTCGTCCTGACCGAAAATATCCGCAACTATTTCTCGATCCTGCTACGTTATGAAGAGCCGTACCGACCGATGTTTTCCGATATCCCGCAAGAGGAAAGCAATCGAGCCTTGATAATCCCGGACTGATCTACACTAGCGCCGTAATCCGGCTTGCTCCGCCCATGTATGGACACAGCGCCGACGGAATAGAGACGCTTCCGTCGGCCTGTTGGTAGTTTTCCAATATGGCAACCAGCGTTCTGCCGACCGCCAGGCCTGAACCATTCAAAGTATGCACAAGTTCATTCTTGCCTGTTTCAGTCTTGAAGCGCGCCTGCATGCGCCGGGCCTGGAATGCTTCGAAGTTACTGCATGACGAAATCTCACGGTACGCATTCTGTCCCGGCAACCAGACTTCAATGTCGTAGGTCTTTGCGGCGGCAAAACCCATGTCCCCGGTACACAGAAGAACGGTGCGAAACGGCAATTCCAGGCGCCGGAGGATGGTTTCCGCATGGCCAGTCAACTGTTCCAGCGTCTCATATGATCTGTCCGGTTGAATGATTTGCACCAACTCGACTTTATCGAACTGGTGCTGGCGAATCATGCCGCGCGTATCCTTTCCGTATGAGCCCGCTTCGGAGCGAAAGCATGGCGAATGGCAGACGAATTTCAGCGGCAATTTGTCAGCGGGCACGACCTCGTCGCGTACGATATTCGTGACCGGCACTTCGGCCGTGGGAACAAGGTACAACTTGCCGCCTTCCGTTCTCGGCACAGCAAACAAATCATCTTCGAACTTTGGCAACTGTCCGGTCCCGCGCATGCTGTCCGCGTTGACCAGATAAGGCACATATACTTCGGTATAGCCATGCTCTTCGGTATGGATATCGAGCATCATTTGCGCAAGCGCGCGATGCAAGCGCGCGAGCGGGCCTTTCATCAA
>JBJMWI010000022.1:0-23407 GCA_045810225.1 Burkholderiales bacterium
GCCGGCTGCCGGATTGAAGCGTGTGAACGTATGGTCCCCGTTCAAGGCGGGCTCGAGGCCAGTCTTGTCCTGAATGGTGATGTTCGCCCAGTTATAACGGCCGGACAACGTCAGGTGCCAACGTTCATTGAACGAGTGCACGTCCGTGAAGTACAACCCGTAATAGTCATTGGTGGTGTTCACATCCGTCTGCAATGTCGTAGCGCCACTGCCAACGGTTCCGCGGTCGGGCGTGAAATTGGCATCTTCCTGTGTCTGCGAAAATTCCGTCCTCCCCAGATCAGCACTGCCCCCGACTGTGAAATTGTTCTTCCTGCCCCAAAGATTGCCGAGCAGGCTCAGCTGCACTGAACCGCCATAACCATTGGTTACGATGCTGCTGCGGTCATTGAACGCCTGCGGGTCGGTGCCTCCGGCGAAATCGTCGTTGACATTGCTGCTGAAGTTGTCGTTGGTGTAGTGACGGTAGTAGATGTTGCCGGCCAGCAGCTCATCTGCCTTTAGAAAGTGACTGGCCCGCGCATTGAGGAAAGTCACCTTGTTTTCGTTGATGTCTGGCCAGGTATAAGCCTGCTTGGGCGTATCGAGCCAGCTTACTGGCAGTGCCTGTGTGCCCTGCAGCGAATTGTCGGCCAGCATGAGTGAGACATCCACGTCAGTATCTTCGCGCTCCCACCCAACCTTGCCGAATACCGTCTTGATGCGGCTGGGCGAGTGTTCGCGCCAGCCGTTCTCATCGAGGAAATTGCCGGCCAGAAACAAATCCGCCTTGTCGCTGTGCGTCCCATATTCCAGCTCGGCGGACTTCCTGCCCCAGGAGCCACCGGATAACGTCACCGATGCGCCCGGATACTGAAAGCCGGATTTGGTGGAGATGGACAGCGCCGCCCCGAGCGTATTCAAGCCGAAAACTGGATTGGATCCTGGAATCAGCGTCATCGTCGAGATTGCGTTTTGCGGTATCAGGTCCCAGTTCACCACGTCACCGAACGGTTCGTTGACCCGCACACCATCGACAAACACGGATAATCCTTGCGGTGTGCCGAGCAGCGGGGAAGCGGTCAGGCCACGGAATTGAACATCCGGTTGGAATGGATTGTTCTGCCCCTGATTGAGCGTAACGCTGCCCAGATTGTTTTCCATATACTCCGTCAGGTCGAGCGTCCTCTGCCTCTGAATATCGGCTCCGGTCGTGGTTTGCACGTTCGATGGCACCTGGTTCACCGGAACGCCGATGCCCTGGATCGGCGTTGTACCAACCACTTCGACGGTCGGTGCTTCCAGTTCGGCCGCCGGATTGTCGGCTGCGTACGCGAACCTGACCGTGACGCCCACCATCGCAACAACCGCACAACAGGCCCGTACACCGGCGCCGCCCTGGAACATCATTGTTGTTTTTCTCCTGTGAGATTCTTGTCCCGGGCGGCAGTTTTTGCGCCGAACGCCCGCAACCACCATGCCGGTCTGCCAGCATGCAATGTGCACCCCATGTACACCCCGGCAATCTAATTGCCGTCCTATCGCTATGGTCAGGGACCTGCTCCCAAGCACAGCGGGAAATATTCCTTAAGTAAGGGAATTGCATCCCGGGTGTGCCAACCGCCGTGGATGCGGTCTGCAGAAAATTTTGCTTGTTGCCCCGGAACGCTTCCGTTATATAGCGGGTACGTCCGCGTGGTATGTTCCTTCATGAATTTGTTCCGTAACGGCCGGCCAACGTCTGCGGCCAGCGCAGCCCGGCCTTCTCTGCGGCGAGACCTGCTGGTGCTCGCCGCCGTGCCGCTGTTGACATTCGCGCTGGCGAGCGCATTTCAACTCAATGAATGGATTGGTTCGCTCACCGGCCCGCGCGAGGCTTACCAGGCCGATGAGCTTCCCCTGACGCTACTGGCCATGGCCGTGGGCCTCGCCTGGTTCTCGTGGCGTCGCTCGCGGCAAATGATGGAACAGGTCGCCTTGCGTCTGGACAGCGAAGAGCAATATCGGATGCTTTTTACGGAGAACCTCGCGGGCAACCTGCTGGCATCTCTTGATGGAAGGATAAAACTTGCCAATCCCGCCGCGGTACGCCTGTTGGGGTTCGCCAGTCCAGATGAATTAAACGGCCGGCTGCTCCATGAATTTTATGTGGACCGCGCACTCTGGACGACGCATCGCAATGCGTTGCAGGCAGGCGGCCAAATCGAATCGCCATCATTGCAGCTCACGCAGCGTGACGGGGCGGTGGTGCATGCGGCTGCGAAACTGTCCGCAAGGCTGTCGCCGGCGCGCGAGCCGGAGTTGCACATTTACCTGGCCGATATGACGGATGTCACCGCCATGCAAGGCCAGCTCGCAAATGCGCTGCAGGAGAACCGGCGCTTGTCGCAACGTTCCATGCAGGTGCAGGAAGAAGAACGCCGCAACCTCGCGCGCGAGCTTCACGACGAACTCGGCCAGAGCCTGAATGCCATCAAGGTCGATGCCGTAACGATACGCGACGGCGCTGCAAACGCGGTGGAGGTACAACGCAGTGCCAAGGCCATTATCGACGTGTCTGGCCAGGTATACGACGTGGTGCGAAGTCTGATGCGGCGGCTGCGTCCCGTGGCGCTGGACGAACTGGGCTTGCGATCCGCCATTGAATATGGCATCGAACAGTGGCGGCGCAGGCATCCGGCGGTACGCTGCAGCTTTGCCGCAGAGGGTGAATTGGACAATCTTGGCGAGCAGGTGAACATCACGTTGTACAGGCTCGCGCAGGAATGTTTGACCAACGTGGCCAAGCATGCGCAAGCGACCGAGGTGTCTATTTCATTGGTGCGGACCGGTGACAGTAACGCGGGTTCCGAGGCAATCCGCTTCAGCTTCGAAGATAACGGCCACGGTTTTAATCCGGGCCTGCGCTCCGAGGGACTGGGCCTGATCGGTCTTCGTGAACGGGTGGAGGCGTTGGACGGCCACCTTGATTTACGCAGTGCGCCGGCGCAGGGAGCCCGCGTGTGCGCCTTGATTCCCTTGAAAGGCAAATCATGAACGAATCACGGCTTACCCCGGTACGCGTGGTGCTGGTCGACGATCACGCAGTGGTACGCGAGGGCTACAAACGTCTGCTCGAGCGCACGCAGGACATTAGCGTAATCGCCGAGGTCTCCAGCGGCGAGGAAGCCTACCGGATCGTGTGCGAGACATTGCCCGACGTTACCGTCATGGACATCAATCTTGGCGGCATGGGCGGAATCGAAGCCGTACGTCGAATCATTGCGCGCTTGCCCGACGCTAAAATCCTGATGTTCAGCATGCACGAGGACACGGTATTTTCATCGCGCGCACTTCAGGCCGGCGCGCGTGGTTACGTGACCAAATCGGCTGCGCCCGAAGTCCTGGTGGAAGCGGTGCGCCTGGTAGCGCAAGGCAAGCTTTACATCAGTCATGAGATGGCGCAGGAACTGGCATTGCAGATGCTGCCCGGCCGTGACAATCCAATCGATGCCTTGTCAGCGCGCGAATTCGAGGTATTCCGCCTGCTGGTGGCCGGGCACGCCTTGCAGGAAATCTCGAAGATTCTGTGTCTCTCGTATAAGACGGTCGCAAACTATCAGTCCAACATCAAGCACAAACTCGATGTCAGCAATACCGCGCAAGTGGTGCGCCTCGCGATCGCCCACGGCTTGATTGGCAGCGGCATAGAGCAGGACGAACCTGGCTCATCGGGCGGTACCCTGCCGCGCGACGGATCCCATTGATGCGCCGCAATGCCGGGCGGATTCCCGAAAACCGGGCCCCGCGTTAAAATCGCGGTGTAGCTGCACAACAATGTTGCCTCTGCAGCGTAAGCAAGGGACGTAAACAGGCGGCCGGGCCGCCACAAGGTCCGCGTGCGACGGACCGGCGCAATACGGAGGGACGTTGTGAATAGAGTAAGTCAGCTGGCGGGGCGGACATGAATCGCACGCTGGTGCTGAACGTCGTCGGCATGACCCCTGCGCTGCTGGTCCATGCACCGCACCTCGGCGCGCTGGCGAAGCAGGGAACCGTACGCAGCCTGCGCACGGTGACGCCGGCTGTAACGACCACGGTGCAATCCACTTTCGTTACCGGAACGCTGCCGCGTGAGCACGGCATCGTTGGCAACGGATGGTATTTTCGCGACCTCTCGGAGATTTGGCTGTGGCGCCAGTCCAATCGGCTGGTCGACGGGGAGAAGATTTGGGATGCCGCGCGCAAGCGCGATGCGTCATTCACCTGCGCGAAGCTGTTCTGGTGGTACAACATGTATTCCTCCGCGGACATCGCGATCACTCCGCGCCCCATGTATCCCGCGGATGGACGCAAGCTGCCCGACATTTATACACACCCGCCGGAACTGCGCGATGAATTACAGCATGCGCTCGGCCAGTTTCCGCTGTTTCGTTTCTGGGGCCCGGCGGCGGACATCGTCTCCACGCGCTGGATCGCCCAGTCGGCCTTGCACGTGTTGCGAAAAAATCAGCCGACCCTGACGCTGGTTTACCTGCCGCATCTGGACTATAACCTGCAGCGCCTAGGCCCCAACCATCCGGACATCGCGCGCGACGTGGCGCAAGTAGATGCAATTTGCGGTGAACTGATCGACACTGCGCAACAGGCCGGCATGCAGGTCGTAGCACTTTCCGAATATGGCATTACCGATGTGTCGAGGCCGGTACATATCAACCGCGCGCTGCGTCGGGCCGGCTGGCTCCGTGTGCGCGAGGAGCTTGGCCGCGACCAGCTGGACGCGGGCGCGTCGGATGCTTTCGCGGTGGCAGATCATCAGATCGCGCATGTCTATGTGGCACGCCGGGAGCTGATCAACGAGGTAGCGAGCCTGCTGCGCTCACTACCGGGCGTCGAACGCGTTCTTGATGAACAAGGCAAACGCGAAGCCGGCCTGGATCATGCGCGCTCCGGCGAATTGGTGGCCATTGCCAGGCCGGATAGCTGGTTCACCTATTATCACTTCCTGGACGATGCGCGCGCCCCGGATTATGCGCGCACCGTCGACATTCATCGTAAACCGGGTTATGACCCGGTGGAGTTGTTGCTCGATCCGGCTCAGCGTCTGGTGAAGGCGCGCATCGGCTGGAAACTGCTGCAAAAAAAATTGGGAATGCGTTATCTCATGGACGTCATTTCGCTCGATGCCGGCCTGGTGAAAGGTTCGCATGGCCGGCCAACCGACGATCCGGCGGAAGGTCCGCTGTTCATTACGTCGGCGCCGCACTTGCTCGAGGATGGTCCGGTCGCGGCCACCGACGTCAAGGGGTTGCTGCTTGAACATGTGTTCAATGGTCGCGGCACGACCAAAGAGCGTCTGCGTGCTGAACACGCAAAGGAGCGGGCATGAGTCCAGCCTCGTTACTGAAGCGCTGGCTGGAGTCAAGGTTGCCTGCGGAAGGCCGTGCCTGGCTGTTTGGTGCGGCAGAAAGGCTGCAAGGAGGCAGCGATGCGGACCTGTACCGGTCCATTAGTCTGGTGACCCGAAAAGTCGGCAAGGCCGATCTTGATCTCGACGCCGGCCAACTGAAACAGGCGACGGCGGCACGGGCGGGCTGGGATCCCTCCGATTGGAGCATCGATCAGGCTGCCCGTATTTATCTGCTGCTCGCTGCGGCATCCGATGGTGCGACGTTCCTGCGTCGCCTCGATCAACTGTGCAATACCGCAGACGTCGGCGAACTGGTTGCGTTCTATCGCGGATTGCCGTTGTATCCCGACCAGCCGCGTTATGTGCTGCGCGCCGCCGAAGGCATACGCACCAATATGAAAGCGGTGTTCGAAGCCGTGGCGCACCGCAATCCATACCCGTCCGAGCAATTGACCGAGCCCGCGTGGAACCAGATGGTCCTCAAGACCTTGTTTATCGGAAGTACGCTGGCGCCTGTGGTGGGCCTGGAACAACGTGCGAATCCCGCGCTGGCGCGCATGTTATGCGACTATGCACATGAGCGCTGGGCCGCCGGGCGCCCAATTAGTCCGGAGCTGTGGCGCTGCGTGGGACCGCATGCGCGCGGCGAAATGTTGCAAGACCTCGCGCGCGTCCTGGAAAAGGGTACGGATCCGGAGCGCACGGCAGCGGCGTTGGCACTGTCTAGTTCCCCGGATCCCGGGGCGGCAAAGCTGCTGTCCCGGTACCCCGAGCTCGCGCGCGCAGTCAGCGAACACAAAGTCAGCTGGCAGGCACTGGCGATTTAGCGTGGCGTAATGATTATTGGAGGCAAGACATGAGATTCATCGATCCACATATCCACATGAGCGCGCGGACCACGGACGATTACGAGCGCATGGCAGCGGCGGGCATCGTGGCCCTGATCGAGCCGGCTTTCTGGCTCGGACAGCCCCGCACCCAGGTCGGCACCTATATCGACTATCTGTCGAGTCTGGTCGGATGGGAGCGTTTCCGGGCTGCGCAATTTGGCATCCACCACTATTGCACCATCGGCCTGAACAGCAAGGAAGCAAACAACGAAGCGCTCGCAGAACAAGTACTCGAGATTTTGCCGCGTTACCTGGTGAAAGAGGGCGTGGTGGCAGTCGGCGAAATTGGCTACGACGACCAGACGCCAGTCGAAGACAAGTATTACCGCGCGCAGCTTGCTCTGGCAAAGGAGTTCGACATGCTGGTGCAGGTGCATACCCCCCACCGCGACAAAAAAAGCGGCACGAGTAGGAGCATGGCGGTCGCTCTGGAAATGGGCGTGCAGCCCGAGCGCGTGGTTATCGACCATAACAACGAGGAAACGGTGCAGGAAGTGCTCGATCGCGGGTTCTGGGCCGCCTTTACGATTTATCCCAATACCAAAATGGGCAACGAACGCATGGTCGAGATTGCGCGCAAATACGGATCACATCACATCTTCATCGACTCCAGCGCTGACTGGGGCGTGTCCGACCCTCTGGCCGTACCCAAGACCGCGCGGCTGATGCTGGACCGTGGCATCGCGTCCAAGGATGTCGAGGCCATATGCTATGGCAATGCGCTCAAGGCGTTTGGACAGAGCGGGCAGATGAAAGAGGAGCACTGGATGAATCCGGCGCCGATCGACCAGCGCATGTTGTTTGAGGGCAATTCCGTGCTGCGTGGCCAGGCTCCGCGCGTCGGAGAAACGCCGAACCCAGGACGCACGGATTCGGTCGTATTCAAGTGACGCGTAACGAGCGAGCAAAGAGGTAGCAAATGAGCGTTGAACTGGTAAAACCGGCTGGCGATTCCGCCCTTGAAGCGGTGTATCACCAGGAGTTCGCGGTGCACTATGACTATCCCGTGCACTTTACCGAGCACCTGTTTGCGCGCGCCAACCCGGTATTCGTACAGAGCATTGCGCGTCGTGAACCCGCCAAGCGGCATCGCATCGTGGTATTCGTGGACGCCAATGTCGCGGCCAGCTGGCCTGCACTTGTGCACGATATTGCCGCGTATGCTGAAGCCCACGCGGAATCGCTGGAACTGGTCGGCCGGCCGGAAGTCGTCGCCGGTGGAGAGCATGTCAAGAACGATCCGGCGCTAGTGACCAGCCTGCAGCGGCGTCTGGTTGAACTCAATGTCGATCGGCATGCTTTTGTGGTGGGTATCGGCGGGGGCGCTTTCCTGGACATGATCGGGTTTGTTGCGGCTACCACGCATCGCGGCGTGCGCCACGTGCGCGTTCCGACCACGGTACTTGGACAGAATGATTCGGGCGTTGGCGTGAAGAACGGCGTCAACGCCTTTGGCATGAAAAATCTGCTGGGTGCTTTTGCGCCGCCGTTCGCGGTGCTCAACGATGCCGCCTTCCTGCGCACCTTGCACCCGCGCGACAAGATTGCGGGCATTGCGGAAGCGGTGAAGGTTTCACTGATTCGCGACGGCCTGTTTTTCGAATGGCTCGAGGGCAATGCAGAAGCATTGCGCGAATGCGCCCCGGCGGCGATGGCTCGCATGATCCGTCGTTGCGCCGAGTTGCACATGCGACAGATTGCGCATGGCGGTGACCCGTTTGAGACCGGCAGTGCGCGGCCGCTCGACTATGGCCACTGGTCCGCGCATAAACTGGAGAGCCTGACTGCGCACGAACTGCGGCATGGCGAGGCAGTCGCCATCGGCCTGACATTGGATGCGCGCTATTCCGTGCAGATCGGCATGCTGCCGGCCGCAGCAGAGGAGCGTGTGTACCGCCTGCTCAAGAAACTTGGTTTCTATCTTTGGCATCCGGCCATGGACACGCGCGACGAACAAGGACGTCCGGTGATCCTGCGCGGCATCGAGGAGTTTCGCGAGCACCTTGGCGGGGAATTGACCATTACCTTGCTGCGCGACATTGGCCGCGGCGAAGAAGTGCATGCCATGGACAACACCGAAATCCTGCATGCGATGGCCTGGCTGCGCCGGAAAGAGACCGGTCAGTGAGAATTGGCCCGCATGGCGCTCACCTGACTTACTGCAGCAATATCCACCCCGGCGAATCCTGGGCCGAAGTTCGCGCCAACATCGGACGTTACTTTCCCGCTGTGCGCGATCGCGTGGCCCCCGGCGAACTGTTCGGCATCGGTTTGCGGCTGTCGGCGCGCGCAGCGCGCGAATTGAACAGCGGCGATGCACTGCAGGAATTTCGCGAGTTCCTGACGCGCAACCGGCTCTATGTGTTCACCATCAACGGCTTTCCGTACGGGACGTTCCATGGCGTGCGCGTCAAGGAGGAAGCCTATCTGCCCGACTGGCGCGACAAGGAACGGTTGCGCTATACGGATGAACTGGCGGAATTGCTGGTAAGGCTGCTGCCAGACGGTGTAGATGGCAGCATCAGTACGGTACCCGGTGCATTCAAGCCCGCGATGCGCCCCGTCGGCGACGTGGAACAAATCACCGACAACATACTGCGGCACGTGGCCACGCTGGTGGACATCAAGCGCCGCAGCGGCCGCCACATTGCCCTGGCGATCGAGCCGGAGCCGCATTGTTTCCTCGAGACCATCGCCGAGAGCGTGCAATATTTCCGCCAGCATCTGTTCAGTGACAGCGCAGCACGACGGCTCGGTGAACTGGCCCGGATGGATGCGCCGGCTGCGGACGCGGCGCTGCACGCGCATGTCGGCTTGTGCCTCGATCTTTGCCATGCGGCAGTCGAATTCGAAGATCCGGCCGGTTGTATCCGCACGTTGCAGGAGGCCGGCATCCGGGTCACCAAGCTGCAAATCAGTGCCGGGTTGCGCTTGCCGCAATTGACCGCAGATGCGGTGACGGCGCTGAAGCAGTTCGATGATCCAGTGTACTTGCATCAGGTTGTGGAAACGGGCCCGCAAGGCGTGCGACGCTACGCAGACCTTCCCGAAGCGCTCGCCACAACGAGCGGAACAGCGGACGGGCGCGAATGGCGGGTTCACTGCCATGTGCCGATCTTCATGGAAGACCTCGGCGCATTTGGGTCGACACGCGCGTTCATTCAGGAGGTGCTTGATATCCACCGGTCGCATCCGGTGTCTGCGCATCTCGAGGTGGAGACTTATACCTGGAATGTGCTTCCGGAACGGCTGCGTGCAGGCGGCATGGAACAGGCTGTTGCGCGCGAACTGATTTGGGTGAAGGACCGGTTGTCCGCATGAACTTTGCCGTCGCGCTGAGACTGGGGCGCATTTCCAATCTCCCGACCGTCTGGTCGAATGTGCTTACCGGCACGGCGCTGGCGGGCGCTGCCACTGCAGACCTTCGCCTGTTCATCGTAGTCATGGCGCTGTCGCTGTTCTACGTCGGCGGCATGTACCTGAACGATGCCTTCGATCACGTGTTCGATGCGAAGGCGCGGCCGGAGCGGCCGATTCCGTCCGGACAGGTTAGTGCTGCTCAGGTGCACGCGTTCGGCTTCGGCATGATGGCTGTAGGGCTTGCGCTTCTGGCATGGGTGGGCTTTGGTTTCGAGCCGCGCACGCAGTGGCGCCCGGTCGCGGCCGGAGCCGCGCTGGCTTGCGCGATCGTGTTCTACAACTGGCATCACAAAAATAATCCACTGAGCCCGCTGGTCATGGGCGTGTGCCGAATGCTGGTCTATGTCACTGCCGCCGTAGCGGTGACGGCTTTTCTGCCTCCGCACGTGATAATCGCTGCCGTAGTGTTGTTGTGCTATCTGATCGGGCTGACGTACGCCGCGAAAAAAGAACATCTGGGTCGTTTGGAAAATGCCTGGCCGCTGGCTTTCCTGGCCGTGCCGGTGGTCTATGGAATTTATCTCGCGCCGGCGCAGCCGCTCACCGTATTGCCGCTCGTCTCGCTTGCCGCGTGGGCGTGCTACGCGCTGTGGCTTTTGCGCAGGCGCAAGCCAGGCGACGTACCGCGTGCGGTTATCAGCCTGATCGCGGGCATTTCCCTGCTTGACGCGATGTTGCTTGCCGGAACCGGGAACTTGCTCTTTGCGTGGCTGGCGGGCGGGGCATTCCTCCTGACTCTTTTGCTCCAGCGGTGGATCACCGGTACTTGAGTCGTTGAAGGTCGGGCCTTGCAGTCCAGGTTCGTGATTTCTTCAAGAAGCCGGCTCGAAGCGGGTGTAGGCTTCCGGGATTGCCGTCGTGAAAAAAAGAGCAGTTGCAAGCGGGAGACTCCTGAATGAACAACCGATATTTAGTGGCCGTATTGGCCGCGCTGTGCGGGTTCCCCGCGGCGCCAGCATTGGCCGAAGCAGATACAGCTCGTGGCAACGAACTTTTCCAGCAGTACTGCCAGGGTTGCCACGGGCCGGACGGCCGCGGCGGGCGCAAGGATGGCTTCATGCCGCGTCCGCAAAATCTGACCAAACAGGGCTACATCGACCAGCTACCCGACGAATATTTATTTACCGTGATCACGAAAGGAGGAGAGGGCGTAAACAAGAGCGGCTACATGCCGTCATTCGGAACGACATTTTCAGAAGACGACATCGGTAATCTGATCGCATTCATCCGAAGTCTGGCGCGATACTAAAAAACCATT
Source organism: Burkholderiales bacterium (assembly GCA_045810225.1). Classification (GTDB taxonomy): domain Bacteria; phylum Pseudomonadota; class Gammaproteobacteria; order Burkholderiales; family JACQAP01; genus JACQAP01. The sequence continues at coordinate 10,937 of JBJMWI010000022.1, forward strand.
ATTCAGGAGGAGAGCCAAGATGAAAAAACCAATAGCAACCCTGATTCTGTTATCGGGATATCTGTTCTGCATTTCCGCTATGGCCGGTGATCTGACGCAATGGATCAAGCAGACGCCGGTGCCACCCAATCCATCCAAGGTCGTCGTGCCGCCCGGATACAAGGTTGGCATCCTCGTCGCCGGACTCAGTACCCCGTCGGCTGCGACGGTGGACGGGCAGGGCAACCTATGGGTGGCAATCTCTGGCAACCTGTTCGGCGGCCCTGACGCTGATCTCATGCCGAAGCCGCATGTAGAGGTTTACAGCCCAAGCGGAAAGCTGATCAAGAAAATCGGCGAAGGCCTGTTCAAGACCGTCATGAACGAAATCGCGTATTGCCCCGAGAACGGCGTTACGTATATTCCGGAATACGGCGAACGCATTTGGGAAATGAAAGGACTCGACGGCGAGCCCAAAGTCATTATCAAGGATCTACACAACGGCGACCATCGCAACGCCGGCATTACCTGCCGCGGCGGCTATCTGTATTTCGCACTCGGTCAGCCCAGCAATGAGGGCTTTGCCGATCCGGACAATCTCGGTTGGACTGATATTCCGAACGACCCATTCTGGGTGGCGCACCCAGACGGCCTGCGCAACACGCCGCACGACGCGCCCTGCCGCGACATTGTCCATACCGGACTGAACGTGAAGACATCCGATGGACGCATGACCGGTGCGTACATGCCGGCGGGCGTCGCCGCGAAACCGGGCCAGATCGTCAAGGCGACCGTACCGTGCCATGGTTCCATCATGCGCGTGAAGTTCGGGGACAAGAACGCCGAAGGCATCTATCCGCACGACAAGATGGAAGTCTATGCGATGGGGTTCCGCAATCAGTCGGGTGTCGAGTTCGGTCCCAAGGGGAGCCGTTTCGAGAGCGCGCTTGCCGTGTCTGACAACGGCATGAATGACCTGGGCAATCGCCGTATCGCCAACGGGGCGGAAAAGATCTGGCTGGTCACGGAAAAGGGTCAGGATGCAGGATTTCCCGACAAGGAAGGCATGAACTTCGTTACCAACAAGCGATTCGGCTGGAAGGCCTACACCGGCTCGGTGGTCGATCGCCCGCATCCGCAGCTGTATATCGGCGACAAACCTTTCGTGCCCAAGAACTCGCCGTACACCGGCAACGTGCACAATTCCGGCGTGCGCGGAGTGCCGCTTGCCGTCGCCAACAAGAACCCGAACGGGTACATCAATCCAGTGCTGGAATGGGACACCAACAGTCCGATGGACGGCATTGCCTGGAGCGCGAAGGGTTTCGGCTACGATAACAATCTGTTTGCCTCGGTCTACGGCATTCTCACCGGCCCCGACAGCCTGGAGCCAACTTGGCCCTATGTACTGCGCATCGAGTTCCTGAATCCGTCAGGCATCAAGTGGACGCCCTTTGCGCACAATATCGAACCGGGCGGAAATGCCTACCAGAAGCCTGAAAACCAGGGTGGCATGGAGCGGCCGAACGATGTCGTGTTCAGCAATGACGGCAAGACGATGTACATCGTCGATTACGGCTATGTACACATGGATTTCAATCAGGGCATGCCGTTTTATCCGGTAGCCAAAACCGGTGTGATCTGGACTGTCACCTATACCGGAAACTGATCGCTTCGTGCTGATGTAATGAATCGGATGCCGGGCGCTAACCCGGCATCTTTCTTTTGCGGTCGGCACGCAGTGACGCTGCGTACTTTGATGTCGCGCATCGCACCTGCTTGCTGCGGAGTTTTACCGATTGGAAGTCCGGTAAGATGCGAGCGACAAAGCCGTCTCATTGGCATGTCACCGTGGCCGGATATCCACGAAACAGAAAGGACTTTATGGTCGATGAGAAAATAAAAGTGCGCATTACCGACAGTGGGCAGGTCATTGACGTAGTCGTGCTGAACAAGCGCGCCGAGCGCATACAGATCGTGCTCGGCGAAGGTATCCATAACGTCAAATGCGATCTGACACCGACCCGCAACGGCATGAGCTACGCTGGCAGCGCCATGGGACGCGAACTCATTTACGAGCGCAGCCGCGTCCAGGTCCAGGGCGACATCGACCGGCTCAACCCAGCGCTGCGCAAATCACGCTGAGCGTTTGTTCGCCGGACATCCGTACGCGAGACGGATGCACGGGCCGCAGGTATGCCGCAGCGGCAAGCGTCGGTTAGAATGCACGCTTTAAATGATGACGAATGACGACCGGGACTTTTGCACCCGGCGTTCCGAGGAGAACAAAAAATATGGCACAAAACATGAAACGGGATCCCGCGAAACTACGCTCCCGACAGTGGTTCGCGAATCCGAACAACCCCAATATGACTGCGCTTTACCTCGAGCGCTACATGAACTGGGGGATCAAGCGCGAGGAGTTGCAGGCCGGCAAGCCAATCATCGGGATCGCACAGTCCGGCTCGGATCTTTCGCCCTGCAACCGGCATCACCTTGAACTTGCGCACCGGGTAAGAGAAGGCATCCGCGAGGCGGGTGGCATCGCGTTCGAATTTCCGGTCCATCCGATCCAGGAAACCGGCAAGCGGCCCACTGCTGCGCTCGACCGCAACTTGTGCTATCTCGGCCTGGTCGAGACGCTATATGGATATTTCATCGACGGCGTGGTGCTGACCACGGGGTGCGACAAGACCACCCCGGCGCAGCTCATGGCCGCCGCGACCGTGGATATTCCGGCGATCGTGCTTTCCGGGGGACCGATGTTGAACGGCTGGTTCCACGGCGAGCGCACCGGCTCGGGTACTATCGTCTGGAAAGCGCGCGAATTGCTGGCGGCGGGTGAAATTAATGACGAGGAGTTTATCGATCTGATTGCCTCTTCCGCCCCTTCGCCCGGACACTGCAATACCATGGGCACGGCTTCCACCATGAATTCGCTGGCCGAGGCGCTGGGCATGTCGCTGCCGGGCAGTGCCGCGATTCCGGCCCCGCACAAGGACCGGGCCGTCAATGCTTACGAAACCGGCAAGCGCATTGTCGACATGGTATGGGAAGATTTGCGGCCATCCAAGATCATGACGCGTGAAGCGTTTGAGAACGTCATTGTCGTGAACTCCGCCATCGGCGGTTCGACCAATGCACCGATTCACTTCAACGCCATTGCGCGCCACATCGGGGTCAAGCTCGACAACGACGACTGGGAAAAAATCGGTTACGACATTCCATTGCTGGTCAATCTGCAACCGGCCGGCGAGTACCTTGGCGAGGAATATCACCGCGCCGGCGGCGTGCCAGCCGTAGTTAGCGAACTCATCGCGGCCGGAAAAATACACAAGAATCCCATCACCGTAAACGGCAAAACGCTTTACGAAAATTGCAAGAAAGCCGTGGTTGACGACCAGAAAGTCATCTGGCCCTACGAAAAACCAATGAAGAAATCGGCCGGCTTCCTGAACATGAAAGGCAATCTGTTTGATAGCGCGATCATGAAGACCAGCGTGATCTCCGAAGCGTTTCGCAAGCGCTACCTGTCCAATCCCAAGGATCCGAATGCATGGGAAGGCCGGGCCATCGTATTTGATGGTCCGGAGGATTATCACCATCGTATCGACGACCCGAAACTCAAGATTGACGATGATTGCATGCTGTTCGTGCGGGGTACCGGGCCAAAGGGCTATCCAGGCGCGGCCGAAGTGGTCAACATGCAGCCGCCGGCGAGACTCATCAAGGAGGGCATCACGGAATTGCCGTGCATCGGCGATGGGCGCCAATCCGGCACGTCCGGCTCGCCGTCGATCCTGAACGCTTCACCGGAAGCGGCCAGCATGGGCGGTCTCGCTATTCTGAAAACCGGCGACCGGGTGCGCATCGACCTGAACAAGCGTACGGCCAACATTCTCATCAGTAAAACCGAGTACGCGCAGCGTATGAAAGCGCTAGAGGAACACGGCGGCTTCAAAAGCCCGGCCAGCCAGACGCCGTGGCAGGAGATGCAGCGCGAAATGGTTGATGAGCTGGCCAATGGCATGGTGCTCAAGCCGGCCGTGAAGTACCAGCGTATTTCCACCAGCAAAGGCGTACCCCGGGATAATCACTGAGCGGGTAATCCGGGTAACCTAAAAATGGGCAGCGCCTTACGGCCGACTGGCAAGATGGTCGTTGCGGCAGGACGCTGATGCGCTTGAGCCTGGCCGCAACAAATGCGCACCTTATGAGAACTGTTTTAATCGCAGCACTATTGGCTTCGCTGCCGCTGGCAGGCCTTGCGGATGACGAGTCCGACATCGTTACCGGCTGCCTGATGTCGAATGCCGAATTCGGCACCGAGATGGCGCAGATTTGCATTCGGGAAAATCAGGCTGCGCGCGCCGAAGTTGCGCGCTATCCCGCCGAGTTGAAGGCAACCGTGGAGCGTTGCACCCGCCGTAAGGAAATGGGCTGGGGCATTGTCAAGAAATGCATCGATGACGATATCGCGGCCGGACCCGTACTTGAAGCTTATGCGCGGGATCATCCGGCGTTGCTGGAGCGCTGCCAAAACGAATTCCGTGGCCGGGAAGCGAGCAGAATAAAAATTTGTGTCGACCACGCGCTGGCCGCGAGCAAAAACAACGACCCCAGGTGACGCGCTCGCGGATTTTTATGCGGCCGGGTTGCGATCAACCTGAAAGCCGGCAAAGGACTGGCGCACCGGCATGACTTCGATGCGGTTGACGTTCATGTGCGGCGGCAGCGTGGCGATCCAGAACAGCGTTTCTGCGATGTCCTGGGCGCTCATCGGATCGGCGCCGTTATAGAGTTTGTCCGAGGCTTCCTGGTTGCCGCCGGTGCGAACCAAAGTGAACTCGGTTTCCGCCATGCCTGGTTCGACCGTGGTCACGCGCACCCCGGTGCCGTGCAGGTCAGAGCGCAACCCCAGGGAAAATTGACTGACGAAGGCCTTGGTGCCGCCGTAGACATTGCCGCCTGCATACGGATAAGTTGCAGCCACCGAACTGATGTTGATGATTGCACCCTTGCGCGCGATGAGTCTCGGGAGCAGCTTTTGCGTGATAGTGACCAGGCCGATTACATTAGTCTCGATCATCTCATTCCATTGCTCGAGGCTTGCTTTTTGCGCGGGCGCGGTTCCAAGCGCCAGGCCGGCATTGTTCACCAGCAGATCCAGGTCCCGGAATGAATCCGGCAGCTTGTCCACTGCCGCTGCGATGGCCTCCGGCTTTCTCATGTCAAACGCGCTGACGAATACGTTATCGGCACCACACTCGGCCGCCAGTTGCTTCAGGCGGTCAGCCCGGCGGCCAGTCGCGATTACGCGCCAGCCGGCCTTGGTGAATTTGCGCACCGTCGCCGCACCGAACCCCGATGTTGCGCCCGTGATTATTGCGATCTTGCTCATGACAGCCTTTCGTCCAGCAGGTTGATCCAGTGCTTCACCTGCAACGCAGTGGCGCTTTGGATATGGGTGAGACAGCCGATATTCGCGGTCGCCACCAGTGAAGGCGCGCCCGACTCCAGCGCAACAACTTTGTTGGTGAGCAACCGTTGCGACAATTCCGGTTCCAGGATCGAGTAAGTGCCGGCGGAGCCGCAGCATAAATGCGCGTCCGGCACCACGGTGAGGTCGAATCCCGCCGCCAGCAGGCTGGTTTCCACCATGCCGTGGATCTTGAGTCCATGCTGCAGCGAGCACGGCGTATGGAACGCAATGCGGGGCCTGGGCATCGAGCGCGCAGGCGTTGCAGCCAACAATCGCTCCAGCGCTGCCCGCTCGGCAAAAATCACTTCACTGACGTCCCGGGACAATGCCGATATTTTTGCTGCTTTGGCCGCATACCGCGCGTCCTGCGCCAAATGATGGCCATATTCTTTCACCAGTGTGCCGCAGCCACTCGCCGTAACGACGATGGCTTCGGCGCCGGCTTCGACATGCGGCCACCATGCGTCGATGTTGTTGCGCATGAAGTCACGCGCGTCTTCCTGCCGGTTCAGGTGGAACGTCACGGCGCCACAGCAGCCGGCCTTTTCTGCCCTGATGAGGTCGATGCCCAGACGCGCCAGCACGCGCGCAGTTGCCGGATTGATATCAGGAGCAAGTGAAGGCTGCACACAGCCATCCAGCACCAGCATCTTGCGTGTGTGACGCGGCGCCGGCCAATCGGTGCCCTGCGTTTGCCGTTTCGGAATCTTTTTTTTCAGCGCGGACGGCAGCAGCGGGCGCAAGATTTGGCCGATGCGAAGCAAGGGTTTGAACAGGGCCGGACGCGGCAGGACAGCGCGCAGCGCGGCGCGCTTTACTGCATCGAGCGGCGCGCGCGGGACATGCTGTTCGACAATATTGCGACCGATATCCACCAGCCTTCCGTATTCGACGCCTGACGGGCAGGTGGTTTCGCAGGCGCGGCAGGTCAGGCATCGATCAAGGTGAATTTGCGTTTTGGCGCTCACTTCGTTGCCTTCCAGCATTTCCTTCATGAGGTAGATGCGCCCACGCGGGCCGTCCAGCTCATCGCCGAGCAGTTGATAGGTCGGGCACGTGGCCGTGCAGAAGCCGCAATGCACGCAGGCGCGCAGGATGCTGTTCGCTTCCTTGCCTTCGGGCGTGTCCCGGATGAATTGCGCCAGATTGGTTTTCATGTCAACTGATTAACTATGCCGCCTGCCACATCGTGTCAGAAATCGGCATGGATGCGCCCAAAGCCCAAGATGCCGTGCGGATCGAATGCGCGCTTGAGCTTCTTGTGCACAGCCAGCAGCCCTGCGGAAAATTGCTGAATGCCATGGCGCTTGTTCCCGCCCCGGAACAGCGTGGCATGGCCGTCGGCCCGGTGCGCAATCGCGAATGCCCGCGATGGATCGAGGTCCTCTGCAATCCAGCGCAGGCTGCCGTTCCATTCCATCACCTGTTTGCCGAGACCCAGCGGTGGCGATGTTGGCTTGATCGAGAATCGCCAGAGCGCCGGTGCATTCATAAAAAAATCATGGGAGTGCTCGCGAATGGACTGCCAGAATTCCGCGCCATCTTCCACGGATTCTCCGCCCAGTTTCTTGCGCGCGGCTTCCACCGCGACCGCTGCGCCCGCCAGACGCACATGCAATAGGCCGTCTACATGGCAACTTGCGGAAACGGGCAGCGGTTTGGCGGCCCAGGTATTCATGGTTGCAATTGCCGTCGTTTCGTCGAACTCAAAGCGTAAAGTGAGTTCCTGCTCGGGTCGGGGCAGTACCTTTAGCGATACTTCAGTGATTACGCCGAGGGTGCCGAAAGACCCGGTCATCAGGCGCGACAAGTCGTAGCCCGCGACATTTTTCATGACCTGACCCCCAAAGTGCAACGCTTCGCCGATGCCGTTGACCATGCGCACGCCAAGCACGAAATCCCGCGCCGAACCAGCCGCCGCGCGGCGTGGCCCGGAAAAGCCGGAGGCGATGCAACCCCCGAGCGTGGCCTCCGGGCCAAAGTGCGGCGGTTCGAATGCCAGCATCTGGCCGGCCTGCGCGAGGGCTGTTTCAACCTCGCGCAGCGGCGTGCCGGCACGCGCGGTCAGTACCAGTTCGGTCGGTTCGTAATCGACGATGCCGGTCAGCGTGCGCGTATCGAGTACGTCGCCTATCAGCGCCAGCCCGTAGAAATCCTTGCTGCCGCTGCCGCGTATGCGCAGCTGGGTATGCTCGGCTGCCGCCTTGCGGATGGTTTCTGAAAAGTTCTGAACTGCGTCCCGCATGAATTTGACGTTTGCGTATTGCGTTGAGACCATTTCCGGCTGAAGCGGTTGCGTAAGCCCTCAGCAGCCAACATCAGAAGCGTGGCAATTCCGGAAACTTCTCCTGGCCGCGATGCACGCGCATGGCACCGAACTCGGCACAGCGCTGCAGCGTCGGCACGGCTTTGCCGGGATTGAGCAGGCCATGTTCGTCAAATGCTGCCTTGACGGCATGAAAAGCCTTGAGCTCGCCAGTGTTGAACTGTACGCACATCTGGTTGATCTTTTCGAGGCCCACCCCATGCTCGCCGGTGATCGTGCCGCCCACTTCGACGCAGAGTTCCAGGATCGCGGCGCCATAAGCTTCTGCGCGCTCATTCTGGTTGCCTTCATTGGCATCGAACATGATAAGCGGATGCAGGTTGCCATCGCCCGCATGGAACACATTGGCGCATTGCAGCTGAAACTGCTCCGACAGCTCGTCTATGCGCTTCAGCACGTAAGGCAGGTGTTTCTTCGGAATGGTGCCGTCCATGCAGTAGTAATCCGGCAGGATGCGTCCCACGGCAGGAAAGGCAGCCTTGCGCCCCGCCCAGAACTTCAACCGCTCCGATTCGTCTCGGGAAACGCGGACCTCGGTCGCGCCAGCATTGTTCATGACTTGCCTGATGCGCTGGATCTCGTCGGTAACTTCTTCGGCACTGCCGTCCGATTCGCACAGCAATATGGCCGCGGCGTCCAGCGGATAGCCAGCCCGCACGAATTGCTCGACGGCCGCGGTGGCCTTCTTGTCCATCATTTCCAGTCCGGCTGGAATGATGCCCGCTCCAATTACATCAGCCACTGCTTGCGCAGCCTTGGTAATGTCATCGAATGCGGCCAGCACGACCTGCGCTTTTTCGGGTTTGGGCAATAGCTTCACTGTGATTTCGGTAATCACACCCAGCATGCCTTCGGAACCCGTGATCAGCGCCAGCAAGTCATAACCGGGTGCATCGAGTCCATCAGAGCCGATTTCCAGTAGCTCGCCTTCGATGGTCACGAAACGCAACTTCAGGATGTTGTGCACCGTCAGGCCGTACTTCAGGCAATGAACGCCGCCGGAGTTTTCCGCCACGTTGCCGCCGATGGAACAGGCAATCTGGCTGGATGGGTCGGGCGCGTAGTACAGTCCATAGGGCGATGTCGTCTCCGATATTGCGGCGTTACGCACCCCGGGCTGCACGCGGGCAGTGCGCGCGAGTGCATCGATATGCACGATGTGCTTCATTTTTGCCATGACCAGCAGCAGACCTTGCGCATACGGCAGCGCACCGCCGGACAGCCCGGTCCCCGCCCCACGGAATACTACCGGGACGCGCCCGCGGTAACAGATGCGCAGCACCTCGCGCACCTGGTCTTCAGTTTCGGGCAGCGCCACCAGCAGGGGCAGGCGCTGATAGGCCGTCATGCCGTCGCACTCGAACGGCTTGAGATCCTCGCGCTCGTGCAGCAGCGATGCCGGTGGCAATACTGCCTTGAGTTGCGAGATCAGTTCCGCATGCGCAACCTGCGGCTGCAGCATTTCCGATGATAATAATTCTGGCATGCCCATGGCAGGTTCAATGGCCGTCAGATAATCAGGATTGCGCGGAAATCATTGACGTTGGTCAGCGTCGGGCCGGTCATCACCAGGTCGCCGACACCGGAGAAGAAACTATATCCGTCATTATCGGCGAGCATCCTGTTTGCGTCCAGTTGCTGCGCCCGTGCGCGCGCCAGCGTATCCGGCGTCAGCAATGCGCCGGCATTGTCTTCCGTTCCATCCACGCCGTCGGTGTCGCCGGCTAAGGCGAAAACATCCGGCTCGCCGCCAAGCGCTACCGCAAGCGCCAGCAGAAATTCAACGTTGCGGCCGCCGCGCCCCCGCCCGCGCACTGTGACCGTCGTCTCACCACCGGAGAGCAGCACGCAGGGCTTGTTCGCCGGCTGACCATGACGCATGACCTGGCGTGCAATGCCCGCGTGGACTATGGCGACCTCGCGCGCTTCCCCTTCGATCGCATCGCCGAGGATGACCGGAGTGACGCCTGCCTGGCGAGCCGTTTCAGCGGCAGCTTCCAGGGACATCTGCGGTGCCGCGATCATATGCAGTTCGGTTTTAGCCAACCGCGGATCGCCGGGCTTGGGCGTTTCATCTTTCGCGGCGCGCAGATGCTCGATAACGTTTTTCGGGCCAGCGATGTGATATTTATCCAGGATGGCGCGCGCGTCGGCAAAAGTGGTGGCGTCAGCAACCGTGGGGCCGGACGCAATGACCGCAGGGTCGTCGCCTGGAATGTCGGAAATGGCCAGTGTGATAACCCGGGCCGGTGCGCAAGCAGCCGCGAGACGGCCGCCTTTCACCGCGGAAAGATGTTTGCGCACGCAATTCATCTCGCTGATCGTGGCGCCGCTTTTCAGCAATGCCTGGTTGATGGCCTGTTTGTCGGCCAGCGTTATTCCCGGAGCCGGCAATGACAGCAGGGAAGAGCCGCCGCCGGACACCAGAAACAACACCAGATCATCCGGGGACAACCCCTGCGCCATCGCGAGCATGCGCTCGGCGGCTTTGCGGCCGGCCTCATCGGGTACCGGGTGCGCCGCTTCGACAACTTCAATTCTGCTGGTGGGCACTTTGTAGCCGTAGCGGGTCACGACCATTCCCGACAGTTCGCCTGGCCAATGGTCTTCGACCGCCTTTGCCATGCTTCCGGCCGCCTTGCCGCAACCGAGGACCAGCATACGGCCTCGCGGAGGGGACGGCAGGTAGAAGGGCAGCGTCTTGTCCGGAAGGGCAGCGGCGATCGCCGCATCGAACATGCCTTTCAGCAGAATGCGAGGATCACGGTTCATGCTTGCACTAGGCGTCAGCTTGGAGTCTCGCGGTTACCGGGCTACCTGGTGATTGGCCAGTGCTTCCAGTGCCTTGACCATCGCAGAGTGGTCCCACTTGCCACCGCCTTGCGCCTGGCAAGCGCTGAACAATTCCTGCGCCGTCGCGGTATTGGGCAAGCTCATTTTCAGCGCGCGCGCCGATGACAGCGCGAGATTCAAATCCTTTTGATGCAGTTCGATGCGGAAGCCCGGATCGAAAGTGCGTTTGACCATGCGTTCGCCGTGGACTTCGAGCACGCGCGAAGCCGCGAACCCTCCCATCAATGCCTGGCGCACTTTGCCGGCATCCACGCCGGCCTTGGAAGCAAGCAACAGTGCTTCGCCAACCGCTTCGATATTCAGCGCGACGATGATCTGGTTGCACACCTTGCAGATCTGGCCAGCGCCGGTCTCGCCCACCAGCGTGATATTTTTTCCCATCAACTCGAATAGTGGTTTGACTTTGGCGAACGTCTGTTCCGAAGCGCCTACCATGATCGTCAGGGCCGCGTTCTTCGCGCCCACTTCGCCGCCCGAGACCGGCGCGTCGACATAATCAGCACCGGCCTTTCTGATGCGTTCGGCGAACGCCCGGGTTTCGATCGGGGAAATGGAACTCATGTCCACGACAATCTTGCCGCGGGACAAGCCTTCGGCCACCCCGTCTTTGCCGAACAATACTTTCTCGACATCGGGGGTGTCAGGAACCATCGTAATGATGATGTCCGCTTTCTGTGCAACGTCCCTGCCACTAGTGCAGGCCTTCGCGCCCGACGAAACCAGGTCCGCTGGTACGCCGCTGCGACTCGACAAAAACAGTGCGTGGCCGCCCTTGATGAGATTGGCGACCATGGGCTTGCCCATGATGCCCAGTCCGATGAAGCCAACATTCATGCTCGGTCTCCCTGAAAATGACGTCACTTTAGATAAGGCCTGAGCCAGCCAAGACCATCGGTCGTTTTGGCCGCCGGACGATACTCGCAGCCAATCCAGCCCTTGTAGCCGATGCGGTCAAAAAAGCCGAACAGGAATGGATAATTGATTTCTCCGGTATTCGGCTCGTGGCGCCCAGGCGTGCCGGCCAGCTGCATGTGGCCGATCTTGGCCAGATTTTTCTCGACCGTCGGCGCGAGATCGCCCTCCATGATTTGCATGTGATAGATGTCGTACTGGAACAGGAGGTTCGGCACGTTCGCGTAGTGCATGATATCGAAGGCCTGTCGCGAATAATTCAGATAGAACCCAGGAATGTCACGCGTGTTGATGGCCTCGATCAACAGCTTCATGTGATGTTTCGCCAGCTCCTTGCCGGCGAACTGCAGATTCGCAATGTACGTCGCGCGCATATTATCTTCAGACACACCTCGCGGCTTCAGGCCGGCCATGCAATGGACCATCGTGCAATCCAGTTCATTGGCATACTCGACCGCCTTGCCGATGTTGTCCTGGAATTCCGTGACTCTTGCCGGGTCGCATGCCATGCCGCGATCGCCTGCCGCCCAATCTCCGGGAGGCATGTTGAACAGCACCATCTCGAGTTTGTACTTGGCAAGCTGCTCGCCGATCTGTTCGGCGGGGAAGTCATAAGGAAAAAGAAACTCAACACCGTGGAAACCAGATTTCGCTGCGGCGCCGAAGCGCTCCAGAAAGCCGACCTCGTTGAACATCATGGAAAGGTTGGCGTTGAACTTGGGCATGCATCCTCCCGGGATTTATTAGAAAAGTCATTAGACCATAATTGCTGCGTCGCCTTGTCTCAACAACAGTGGCAATAACTCTCAACCATTGATTGACGCTGGCATAGCGGGGATGTCATTCGCTAATGGTCTATCGCGATACCACCCTTCCCGCTACCACGAAGATTGTGGTGATCCGGATAGTGAAAAAGAAA